>NZ_JBHVSQ010000009.1:0-78622 GCF_042885055.1 Isoptericola sp. NPDC058082 | reverse complement strand
TCCCGGCCGGAGGGGGGGTTGCGGCCCCCTCCCCGCCCCCCCCCCCCCTGCGGCGTCCCGGGTGGCGAGGCGCGACGCGCGGGCCTGCCGGGTGCCGTCGGCCGTGAGGATCACGAGCGCCACCCACACGAGCACGAACCCGGCCCAGCGGGTGGGCGGCATGTGCTCCCCGAAGACCAGCAGGCCCAGCAGGAACTGGAGCACCGGGGTCAGGTACTGCAGCATCCCGACGACCGACAGCGGCAGCCGGCGCGCGGCGGCCGAGAAGAGCAGCAGGGGCAGCCCGGTGATGACGCCGCAGGCGGCGAGCAGGAGCGCGTGCCCCACGCCCTCGGTCGTGAACGTGCCGACGCCGGTGACGCCGAGCACCACGAGGTATGCCAGGGCGAACGGGGTGGCCACGGCCGTCTCCGCGGCCAGGCCGGGCAGCGCGCCGACGTCGCGCCCCACCCGGTTCTTCACCAGGGAGTAGAGCCCGAAGGCGCCCGCGAGAACGAGGGCGATCCACGGCAGGCCGCCCACGCCCGTGGAGATCACCACGACGGCCGCGGCTCCGAACCCGAGCGCGACCCACTGCGCCACGCGCAGGCGCTCGCGCAGCACGAGCACGCCGAGGAGCACGGTCAGCAGCGGGTTGATGAAGTACCCGAGGGCGGCGTCCAGCACGTGGCCGGAGAGCACCGCGTACACGTACGTGGTCCAGTTCGCGATGATCAGCACGGACGCGACGGCGAGCGCGCCCATGACACGCCCGTTGCGCAGGACGGCGAGGAACGACCCGAACGTGCGCGTGACGAGCAGGAGCACCACGCAGAACACGAGGCTCCACACCACGCGGTGGGCGATGATCTCGACCGGGCCGGCGGGCTCGAGCAGCGGGAAGAAGAGGGGCATCGCGCCCCACAGGACGAACGCCGAGAGGCCGAGCGGCAGCCCCCAGCGGTCGGGGGAGGAGGGGGACGTCACCGCCTCAATGTAGGGCCCCGGCGCGCCCCGCGTGCGGTCGTGACGGGGGCCACGGCGGGACGATTTCCGCCGGGGCCCTCCGGGGCGTTATGGTTCTACCCGCGAGCTCGTCCGCGAGCCCGCACGGCAGGTTGCCCGAGCGGCCAAAGGGATCTGACTGTAAATCAGACGGCTCAGCCTTCGGGGGTTCGAATCCCTCACCTGCCACCGCGACGGACGGGGCGCCACCCTCGGGAGGCGCCTCGTCCGACGTCTGGAGGGGCCTGCACGGCCCCGGTGCACGATGTGATCGAGCGGGCATCCCGCGGATTTCATCAGGTGCCGAGAGCCGTGTAGAGTCTTCTCCGCTGCCCCGATAGCTCAGTCGGCAGAGCGTCTCCATGGTAAGGAGAAGGTCAAGGGTTCGATTCCCTTTCGGGGCTCTGTGATGTGACGCGGGACCGTCGTCCTTGTTCGAGGACGAATGGTCCTGCGTTCCGTCACGCGCGGCGGGGTAGCTCAGCTGGTCAGAGCGCACGACTCATAATCGTGAGGTCGCGGGTTCGAGCCCCGCCCTCGCTACCGACACCATCACGGTTCGACGGCCGGCGTCGGACCGGCCTGTTCCTTGATTCACGTGGCGCCTTCCGGGGGCGCGAGAGGTGACACACCATGGCTGCCAAGAGCGCGGACGTCCGCCCGAAGATCACGCTGGCCTGCGTGGACTGCAAGGAGCGGAACTACATCACGAAGAAGAACCGTCGTAACGACCCCGACCGTCTCGAGCTGGCGAAGTTCTGCCCGCGCTGCGGCAAGCACACGTCGCACCGCGAGACCCGCTGACGCAGCTCTCGACGGATCACCGCACCGACGTGGCGAACACGCTTCCCGATCGAGGCTTCGCTGGCCGCGAGTACCCGGCCACCACCCCCTACTCGGTAGGGCGCGAGAAGCTCCGTGAGTTCGCCTCCGCCGTCGGTGCCGCCCACCCCGCGCACCACGACCTCGTGGCAGCGCGGGGTCTCGGCTATCCGGACCTGGTCGCGCCCCCCACGTTCGCCGTCGTCGTCGCGCAACGGGCCGAGGCGCAGTACGTCCAGGACCCGGCCGCCGGGATCGACTTCTCGCGCGTCGTGCACGCGGACGAGAGGTTCACGCACCACCGGCCGATCGTCGCGGGCGACGAGCTGGTCACCGTGCTCCACGTGGACTCGGTGACCGAGCGGGCGGGCATCGCGATGGTGACCACGCGCTGCGAGATCTTCGCGGCCGCGGACGGCGCGGCCGACGGCGGCGCCCGCGAGCCCGTCGCGACCGTCAGCTCGAGCCTGGTGATCCGCGGGGAGGACTCCTGATGGCACACGAGCAGCCCCGCCCCGTGCTCGCGGACCTCGCCGTCGGCGACGTCGTCGCCACCGGCACGGTCGAGCTCGACCGCGCCCGCCTCGTGCGCTACGCCGGGGCCAGCGGCGACTTCAACCCGATCCACTGGGACGAGTCCTTCGCCACCGGCGTCGGGCTGCCCGACGTCATCGCCCACGGCATGCTCACGATGGGATCCGTCGTCGGCGTCGTCGCCGACTGGGCGGGGGACCCGGGCGCCGTCGTCGCCTACCAGACCCGCTTCACGAAGCCGGTCCCGGTGCCGCGCGACGGTGGCGCCGTCGTCGAGGTCTCCGCCGCCGTCGGCGCGATCGACGCCGACGCCGGGACGGTGCGGGTCGACCTCACGGTGACCCACGAGGGCGCCAAGGTGCTCGGCCGCTCGCAGGCCACCGTCCGCCTCTCCTGATTCCCACCTTCCCTCCCCCGGGCGTGGCCGGATCTCGTCGCGATCTCGCGCGACGAGATTTTTTACGCCTATCACTTCCCATGAAACGGGATTTCACGGTTCGATGACGAGGTGCGCCCCGAGCGCACTCCGTCCTCGAGAGGAGCACTCCCCGTGAGATCCGTACGACGACGCACCACCGGGCTGGCAGCCGCCGGCCTCCTCCTGCCCCTGGTCACGATCCCCGCGGTCGCCGCGGGGGCGGGGCCGTCCACCGCCCCCACGTCCGACGTGACCTGCGACGCCGTCGTCGCCGCGCCGGACCGGGAGTCCGCGTTCGCCGCGGCGAGCGACGCCACCGGGGTCCCCGCCGACCTGCTCAAGGCCGTCTCCTACATGGAGTCCCGCTGGGACCAGCACGCCGGCACCCCCAGCATCGACGGCGGCTACGGCCTGTTCAACCTGCTCGACCACGCGCCCGAGGCGCCCGACGGGGCCGGCAAGGACGCCACGCCCCGCGCCGCCGTGAGTGAGCTCGACCGCGCCGCCGCCCTGACCGGGCTGCCCGTCGCCGAGCTGAGGTCCGACGCCGCCGCGAACACCTGCGGCGCCGCCGCGCTTCTCGCCTCCTACCAGGAGGACGCGGGCGAGGGCGCGGGCGACCTCGCGTCCTGGGGAACGGCCGTCGCGCGGCTGGGCGGCTCGCCGTCGTTCGCCGCGCGGGTGTACTCGACCCTGCAGAAGGGCGAGAGCCGCACGACCGACGACGGCGGTCTGGTCACCCTCGCCGCCCGTCCGGACGCCGTCCTGCCCGAGGCGTCCGCGTCCGCGGCGAGCGACCCTGCCGCCGACTGCCCGCCCGACCTGGGCTGCGACTGGATCCCGGCGCCGTACGCGAAGGGCAGCGCCGACCTGCCCGACGACACGGGCAACTACGGCAACCACGACCAGGCCGACCGCACGGGCGAGGGCGGCCCGTCGATCGACTACATCGTCGTCCACGACACCGAGGGCGGGTACGACGGGACCCTGAACATGGTCCAGGACCCGAGCTACCTGGCGTGGAACTACACGCTGCGCTCGTCCGACGGGCACGTGGCGAACCACCTCGAGCCCTCCGACGTGGGCTGGCACGCCGGCAACTGGTACATGAACATGCACTCGATCGGCCTGGAGCACGAAGGCTGGGCCGGCACGTCGGGCTGGTTCACGGAGGCGCTCTACCAGTCGTCCGCGCAGCTCGTGCGGTACCTGGGCGAGAAGTACGACGTCCCGCTCGACCGCGCGCACGTCATCGGGCACGACCAGATCCCCGGCATCCTGCCCGGCTACACGAAGAGCGTGCACTGGGACCCGGGCCCGTACTGGGACTGGGAGCACTACTTCGAGCTGCTCGGTGCACCGATCGGCGGCGGGCTGGACACGACGACGGACGTCGCGCCCGGCGACGTCGTCGAGGTGGTCGCCGGCTACGACGACAACGCCAACCCGGTCACGGGGTGCGAGCAGGCGTCGCCGGGGTCCGGCGACTGCGTCGCGGGCGCCGGCACCAACTTCGCGGTGGCGTACCAGGAGCCGTCGCTCGACGCCCCCTACGCCCGTGACCCCGGCTGGAAGCCGGGCGGCGCGGACGGCACGACCTACGCCAGCGACATCAGCGCGCGCGTCACCTCGGGCCACAAGCTCGTCGTCGCGCAGGTGCGGGACCAGTGGCTGGGCGTGTGGTGGGCCGGGTCGCTGGCCTGGATCCACAACCCGGCGGACCGTCCCGTGGTCGTGCCGAGCACCGGGCAGACGGTGACCGTGAGCGGGGACGAGACCGCGGCCATCTACGGCCGGGCGTACCCGGAGGGCGCGGCGTACCAGCCCTACCCGGGCATCGCCGAGCAGGCGGTCACGCCGATCGAGTACACCATCGGGGCCGAGCAGAGCTACGTGGTGTCCGACGACTCGGTCTCGACCGACTACTACTACGCCACGTCGTTCGACGGCTCCGTGCCCGACGACCGCACGGACGTGCGCGGCGAGGACGCCTACTACCAGCTCTGGTACGCGCACCGGCAGGTGTTCACCCGGGCCGCCGACGTGACCCTGCACGACCCCGTCGTCACCGACGTCGAGGGGCCGAGCATCGAGGGCAGGGCGAAGATCGGCAAGGTCCTCACCGTCGACCCGGGGGAGTACCTGCCCGGGGACGGCACCGACGTCGACGTGCAGTGGCTGCGCGACGGCGAGCCCGTGCGCGGCGCGGACGGCACGCGGTACCACCTCACCGGTCGTGACCGCGGCGCGGACATCTCGGTCGAGGTGACCGTGTCGGCGCCCGGCTACACGTCGGCGACGTTCACGTCCGACGCCGTCGGCCCGGTCCGTCCGCACTGACGCCGAGGTAGTCCGACCTCGCCGAGGTAGCCCGGCCCTCGCCGAGGTAGTTCGCACATCTGTGCGAACTACCTCGGCGAGGTTGGTGCTACCTCACCAGTTGGGGGTGGCCCCGGGGACGTTGCGGGGCAGCTTCACCTGGTGCGGGTGGATGACGTAGGCGATGCCGTCGGTGGACGTCTGCCACACGCGCTCGAAGTTCTCGCGGGTGTAGACGCTGCGCACGTCGGCGTCGGTCGCCTTGTTGGGGTCGTTGATGACCGGGTCGCCCTCGGCGGTGAAGCCGACGATGGTCACGAGGTGGCCGTCGGTGCCGTAGCCGGCCTCGGGCATCTCCTCCTCGGCGAAGTGGATCGACACGACCAGCGGGATGCCCGCCGCGACGAACCGCTCCGCCTCGGCCAGCGACCGCAGGCGGGTCACGAACGACTCCAGCCCGAACCGGTGCGCGTAGGCGGTGTTGAACGGCCAGTTGCCCGAGCCCTCGTACGTGTAGTCCCACGTGTTGATGGCGGCGTAGGCGACCTGGGGGTCACCGTTCGGGGCCACGATGTCCTCGAGCTCCGACGCCGGCACCTGGTGCTTCCTGCCGTAGGAGTACTGGATCATCGTCGTCGACGTCGGGGAGCACCACACCTGGCCGCCGCCGCCGAACTCCGGGTACTCGCCGATGTGGGTCAGCTGCGAGTAGCCGGGCACGTCGAGCTCGACCGCGCGCCCCAGCGTGAAGTCGCTGGTGCCGGTGTAGGCGGAGTCGGGCAGGTACTCGTTGGTCATGGTCGTCACGCCCGCCAGCCGCGGGGTCGCGGTCGACCCGGCCGGCCGGTAGAGCGTGACCCGGGTCTGGAACGCCTCGGGCTCGCGCCCGGACTTGGCGACGTACGTGTCGGTGAACAGGTACGCGTCGTCGTCGTTCTGACCGTCCACGGAGGTGCGGTGGATGTCGCCCACGCCGCCGTCGGCGGGCTCGACGTCGTCGCCGGACGCCCAGCGCCCCATGACGAACCACTTGGTCCACGCGCCGTCGGCCTTGCGTCCGCGGAACTCGACCTCGACCCACGTGCCGGTGGGGGTGGTGGCGTTCCAGGACGTGAGGGACTCGTCGACGGCGTACCCGGTCTCGACGACCGGCGACGTCCAGGTGCCCGTCTCGTACTCGACCGCGGCGCCGTCGCCGAACGGGTCGGTGTACTCGGTCCTCGGGCCGCCGGGGTCACGCAGGCCGAGGGTGCCGTGCGCCCCGGGCCGCAGGTTCTCCCACTCGCCCTGCCGCAGGTCGTCGATGCCCTGCCAGTGGGTGGTGGTGATCTTGTGGCCGGTCGGCCCCGGGTCGTCCGTGGGGGCCGCGCCGGCCGCGCCCGCGGTGGGTGCGATCACCGCCCCCGCCGCCAGTGCCGCCGTCGTCGCTCGCATCCAGCTCCTTCGTGCCGTACCTCGCGCCGTGCCTCTCATGGGTCCTCCCCGCAGGCGGGGGCGGTGGACGGTCCCCACCGCCCTGATGGCGAAGACTTTCCCAGATCGTGTGGTCCGTGTCACGGGTTTGCGAGCAGTCCGTGCCCTGCGGTCGCGTGCGAGGCGGTGCGGTCCCGTGGCGCCGACGGGGCTCCGGTGCGAATCTGGGGGTCGTGGCCAAGAACAGCAAGCTCGTGACCGGCGTCCGCCGACGGGGCTCGTGGGGCACGACCGTGGGGTCCGCGGTGGCCCTGGGCGCGCTCGTCGTCGGAGCCGGGGTGGGGGCCGCGGTGGCGCAGGGCGCGATCTTCGTGGACGAGACGTTCACGGGCGCGACGGCGGACCCGCTGTTCTCCGCCTACGGCTCCGCGTGCCTGACCGGCGCCGCACCGGGCAACCCCACGGCGGGGGCCCACCCGCTCGAAGGCTGCGACCCCGCGCGGACCGTGAACTCGCCGCCGCTCGACGGTGCCCCGGACGGCTACCTGCAGCTCACCGACGCGTCGAACGACCAGTCGGGCGCGGTGCTGTTCGACACGCCGATCCCCGCGGAGCAGGGCCTGGTGGTCCGGTTCGAGCAGTGGCAGTACGGCACGACGACGGCGGACCCCGCGCCGGCCGACGGCATCGCGTTCTTCCTGGTCGACGGCGAGGCCGAGCTGGTCGCCCCCGGCGCCTTCGGCGGGAGCCTGGGGTACGCGCAGAAGCGACCCGACGGGATCCCCACCAACGAGATCATCCCGGGCGTGGAGGGTGGCTATCTCGGCATCGGGCTGGACGTGCTCGGCAACTTCTTCGGGGACTGGGAGGACCGCGGTCTCGGCTGCCCCGCGGGGCAGGGGTCCCCGGCGGGGACAGGGTTCCGGATCCCGGAGCCGGAGAAGATCACCGTGCGCGGCCCCGTGCTGGGCGACGACACGACCCAGGGCTACTGCTTCCTCACGTCCACGGCGGAGAACCTCGACGACCCGGCGGCGACGTCGTGGCCCTCGACGCTCCCCGTGACCCTCCAGGGCACGACGTCGTCGCTGCCCGACGGGATCTCCGCGGCCGAGGCCGCAGCGATCCTGGAGGACGACAAGCGGACCGTCGAGGTGACGGTCAGCCCGGCTCCCGACCCGCGCGTCACGGTGTCGATCGCCGGCCCCGGCGGCGACCTCCAGCAGGTCCTCGACATCCCGGCCCCCGAGCCCGTCCCCGCGACGTACAAGTTCGGCTTCTCCGCCTCGACCGGTCAGTTCACCGACGTCCATCTGATCCGCAACGTCGTGCTGGAGTCGGTCGACCCGTCGCCGATCCTGACGCTCACGAAGGTGGCGGACGACCCCGGCCCGTACCGGCTGGGCGACACCGTCACCTACACCTACACGGTCACCAACTCCGGGCTCGCCCCCGTCACCGACCTCGAGGTCCTCGACGACCGCATCCCCGACGTCGTCTGCGACGCCACGACCCTCGGCGGGCTCGACGACGCGCCGGAAAACGAGACGACCTGCCGAGGCGAGTACACGATCACCGCCGCCGACGTCGACGCCGGCGAGGTGGTCAACACCGCGACCGCGTCCGGCGACGGCGGCGGGGCCATCTCACCCCCGGTGAGCGAGACCGTGCCGGTCGTCGCGCCGTCGCCCTCGCCGAGCCCGTCCCCCTCGCCGAGCCCGTCACCGACCCTGAGCCCGTCGCCGACGCCCTCCCCGACCTCGCCCTCGGCGGGCCCGTCGCCCAGCCCCAGCGCGGCGGCCCCCGTGGTGCCGCCCGCGACCAGCGGCCCGACGAGCCCGGGCGAGCTTCCCCGCACGGGTGCGGACCCCGGCCCCCTGGCCCTCCTGGCAGCCGTCCTCGTCGCGGCCGGAGCGCTCACCGTGGGTCTGGTGCGTCGACGACACTGACCCGCCGTCGGGTTCTCACGGGGACGCGCGGGCCCGACCGGGCCGTGGGCCAGGGCGGTCCGGACGGCTCGGGCGGTCCGGACGGCTCGGGCGGCCCGGACGGCTCGGGCGGCCCGGACGGCTCGGACGGCTCGGTCGGCTCAACGATCGGGGTCGTCCTCGCGGTCCCGGGGACGGTCGAAGCGGACCGCGAGCACGGCCGCGACGGCGAACGCGACCTGCGGCCCGGCGATGACGCGGCCCTGCGTGTCGTCGCCCAGGGAGAGCTGGACGATGCTCCCACGGCCGCGACCACCGTGAAGACGACCATGGTCACCCGCCCTGGCGCCTCCCCTGGCGCCTCCCCTGGCGCCTCCCCTGGCGCCTCCCCTGGCGTCGACGCCGCCGCCGTCCCGCTGCCCGCACGCGTCGAGGGGCGGTGTGATCTGCGTCGCTGCGGTTGGCAGCGGAAGTCCCGGCACCTAAGTTAGGCGAGGCTGACCTAACCCGATCCTCGTAAGGAGCCCCGTGACGATGCCCTCCGCCCTGCTCGGAGCCGCGACCGCGGCCGACTACGCCGGTGCGCTGCACGCCGTCGTGGACGACGTGGCCGCCCGCGTCGAGACCGCCCGCCAGCCGTTCTGCGGTGCGAGCCGCCGCGAGCTGCAGGCGCTCGTCGACGCCGTCGACCTCGACGGGCCGCCGGTCGGGACGCCCGACGCGCTGCGCGAGAGCGCCGACCTCTACGCCTCGCACGCCGTCTGGTTCCACCACCCCGCTTACGCCGCGCACCTCAACTGCCCGGTGGCGCTCCCCGCGGTCGGGGCGGAGGCGATGCTCGCCGCGATCAACACGTCCGTCGACACGTACGACCAGTCCACGGTCGCGACGCTCATGGAGCAGCGCCTCGTCGAGTGGACGGCCGGCCGCATCGGCTTCCCGGCCGGGAGCGACGGCGTCTTCACCTCGGGCGGCACGCAGTCCAACCTGCAGGCGCTGCACCTGGCGCGCGAGGCCGCGCTCACCGGGCCCGACGGCGCCCGGCTCGGCGGCGCGGCGCGGCGCGAGCGGCTCGGCCGGCTGCGGGTGCTCGCCACGACCGCCGGGCACTTCAGCGTGGCGCGCTCCGCGCTGCTGCTCGGCCTCGACGACGACGCCGTGATCGGCGTCGGCACCGACGCCGAGGGCCGCCTCGACCCGGGCGCGCTGGCCCGGGCCCTGGTCGACGTCGAGCGGGCGGGCGACGTCGTCATGGCCGTCGTCGTCACCGCGGGGACCACCGACCGCGGGTGCGTCGACCCGATCGCCCCGGTCGCCGACCTGTGCGACGCCGTCGGGGCCTGGCTGCACGTCGACGCCGCGTACGGCGGCGGGCTGCTGGTCTCGCCGCGCCGTCGCCACCTGCTGGACGGCGTCGAGCGGGCACGCAGCGTCACGGTCGACTTCCACAAGACGTTCTTCCAGCCGGTCTCCTCCAGCGCGCTCCTGGTGCGCGACGCCACCGACCTGGCGCGGGCCGCGTGGCACGCGGACTACCTCAACCCCGCCGAGGAGGCGGGGGAGCCGAACCCCGACCTCAACCTCGTCGACCGGTCGCTGCAGACCACGCGCCGGTTCGACGCGCTCAAGCTGTGGGCCACCCTGCGCGCCGTGGGCGCGGACGGGATCGGCGACATGGTCGACGCCGTCTGCGACCTCGCCGCGGCCGTGCACGCCGACCTCGCCGAGGACCCCGACCTGCGGCTCCTCGCCCCCACCGACCTGTCCACCGTGCTGTTCCGCTACCAGCCCGGCGGCCTCGACGACGCGCAGGCCGACGCCCTCGTGCCGCGCGTGCGGCGCGTGCTGTTCGACTCCGGCCGCGCGCTCGTCGCGAAGACGGTGATCGACGGGCGTCCGTGCCTCAAGCTCACGCTCCTCAACCCGGACGCGACGCTCGACGACGTCCGCGGCGTGCTCGACCTGGTGCGCGCCACGGCGCAGGGGCTGCTCGCCGGCGAGGAGCTGCTCGACCTGGACGCGCCGCCGTGCCGGGGCGTCCACCCGCGCCTGACCCGCGCGTCCGCCGCGCCCACCGACCCCGCCCTCGAGGAGGTCGCCCGATGACCCGCCCGACCGACCGTGCCCACGACCGTGCCCACGACCGTGCCCACGACCGCACCTACGACCTCGTCGGCATCGGCGTCGGGCCGTTCAACCTGGGCCTCGCCGCGCTCGCCGACCCGCTCGACGACGTCGACGCCGTCTTCCTCGACCGGCGCGAGGGCTTCAGCTGGCACCCCGGGATGATGCTCGAGGGCGCCACGATCCAGGTGCCGTTCCTGGCCGACCTGGTGACGATGGCCGACCCCACGTCGCCGTACTCGTTCCTCGCGTTCCTCAAGGACACGGGCCGGCTGTACCCGTTCTACATCCGTGAGTCCTTCTACCCGCTGCGCGCCGAGTACGACGAGTACTGCCGCTGGGCGGCCGACCGGCTCACCACGCTGCGCTGGGGCCGTGACGTCACGGCGATGGACCGGGACGAGGAGACCGGTGACCTGGTGGTGACCGCCCGCCTCTCCGCCGGTCCGGACGGCACGGCCCGCACGGAGACGTACCGGGCTCGCCACGTCGTCCTCGGCGTCGGGACGACGCCGCAGCTCCCCGGACCGCTCGCCGCCCTGGCGGCGGAGGCGGCCCGGCACCCGGGCGCCGGGCCGGTCGTGCACAGCGCCGACTACCTGCCGCACCGCGACGCGCTCGCCGCGTCGGGCGCGGTGACCGTCGTCGGGTCGGGGCAGTCGGCTGCCGAGGTGTACCGCGACCTGCTCGAGGACGCAGCGCCCGACGCCCACCGCGTGGACTGGGTGACCCGCTCGCCGCGCTTCTTCCCGATGGAGTACACGAAGCTCACGCTCGAGATGACGTCGCCGGAGTACACCGACCACTACCGCGCGCTGCCCACCGAGCTGCGCGAGATCCTCGGCCGCGAGCAGCGCGCGCTGTACAAGGGGATCAGCGGCGACCTCGTGGACGACATCTACGACACGCTGTACCGCAAGTCGGCCCTCGGGCGAGAGGTGCCGACCACCCTGCTGTCGGACACGGAGGTGGTCGCGGCGCGCTACGAGCCCGACGACGGAGCCGACGGCAGCACCGACCGTGCGGGGGAGTACGTCCTCACCCTGCGGCACGGCCAGCTCGGCACGACGGCGGAGCACCGCACGCGCGCCGTCGTCGCCGCCACCGGGTACGGGGCGGGGGTGCCCGGCTTCGTGGCGCCCGGCCTGGTGGACCTCGACGAGCTGGGCCGCGTGGACGTGGCCCGCGACTACACGGCCGGCGCGGGCGGCCGCCTGCACGTGGGCGGCACGGAGGCGCACACCCACGGTGTCACCGCGCCCGACCTGGGCTTCGCCGCCTGGCGGAACTCCGTGATCCTCGCGCAGGTCACCGGCCGCGAGCCGTACGCGATCGAGCGACGGATCGCGTTCCAGACGTTCGGCCTGCCGGGCGGCCGGCCCGACGGCGAGCGCTCGACGCCCTGGTCGCCGCCCGAACCCGCCGCGGCCGAGCGGGAGGTGGCCCGATGACCGCCGTCGCCGAGACCCGGACCGCCCGCGGCGCCAGCACGCCCCGCACGTCCCCGGACGCCGTCGTCCTCGAGCCGGTCGACCCGGCGCGGGACGCCGCGACCGTGCACGGGTGGCTGACCCACCCGGCGTCGGTGTTCTGGCAGATGGGGCACCTGGGCGTCGCGGAGGTCGGCGACTACCTCGCCGACGTCGCGGACGACGACCGGCAGGACGGCTGGCTCGGCCGCGTCGACGGCGTCCCCGCCTTCTACGCCGAGACCTACGACCCGGCCCGCGTGCTGCTCGTCGGCGTGCACGACGCCGCACCCGGCGACGTCGGCATGCACCTGCTCGTGGCGCCTCCGCCCGACGACCCGGCCGCCCGCGCGCCAGGCTTCACCGACGCGGTGATGGCCGCCGTCGTGCGCTTCTGCCTGGCCGCGGAGGGCCGCGGCGGGGCGCGCGTCGTCGTCGAGCCGGACGTGCGCAACCGCGCGATCGCCGCGAAGAACGCGGCCGCCGGGTTCCGCGTGCTGCGCGAGGTGGAGCTCGACGACGGCGACGGGCCCGGCGGGCACACCAAGCGCGCGGTGCTGAGCGTGTGCACGCGGGCGGATTTCGCGGCCTCGCCGCTCGGCGCCCTCGCCGGCCTCGGCGAGGGCGACGGCGCGGACCTCGCGCCGCACCTGCGCCCCGACGTCGCCGAGCACGCCCACCGGCACCTGGCCGCCAAGGCGCTCGCGGAGCTCGCGCACGAGCGGCTCTTCCGCCCCGAGCCCGACCCGGAGCCGGGCCGGTTCGTGCTCGCGCTCGACGGCGTCACGTACCGGTTCGCGGCGCGGACGTTCGCGCTGGAGCACTGGGTGGTGGACCCGGCGTCCATCACGCGCACGGCGTCGTCGGGCGACGGCGCCGACCTGCCCGTGGACGCGCTGGAGCTGGTGGCGGAGCTGCAGCCCCTGCTGCAGATCCCGGACGACCTCGTGGCGACCTACCTCGAGGAGCTGTCCTCGACCCTCGCCGCCGCGTGCGCCAAGGGCGACCGCGAGCTGGCCGGTGCGTCCCCGCAGGTGCCGGCGCTGCTCACGGACCTGGTCCCGCACGGCTCCGGCGCCGGCGACGAGGGCGACGACGACCGGCGACGGGCCGACGCGTTCCAGGCCACCGAGGCGGCGATGACCGAGGGGCACCCCGGCTTCCTCGCGAACAACGGCCGCATCGGGTTCTCCCTCGACGACTACCGGTCGTTCGCCCCCGAGCGCGGCGAGCGGATGCGCCTGATGTGGCTGGCGGCGCGGCGCGAGCACACCCACCTCGCCGTCGGCGACGGCCTCACCGAGCGGGAGCTGTACGGCGCCGAGCTCTCCGACGCCGAGCGCGCCGCGTTCGCCGAGCGGCTGGCCGCGCGCGGCCAGGACCCCGCCGACTACCTGTACCTGCCGGTGCACCCCTGGCAGTGGCAGCACCGCGTGCCGATCACGTTCGCCGCGGACGTCGCGCGGGGCGACCTGGTACCCCTCGGCCCGGGCGCCGACGAGTACCAGCCGCAGCAGTCGATCCGCACGATGTTCAACCGCACGCGGCCCGAGCGGCACTACGTCAAGGTGGCGCTCGCGATCCAGAACATGGGCTTCCTGCGCGGGCTCTCCCCGGCCTACATGCGCGGCACCCCGGAGATCAACGACTGGGTGGCGGGCGTCGTCGCGGGCGACCCCACGCTGCGCGACGCCGGGTTCGGCGTCCTGCGCGAGCGCGCGTCGGTCGGCTACACCGGCGACGTCTACCACCGCACCGCCCGCCCGAGCGCGCACCGCAAGATGCTCGCCGCGCTCTGGCGCGAGTCGCCCGTGCCCCGCACCGCGCCGGGGGAGCGGCTGGCGACCATGGCGAGCCTGCTGCACCGCGACGCGGCGGGGCGGGCGCTCGCCACCGCCCTCGTGCGGGAGTCGGGGATCGCGCCCGAGGCGTGGCTGCGCGCCTACCTCGACGCCTACCTGTACCCGCTGGTGCACTGCCTGCGCGCGCACGACCTGGCGTTCATGCCGCACGGCGAGAACCTGGTGCTCGTGCTGCGCGACGGCGTGGTGCGGCGGGTGTTCATGAAGGACATCGGGGAGGAGATCGCCGTCCTCGGGCACCGCGAGCTGCCGGCCGGCGTGGAGCGGGCGCGCGCCGTCGTCGACGCCGACCAGAAGGCGCTGTCGATCTTCACCGACGTGTTCGACGGCGTGCTTCGCCACCTCGCGGGCATCCTCGCGGTGGACGGCGTGCTGGGCGAGGACCGGTTCTGGGCCGTGGTGGCCGACGTGATCGACCGGCACGGGGCGGAGCACCCCGACCTGGCGGGGCGGATCGAGCTGCGGGGCCGGCGGTTCGCGCACTCGTGCCTCAACCGGCTGCAGCTGCGCAACACGCTGCAGATGGTGGACCTCACCGACCAGTCCGCCTCGCTGCTGTACGCAGGGACGATGGCCAACCCCGTCGCCCGCCCGGACGCCCCGTGAACCACCCCTTCGAGCTCTTCCGCGACGACCTCGGGGTGCCGCACGTACGGGCGGGCTCGGAGGCGGACCTGGCGTACGGGCAGGGCTACGTCACCGCGCTGGACCGGGGCTGGCAGCTCGAGGTCGACCGCTGGTACGGCGAGGGGCGGCTCGCCGCGCGGGTCGGCCCGGCCGGGCTGGAGTGGGACCGGTTCGCCGCCCGCGTGCGCCTGGCCGACACGACGCGCCGGGTCTGGGACGCGCTCGCGGAGCCGGAGCGGGCGTGGCTCGGCGCGTACGCCGACGGCGTGCGCGCCGGGCTCGACGCCGGCGGGCGGGACACGCCCGAGCGGGCCGAGCTCGCCCGCGCCCTCGGCGGCGCGGACCTGCCCGACGACGAGCCCTGGCGGCCCTGGACGCCGGTCGGCACGTTCCTGGTGCACCACGTGCTGTTCAGCGGCTTCCCGCACCTGCTGTGGCGCGAGCACGTGGCGCGCACGCTCGGCCCGACCCTGGGCGACGCGGCCGTCGGCTGGTGGGGCGCGCGGGACGGCGCGGGCGGCCCGTCGTCGGGGTCCAACGCGTGGGCCCTGCACGGCTCCCGCACGGCGTCCGGCGCTCCGCTGCTCGCCGGCGACCCGCACCGGCTGCTCGAGCTGCCCGGCGTCTACCAGCAGGTCCGGCTCGCCCGCCCGGGGCACGACGTCGTCGGGCTGGCCTTCCCGGGCGTCCCGGGGGTGCTGCACTTCGGGCAGGCGGTGTCGTCGGCCGGATCCGCCGAGACCGTCGTGGCCTGGGGCGTCACCAACGCGATGGCGCACCACGTCGAGCTGTACGCGGAGGGGTGCGACGCCGCCGCCGCGGGGGCGCGGGTGGTCGCGCAGGGCTCGGACACCGTGCCCGTGCGCGGCGGCGAACCCGTGGTCGTGCGCTGGGCCGAGACGCCCCGCGGCCCGCTCGTCACGGACCGGCACAGCCTCCGCTGGCCCGTGCGCGTCACCGCGGACGCCGGCGTGGCCGCCTGGCGCGCGCTCCAGCACGCGGCCACGGCGCGCGACGTCGCCACCGCGTTCGCCGGCTGGGTCGACCCCGTGGACCGGGTGCTCGCCGCCGACTCGACCGGCGAGGTGCTGCGCCTGACCGCCGGCCTGGTGCCCGAGGTGGCGCCGTCGGGCCGCGTCGTCCCGGCGACCGGCGGCACCCCGCCGGCGTGGCGCCGGCTGCCCGCGCCCGCCGTCGTGACCGACGTCGCGGTGGACGCCAACCACCGCCCCGCGCGGACGGAGCACGACCTCGGCCACGCCTACGCCCCGCACCGGGCCGCGCGCGTGCGCGCGCTGCTCGCCGACCCGCCGCCCGGCGGGGAGACGGCCGCGGCCCAGGACCGCGTGCTCGCGGACACCCACGACGGCGGCGCGGCGGGGCTCGTCGCCCGGCTCGGGCCGGGCCCGTCCGTCGGCGCGCTCGGGGCGGCCGAGGCGGTCGGCGCTGTCGGGACCGCGGGCCGCGCTGCGCGGCTGCGCGCGTGGGCGGCGGCGGGCGCGCGGATGGACGCCGGCTCCGCGGACGCCGCGCTGTTCGCGCGCTGGCGGCACGCGCTGGTGCGCCGCGTCGCGGCCGACCCGGCCCTCACCGCGCTGCACGAGCCCCACGGCCTGCCCGAGGTCTTCGCGCCGTGGCTCGACGTCGTCGCACGCGTCGGAGACGCGCTCGCGGTGATCCTGGGCTCGGGCGTCGTCGACGACGGGCGCCTGGCCGCGGAGGCGCTCGCGGACCTCGACGACGTCGACGTCCACGACGAGCCGAGCGGCGACCACCCGGGCGACCACCCCGGCCGCCCGGTCGAGACGTGGGGCGACCTGCACCGCCTGGCCCCGCTGCACGCGCTGGGCCTGGTTCCGGGCGCGGCGGTGCCCGCGGTGCCGGCGGAGCACGCGCGTCCGCTGGGCGGGTCGGTCGACGCGGTCCGCTGCACGGCGGGCGTGCCCGGCGTGACCCACGCCGTCCTGCACGGGTCGGTCGCCCGCTGGGTGTGGGACCTGGGCGACCGCCGCCGCAGCCGCTGGGGAGTGCCGTTCGGCGCCTCCGGCGACCCCCGCTCGCCGCACTTCGCCGACCAGCACCCCGCGTGGGCCGAGGCGCGCACCACCCCGATCGAGACCGACTGGGCGCGGCTGCGCCCGGAACCCCTGCCGACCCGACGACCCTCGGAGGACCGATGACCCGCGAGCCCACCGCCGACCACCCGACCGAGCCCTTGCCCGATTCCCTGCCCGAGCCTGCGACGTCCGACCGTCTGCTCTCCGGGGCGCGCGGCGCGGAGGTGTGGCGCGCCGACGTCCCGGGCGCGGGCACGGTCACGGCGCACGTGCTGGACCCGGTCGGGGACCTCGACGTGCTGCACGAGTGGGTCAACCGCCCGCACGCCGGGTTCTGGGGCCTGGCGGGCCTGAGCCGCGAGGACCTGAGCGCCACGTACGCGTTCGTCGACTCCCTGCCCACGCACCACGCCTACCTGGTGCGCTGGGACGGCGAGCCGGTGGTCCTGGTGCAGCTGTACCACCCGGAGGACGACCCGGTCTCGACGGCCTACGACGTGCTCCCCGGCGACCTCGGCATGCACTTCTTCAAGGGCGGCGACGGGCCGGCCGCGCGCCACGACGTCGTGCCGTGGGCCGTGGTCGGGCCGGCGGTGCTCGCCTTCGCGTTCGCCCGCCCGGGCACGCGGCGGCTGGTCGGCGAGCCGGACGCCCGCAACCGGTCCGCGGTCGCGCGCATGGCGGCGTTCGGCTTCGAGGCCGCGGGCACCGTGCGCTTCGAGTCCCCCCAGGGGCCGAAGGAGGCCGTGCTGGCGTTCTGCCCCCGCGAGCGCGCCGAGGAGCTCGTCGCGGCAGCGTTCGGCACCGCCGGCTGAGCCGGCGCCGGGCCGGCGTCAGGCCTGCGGGTCGGCGGGGCGGACGACGTCGGGCACGGGGCCGGTCGTGGTGCCGGGCACGAGCTCCACGGGGAGCGTGGTGCAGGTGGGCTCCTCGTCCGCGAGCACGCCCAGGACGGCGCGGCCGAGCGCGGCGCCCTTGGCCTGCAGCGGCTGGTGCACGCTGGTGAGCACGTCGGGGGAGAGCCACGGCAGGTCGATACCGTCGAAGCCCGCGACCGAGACGTCCTCGGGCACGCGCAGCCCTAGCTCGCGGGCCGCGATGACGGCACCCGCGGCGAGCAGGTCCGAGTGCGCGACGATCGCCGTCGGGCGCTCCGTCTCGGGCACCCACGCCCCGAGGATCTCCGTCGCGGCGTCGCGACCGTGCTCCACGAGGGACGCGGGCGTTTCCCACGAGATCACGGGCTCCACCGCGTCGCGGACGCCCGCGAGACGGTGCCGCGTCGACGTGCGGTCCGCCTGGGCGAGGCGCGCCGCGTCGATCGGGCCGGACCGCTCGGCGGCGTCGAGAGGCAGCGTGATCTCCGCGATGCGGGTGTGCCCCAGCTCCTGGAGGTGGCGCACGGCCAGGGCCGTGCCCGCCCGGTCGTCCAGGGCCACGAGCGGCGCGCCCTCGACCCGGCCGCCCTCGCCGACCACGACGGGGACGTCGCGGCGGCGCAGGGCCGCGAGCGTCGCGTCGTCGGTGAGCACGCCCCACACGAGCACGGCCACGTCCATGGCGGCGGACTCCAGCAGGGGGTCGACGGCGGGCACGGGCGCCGTCTCCTCGCCGTCGACGCGCGGCCCGGGGACCGCGCGCACGCCGGGGATGAGCAGCACGCCCAGGCCCTCGGCGCCGAGCACGTCCACGAGGCCGTCGAGCACCTTGACCGCGACCGGGTCGCGGAAGGCGCGGCCGGGCTGGTCGCCGAGGACGACGCCCACGATGCCGGAGCGTCCGGAGCGCAGCTGCCGGCCCAGCGGGTTGGGGCCGGAGTAGCCCAGCTCGGCGGCGGCGGCGAGCACCTTGTCGCGCGTCTCGGCGGTGATCGGTCCCGCGCCCGAGAACGCCAGCGAGGCGGTGGAGACCGAGACACCCGCGAGCTCGGCCACCCGCGCGAGGGTCGGTCGGGCGTTGCTGCGGCCCATGGGGCTCCTTCCGGCGAGGTCCGGGGCGAAGCCTACCTGCGCTGACCAGCGCGTGCTCGAATCGATTTGACCGGCGTGGCGGAATCCGGAAGCGTCGGACCGTGAGCACCGATCTGCCGCCCGAGCGCCCGGCCGCGCCGCCCGCGCACGCCGTCCGTGCGGCCTGGGCCGTCTTCGTCGTCTTCGTGGTCGCCGGGATCGGGATGGCCACGTGGGCCTCCCGCATCCCCGCGGTGCGTGACGGCCTCGGCTTCTCCGAGGCGGAGATGGGCGTGCTGCTGCTCACGGGAGCCATCGGGTCGCTCGTCGCGCTGCCGCTGTCGGGCATGATCGCCTCCCGCATCAGCGCCGGCCGCACCTGCGTGTCGTTCGCCGCGCTGGCCGCCGCCGGCTTCGCCGTCGCCACCCTCGCCGTCGACGGCGACCACCCGATGCTGGTGCGCGTCGGCCTCTTCCTCGGCGGCATGGGCGTGGGCATCTGGGACGCGGCGATGAACCTCGAGGGCGCCGTCGTCGAGCAGCGCCTGGGGAAGTCCGTCATGCCGCGCTTCCACGCCGGCTTCTCGCTCGGGACGGTCGCGGGCGCGGGCATCGGCGCCCTGGCGGCGCACGCCGGCGCCTCGCTGCCCGGGCACGTCATCACCGTGATGGTGATCGACCTGCTGGTGGTGGTGGCCTGCGTGCGGTTCTTCGAGCCGACGGCGGACGCCGCGGCGGTGGGGGCGCCCGCGCCGGACACGCGGGCCGACCCGGCCACGGCCGTCGACACGGGCACCGGCCACACCCTGCGCGACACCCTGGCGACCTGGCGCGAGTCGCGCACGCTGCTCGTGGGACTGGTCGTGCTCGCCGCCGCCCTCACCGAGGGGGCGGCGAACGACTGGGTGAGCCTCGCCGTCGTCGACGGCTTCGGCACCGACGACTCCGTCGGCGCCATCGGCCTCGCCGTCTTCCTGTGCGCGATGACGCTCGCCCGGCTGGCGGGCACGTCGCTCATCGACCGCTACGGCCGCGTGCCCATGCTGCGGGTGTGCGGCGCGGCCGCGCTCGTGGGCGTCCTCGTCTTCGCGCTCGTGCCGTCCCTCTGGGTCGCGCTGGTCGGGGTCGCGATCTGGGGCGCCGGCGCGTCGCTCGGGTTCCCGCTGGGCATGTCCGCCGCCTCGGACGACCCGAAGCGTGCCGCCCTGCGCGTCTCCGTCGTCTCGACGATCGGGTACTCGGCGTTCTTCGTCGGCCCCGCGCTCATCGGCTTCCTCGCCGAGCACGTCGGCTACCGCGACGCCCTGCTGGTGCTGGCCGTGCCCGTGGCGCTGGGGCTGCTGGTCGCCGGGGCGGCGAAGCCGCTGCCGGCCGCTCCCGACCCGGCGCGTACGCTGGGCGAGTGAGCCTGTCGACCCTGAACACGCCGTCCGCCGACGAGCCCGCCCGTGAGCACGACGGGCGCGAGACGGCCGCTCCGGCCCTCTCCGAGCTCACCACGCTGCGCGTCGGAGGCCCGGTCGACGAGTACGTCGAGGCGGAGTCCGAGGCCGAGCTGATCGACGCGGTGCGCGCCGCGGACGACGCCGGGCGGCCGCTGCTCGTGATCGGCGGCGGCTCCAACCTGCTGGTCGCGGACGAGGGGTTCGCCGGCGTCGTCGTGCGCGACGCGCGCCAGGGCCTCAGCGCCGACCTCGAGGACTCCTGCGGCACCGACGGCGCCTGCGGGGGCGCGAGCCTGCGCCTGCCCGCCGGGCAGGACTGGGACGCCTTCGTGGCCGAGGCCGTCGCGAACGAGTGGGTGGGGGTCGAGGCGCTGTCCGGCATCCCGGGCACCCTCGGCGCCGCGCCGGTGCAGAACATCGGCGCGTACGGCCAGGAGGTGTCCGGCGTCGTCGCGTCGGTGGTCACCTGGGACCGCGCCACCGGCAGCCGCAGGACCTTCACGCTCAGCGAGCTGGGCTTCGGGTACCGCACGTCGCTGCTCAAGCGCACGATGCGGGCCGACGGCGGGGAGGGCGCGCCCTGGTACCCCACGCCGCGGTACGTCGTGCTCGAGGTCAACCTGCAGATGCGGCTCGGCAGCCTGTCCGCGCCCGTCGGCTACGGCGAGCTCGCCCGGCGCCTCGGCGTCGAGGTGGGGCAGCGCGCGCCGTCGGCCGAGGTGCGCGAGGCCGTGCTGGAGCTGCGGGGCGGCAAGGGCATGCTGCTGGACGGCGTGGGCGGGGTGCCGCTCGGCGATCACGACCGCTGGTCGGCGGGGTCGTTCTTCACCAACCCGGTGCTGCCGGCCGACGCGGCGGACGAGCTGCCCGAGGACGCGCCGCGCTTCGCCGTGCGCTCCGCGACGCCGGAGTCGACGGTGAGCCCGAGCCTCGGCGTCGTCGACCCGACGCTCGTGAAGACGAGCGCCGCCTGGCTCATCGAGCACGCGGGGTTCACCAAGGGCTTCGGCGTCGCTGGCGAGCACAGCCCGGCGCGCCTGTCGACACGCCACACGCTCGCGCTGACCAACCGCGGCGGAGCGACGGCGGCCGACCTCGTGGCCCTCGCCCGCGCCGTGCGCGACGGCGTCCGCGACGCGTTCGGCATCGAGCTCGAACCCGAGCCGGTCCTGGTCGGCACCGCCCTGTAGCCGGCACCGCCGGCCGGGTCAGTAGAGGACGACCGGGGTGCCCTTCGGCGTGCCCCACGAGTCCCAGAGCCAGTTCATCGCGGCGTTGGACACGCGCACGCAGCCGTGCGACGCGGGGTACGGCGGGATGGACCCCGAGCCGTGCACCGCGTACCCGCCGGAGAAGTACTTCGGCCGGTACATCGACCCCAGCTCCAGCGTGGACTCGTGCATGCCGTTGCGCTCCATGTACACGGCGTAGGAGCCGCGCGGCGTCGTCGCGTGGTAGCTGCGGCCCTTGGCCTCGTACGTCTCGCCGTTGCCCGACGACGCGTTGATGATCCGGGTGACCTTGCCGCCCTCGACGGTCATGAGCAGCTGCCGGTCGAGGTCGATCTCGATCGCCTTGCCCGACGACGTGCGCGCCTTCGGGCGGACGCCGTCGTCCAGCGCGGCATGCGTCTTGGGACCCACGACGCCGTCACGGTACTGCCCGGCGGCCTTCTGCAGCGCCCACACCGCCTGCTGGGTGGCCGGGCCGAAGCTTCCGTCGGCGTCCTGGATGAAGTACCCGAGCTCCTGCAGCCGCTCCTGGAGCGCGACGACCCGCTCGCCGGAGTCGCCGTACTCGAGCATCTTGTCCCGCTCCTCGGCGGCCTTCTTCTCCGCCGCCTCCTGCTCTGCCTGCTCCTTCGCGGCCTTCTCGGCGGCCTTCTTCTCGGCCTCCTTCTTCTCCGCGGCCTTCTTCGCCTTCTCCGCGGCCCGTTCCTCCGCAGCGTCCTGCTCGGCCTGCTCCTCGGCGGCCTTCTTCTCCGCCGCCTTCTTCTCGGCGGCCTCCTGCTCGGCCTGCTCCTGCGCGTCCTGGTCGGCACGACCCTGCGCGTCGTCGGACGCCGACCCGGCGCCGTCCTCGGACGGGGGAGCGGAGGTCGTCGGGGCCGCGCCCGGCTCGGGCTCGGTCTCGCCGGACAGGGGAGCGCACCCGGCGAGGGTCAGGGCGAGCACCACCGGGACGCCGACGAGCGACGCCAGCAGGCGTCGCCTCAGGCTGGGAACCGTACGCATGGAGCCCCTTCCGCGCCGTCGGCGCACCAGGCGCGCCGCGGGGTACCACCGTGCCCTGCGGGTGCCCGGGGCGCGAACGCAGCGCTCCGTTCGTGTCGTGATCGTCACCGTGTCGTGACCTGTCGTCTGCCGTTCACCTGCTCAGACGCACGACGGAGGGAAAAGGTTGGGCCCGGTCCGCGGGGCGAGCGAACCCGTCGAGAACGCGGTCGGTCCCGCCGCCCTCGGGGGGCGGCGGGACCGACCACGTTCTCGACCGGAGCGGCGCCGGTCGTCAGCGCCGGTCGTCAGCGCCGGTCCTCCTTGAGGACGGCGAGCCGCTGCCGGTACTCGGCCTCGTCGATCTCGCCGCGGGCGTACCGCTCGCCCAGGACGTCGACGCCGCCCGCACCGCCGCGGGCCCACGGCGGGCCGTACCGGCGCGCGCGGCGGGCGATGAGGAACACGACGGTGGCGAAGAGCAGGAACCACAGGATCGGGAAGACGATCCACCAGCCCGGCCCGCCGCCGGCGGCGTACGGGTGCGCGGCGAGGGCCGCGGGGACGGCGGTCGCGGTGGCAGTGGTGAGCATCGGGGACTCCTCGTGACGGTGGGTCCGCCCGGTGCGGGCCCTTCGCCACCACCGTCGCCCGGCGGGGCGGGCGCCGTCGTCAGCCCCTCGTACCGACCTGCGTCGTCCCGTCGTGCCGGCCCGGTGCGCCCGGCCGGCGGAGGTCAGCCGGTCCAGCCCGGCCGCACGACGCCGCCCTCGTACGCCGCGACGACGAGCTGCGCGCGGTCGCGGGCGCCCAGCTTGGCCATGACGCGCGAGACGTGCGTCTTGACGGTCGATTCGGACAGGTAGAGGGCGCGCGCGATCTCGTCGTTGGACAGGCCGCCGGCGACCTCGACGAGCACCTCGCGCTCGCGGGCGGTGAGGTCGTCGAGGCCGGGAGGGGGCGGCACGTCGCGGGTCGCGTCGGCGACCCGGGCGAGCAGCCGGCGGGTGACGCCGGGGGAGAGCAGCGCGTCGCCGGCCGCCGCCACGCGCACCGCGCGCACGAGGTCGGCGGGCTCGGTGTCCTTGACGAGGAAGCCGCTCGCGCCGCCGCGGATGGCCTCGGCCACGTACTCGTCCAGCTCGAACGTCGTCACGACCACCACGTGCACGCCGCCCGCGCCCGGGTCGGCGACGATGCGCCGGGTCGCCTCCAGCCCGTCCGCGCCGGGCATCCGCACGTCCATGAGCACGACGTCGGGCCGCAGCTGCAGGGCCAGGCGCACGGCCTCGTCGCCGGTCGCGGCCTCGCCCACCACGGTCATGTCGTCCTCGGCGTCCAGCAGCGCGCGGAAGCCGCCGCGCACCAGCGCCTGGTCGTCGGCCAGCAGCACCCGGATCATGCGTCCTCCCGCGAGCTGTCGGACCCCCGCGGCGCCCGAGGAGGCCGTGCGTCCGACGGCCCCGGGGCGGGCGCGTCGGCGGGCAGCGGGATGGTCGCGACGACGGAGAACCCGCGCGCGCCGGGCCCGGCGGCGAGGGCGCCGCCCGCGCCCTCGACGCGTTCGCGCATGCCGCGCAACCCGTAGCCGACCGCGTCCCCGCGCGCGCCGGACGGCCCGCCGTCGTCGTCCACCGCGACGCGCAGCAGGTCGTCGTCCCCGGCGACGCGCACGACGACGGTCCGCGCCCGCGACGCGTGCCGGCCCACGTTGGTCAGCGCCTCCTGCACCACGCGGTACGCCACGCCGGCGAGGTGCGCGGGGACGGCGCCCGGGGGCAGGAGGTCGGGGTCGACGTCGAAGCGCACGGCGACACCGCGGGCGCGCAGCGGCTCCGCCAGGCGGGGGAGGGCGGCGAGGTCCCAGGTGGGCGTGCGCGGCTCAGAGGTGCCGTCGCCGCCGTCGTCCTCGCCGCGGACGACGCCGAGCACGGCGCGCACCTCGTCGAGCGCGTCGCGGCTCGTGACCTTGATGGACGCGAGCGCGGAGCGCGCCTGGTCGACGTCGCGGTCCAGCAGGTGCAGCCCGACGCCCGCCTGCACGTTGATCGCGGACAGGGAGTGCGCGAGGACGTCGTGCAGCTCGCGCGCGATGCGGAGGCGCTCGGTGGCGACGGCGGTCCGCTCCCGGTCCGCGCGGGCGGCCCGCCACGCGGCGGCCCGGGCGAGCCGCTCCCGGACGCCGGTCGCGACCAGCAGCGCGACGGCGGTCCAGGCGGCGCCGCCGAGCAGGCCGCCGACGCGGGCCCCGTCGTCGCGCAGGGCGGCCGCGCCCACCACGACGCCCCACATCAGCACGGCGCCCGACCAGGCGACGACCCGCGCCCGGGCGGCGGGCCCCGTGAGCAGCACCATGACCAGGACTCCGACCGTGCCGCCCAGCGCCGGCCCCCAGGCGTAGCCGAGCGCGAGGTAGGTGCCGACGGCGCCGACCGCGAGCAGCACCGCGAGGACGGGGCGGCGGGGGAGCGTGAGCAGCACGACCGGCCCCACGAGCGCGAGCAGCAGCCCCAGCGCGTCGACGTCGCGCGCGCCCGGCTGCCAGTGCGACGCCCCGAACGTCCCGGCCGTCACGACGACGGCCAGCGCCACCGCGAGGAACAGCCGGGGGCGCCACCGGTCGAGCGGGCCGCGGTCCATGCCCGGCACGCTACGCCGCGGCGCCCTCCCGCGCGTCCGCCCGGGGTGCCGTGCCGGGTCGTCCCGGGGGACCATCCGCCCGCCGACGGGCGCCCGCCCGCGGGCGGGGCGTGACGGCCCGGTCCCGGGCGAGCAGCACGGCCCCGAGGACGAGGGCGATGCCGAGGACCGCCGTCGGCGTGAGCGCCTCGCCCAGCACGGCGACGGCCAGGACGGCGGCGCCGACCGGTTCCAGCAGCGAGAGCAGCGCCGCCGACGTGGCGCCGACGCCGCGCTGGAGCCCGGCGTAGAACGCCAGGTAGCCGACGGCGGTCTGCACGAGGGCGAGGAAGGCGAGGGTCCACCACGCCGTGGCGTCGAGGGAGCCGAGCGCGAGGCCGGTCCCGGCGGCGGGGAGCAGCGACACGAGCCCCGCCAGCGTGAACGACGTCCCGAGCAGCGGGGCGGGCCCCAGCCCGGGCAGCGCGCGCCGGTTGACGACGGTGGTCGCGGCGAACGCGACGGCGGCGACGAGCGCGAGGGCCAGTCCCGCTGCCAGGTCCCGGGACGAGCCGGCGACCGGCCGCACGCCGCTGACGAGCGCGAGCCCGACGACGGACGTCACGAGTCCCATGAGCACCGGGACGCGCGGGAGCCGGCGCGCGCGGACGGCGGCGCGGGCCGCCACGACCAGCGGCGCCGCCCCCAGGGCGACCACGGTGGCGACCGCGACGCCCACGTGCGCGACGGACTGGAAGTAGGCGGCCCCGAAGACGGCGGTCAGCGCGGCGGTGAGCGCGACGTGCCGCGCGGAGGCGCGGGTCCGGGGGACCCGGCGGAGCTGCCCGGTGGCCGCGGTGACCGCGAGCACGGCCAGGCCGCCGCCGAGCAGGCGCAGCGCCGAGACCGCGGTGGGCGACATCGCGCTGTGGGCGGCGATCGTCGCGGCCGCGACGCCGCCCGTGCCCCACAGCAGCGCGCCCGCGGCGACCAGGACGGCACCGCCGCGCGCCGGGGCCGGTCCGTCCGCGGAACGGGGCGGGAGGTTCGACGTCGACATCGCCCCATCGTGGGCGACGCATTGCTGTAGATCAATAGAAGTTCTGCGTGGTCTGCCTTAAGATTTTGTGATGCAGCAGGCTCGTCCGACCCACCTGGACCCCCGCCGGATCGCCACCCTCCTCGCGGTCCACAGGTACGGCGGCATCGTGGCCGCCGGCGCGGCGCTCGGCGTCTCCCCGTCGGCCGTCTCGCAGCAGGTCGCGCGCCTGGAGGCGGAGTCGGGCCAACGGCTCGTGGACCGGCAGCCCGCCGGGGCCGTCCTCACGCCCGCCGGCCGGCTGGTCGTCGCCGCGGCGGAGCGCATCGAGGCCGAGCTCACCGACACGCGCCGGGCCCTCGCCGAGCTGGCCGGCGAGCCGAGCGGGACCGTCGCGGTGGGCGCGTCGCCCACCCTGGTCGGCGGCCTGCTCGCGCCGCTGGCCGGGGGGCTGGCGCGCACCGCCCCCGGCCTCGACGTCCACCTGTGCCAGACCGAGGGCGAGGCCGCGCAGCGGGACCTGCGCCGCGGAGACCTCGACCTGATCCTCACCGAGACCGAGAGCGCCATCGGGCGGACCACCCCCGCCGGGATGCGCGACGTGCCGGTCCTGGACGAGCCGTGGCTGGTCGTGCTGCCCGCCGACCGGCCCACGCCCGAGCGGCTGACCGACCTGGCCCACGCCACCTGGCTCGGGGCCGAGGCGGGCCACGCGGCCGACCGCGTGGTGCAGCGCGCGCACGCCGCGTCGGGGGCGACGACGCCGCTCACGCACCGGTACGACGACTACGCGGTCGCCCTCGCGCTGGTCGCCGCCGACCTCGGCGTCGCCGTCGTCCCGGCGCTCGCGGCGCGGGACCCCCTGCCCGAGGCCGTGCAGGTCGTCGCGCTGCCCGGGCTGGGGACGCGGCAGATCGTCGCCCGGCACCGCACGACCGGAGGGGCGCCCGGTCCGGCGACCCTTGCCGTGCTCGACCAGGTGGTCGCCGCGGGCAGGTCCGTCGCGGCGGGCGTGGCGGCGGACGTCCGCGGGTAGCCGGTCGGGTGTCGGGGCCCGGCGCTACCGTCGTCGGGTGGTCACCGACCGGGGCACGGGCACGTCCGTGAGGCTGACGCGGGACCAGGCCCGCCGCATCGCGGTGCGGGCCCAGCTGCTCGACGCCCACCGCCCGGACGACCTCCTGGCGACGGTCGAGCACCTGATGGTGCTGCCGGTCGACCCGACCGCCGCCGTCGCGCCCGCCGTCGACCTGGTCCCGTGGTCGAGGCTCGGCCGCGCGACGTGGCCCGGGGCGGTGGAGGACGCGCTCGCCGACCGGATGCTCTTCCGCCTCGGCGGCACGGTGCGGTCGATCGAGGACCTGCCGCTGTACCTCGAGCAGATGCGCCGGTGGCCGTTCGGGGACTGGCGCGCCGGCTGGTTCCACGACAACGCGCCGTTCCTCGACGACGTCCTGCGCCTGCTCGAGGCCGAGGGGCCGCTCGTCGCCCGCGACGTCCCCGACACGAGCGTGCGGCCCTGGCGCTCGACCGGCTGGACCGGGCACCGCAACGTCACGCAGATGCTGGAGTTCGCGAGCCTGCACGGCGACGTCGCCGTCTGCGGGCGACGGGGCCGCGACCGGCTGTGGGACCTGGCCGAGCGCGTGTACCCGGACGTCGACCCGCTGCCGCGCGCGGAGGCGGCGCGCGAGCGGGTCGCGCGCCGCGTGCGGGCGCGCGGCATCACCCGGGCCCGCCTGCCCGGCCTGCCGGGGGACGAGGACCACGTGGACCTGGTGGGCACGCCGGTCACCGTGGAGGGCACCGAGCGGACGTGGCTCGTGGACCCGGCAGCCCTGGACGGCGTCGACGAGCCGTTCGAGGGCCGCACCGCGGTGCTCTCGCCGTTCGACGCGCTCGTGCAGGACCGTGCCCGGCTGCTGGAGGTCTTCGACTTCGACTACGTGCTCGAGATGTACAAGCCGCGCGCCGAGCGTCGCTGGGGCTACTTCGCGCTGCCCGTGCTGCACGGGGACCGGTTCGTCGGCAAGGTCGACGCCACCGCCGACCGCAGGGCGGGCGTGCTCCGGGTGGACGCGATCCACGAGGACCTGCCGTTCGACCCCGACGTGTCGCAGGCGGTGCGCGGCGAGCTCGCGGACCTCGCCGGGTGGCTCGGGCTCGACGACGTGTCCCTCTGACGCTCCCGCCCTCCGGCCCGGCCGGATGAGAGTCCTCTCATCGACGTCTCACCCCGGTCACGCGCGCGCCGCGTCGGATGGTGCCGTGCCGCCCACCAGCCCCGCCCTGACGCGCCCCGCCCCGACCGGCCCCGCCCCGACGTCTCCCGCGGACCACCGCGCCTGGCTCGACCTGCTCACCGGCGACGCGGCCGCGGACGTCCTGGGCGCGGCGCTCGCGGCCGACGGCGCCGCGCTCGAGTCGTGGTCGGTGCGGCAGGTGCACGCGCGCCCCGGCGCCGAGGTCACCGTGGCGTACGACGTCGTCGCGCGTCGCGAGGCCGGCGGGCGCACGGTCCGCGGGCCGGAGCACCTGTTCGCGACGAGCGCCCGCGCGTCGGCGTTCCGCCGTGCCCGCGGCGACCGGGCCGGTGCCGACGCGGACGGCGGCCTCGGCCCCGGCGTCGTGCGACTCGACGACGGCGGGCGCACGGTGCACGTGTGGCGCCACCCGCACGACCCGGCCCTGCCCGGGCTCGCGGCGGGCAGCACGCCCGACCGGGTGGCCGGGCGCCTGCGCGCCGCCGGGTCCGACGCCCCGCTGCTCTCCCTCGAGACCGTCACCTACCGCCCCCTGCGCCGTGCCGTGCTGCGGGCGCGCACCGCGGACGGCGCCGCGTACGTCAAGGTGGTGCGCCCGACGCGCGTCGACGACCTCGTGCGGCGGCACGCGCTCTTCACGGCGCGCCCCGGCGGCGTGGCCGCGCCGCGGGTCCGGTCCTGGGCCGCCGACGGCGTCGTCCTGCTCGACGAGGTCCGCGGCGAGTCCGTCGCGGAGCTCGTCGCGCGCACCCCCGCCGCCGACCAGCCCGCCGGCATCGACCCGGCGGAGCTGCTGCGGGTCGCGACGGCGCTGCCGCGCGCGGGCCTCGCCCTGCCGCGCCGCCCCGCGTGGGCCGACCGCTCGGCCCACTACCTCGGTGCCCTCGCGACCGTGCACGGGGTCGACGCCGCCCGGCTCGCCGCGCTGCGCGAGGCGATCGACGTCGTCGTCGCCGCGGGCGACCCCGGGCCGCTCGTCGTGACGCACGGCGACCTGCACGCCGCGAACCTGCTGCTCGACCCCGGGACCGGCCGGGCGGACGCCGGCGGCCGGGCCCGACCGCGCGTCGGCGCCGTGCTCGACGTCGACACCCTGGGCCCCGGGTACCTGGTGGACGACCTGGCGTGCGCCGTCGCGCACCTGGCGGTGCTGCCGTCGCTCGACCCGGGCGCGTACGCGGGGGTGGGCGGGCTGGTGGACCGTTGCCTCGAGGCCTTCGGCAGCGCGGTGGAGCCGGCCCTGCTGGGTGCCCGGGCCGCGGCCGTCGTCGTCTCCCTGGCGGCGGGGGCCGAGGACGCCGCGGCCGTCGGGGCGTTCCTCGACGTCGCCGAGCGCCTCGCCGCGGACGCGGCCGCAGTCTGAGAACCCTCTCATCCACGCCTCCCGGCCCTCTCACGGTGGCCCACGAGGCTGGGGACCAGTCGGCGGGAGACGCCCGCCAGGAACCACCCGACGAAGGAGCAGCACGATGAAGGCACGCAGCGCATGGATCGTCACGGGCGCGCTGGGCGCGGTCGGCCTGGGTGCCGGCGTCGCCGCGGCCCAGGGCACGTTCGACCGCACGCCGTCCGACGCGGTCGTCGCGTCCGCCGTCCAGGTGGGCGACGACGGGGCCCCGGCGGGCTCGGCGGGCTCGGCGGCGGTGGGCACGGCCGCGAACCCGTCGCCCGCGGCGACGGCGAACGGCACGTCCATCACCACCGTGACGGCGGGCTCGGTCGCCACGGCGACCACCGCGCCGACGACGCAGACCGCGAACACCGCCCCGTCCGCCCAGACGGCGCCGACCGCCGCCAGCCCGGCGACCGCGGCCTCTCCGGTCAGCCCGGTCAGCCCGGTCACCCCGCAGTCGGCGCAGACCGCCCCGACGGCGGCGTCCGCGGACTGACCACCCCGACCCGCCCCGTCGGCGAACAGGCGGTTGTGCACGTTCTGACCGTTCAGAACGTGCACGACCGCCTGTTCGGCATGTCGGGTCAGGCCAGGCGGTAGCCCATGCCGCGCACGGTGACGAACCGCTCGGCACCGAGCTTGTTGCGCAGGTAGCGCACGTACACGTCCACCACGTTGGAGCCCGGGTCGAAGTCGTACCCCCACACCCGCGAGAGCAGCTGCTCGCGGCTGAGCACCTGCCCGGCGTTGCGCAGGAACGCCTCGGCGAGCGCGAACTCCCGGGCCGACAGGTCCACCTCGACGCCGGCGGCGGTGGCCCGGCGGGTGCGCAGGTCGAGGCTGAGGTCGCCGTGGCTGAGCACCGTGACCTCGCCCGCCGGCTCGGCCCGCAGCCGCAGCCGGATGCGGGCCAGCAGCTCCTCGAAGCGGAACGGCTTGGGCATGTAGTCGTCGGCGCCGCCCTCGAGCCCGGCCACCGTGTCCGCCACGGACGTGCGGGCGGTGAGGATGATGACCGGCAGCGTCACCCTCGCCTCGCGCAGCCGGCGCAGCACCGTGAAGCCGTCCTGGTCGGGCAGCCCGAGGTCGAGCACCATGAGGTCGAAGTCGCCCGACGACGCGAGGTCGAACGCCTCCCGCGCGGTCGCGACCGTCGTGCTCGCGTAGCCGGAGGCGCGCAGCCCCTTCGCGACGAACGACGCGATGCGGGTCTCGTCCTCCGCGATGAGGATCTGGCTCACGTGGCGGGTCCTTCCCGGTCGGGGGCGGTGCGCGGGGGCAGCTCGGGGGTGGGCGCGGAGCGCGCGGTCGGCGCCGTGCGGCCGACGGGGGGCACGGCGCGCCCGGGGGTCGGGTCGGGGCCCGCGTCGGGCACGGGCAGCACGGGCACGACGACCGCGAACGTGGAGCCCCGGCCGGGGACGGACTCGACCGTCACCTCGCCGCCGTGCCCCTCGGCGATGGCCGCGACGATCGCCAGGCCGAGCCCGGAGCCGTCCCGCCGCTCGCCGTCGTGGTCGCCGCGCGCGAAACGGTCGAAGACGCGCTCCAGGTCGTCCGGCGCGATGCCGACACCCTCGTCGCGCACCCACAGGCGCACGCGCGCCCCGTCCGGTGTCGTGCGCGACCCGATCGCGACCACGCTGCCCGGCGCGGAGAACTTCACGGCGTTGGCGGCGAGCTGCAGCCACGCCTGGGTGAGGCGCTGCGCGTCCGCCATCGTGCGGGCGTCGGTGCGGGAGTCGACCAGCCAGGTGCGCTCGCCGAGCGTCCGCGCCTTGTCGAGCACGTCGTCGGTGAGCCGGCCCAGCTCGACCGGCGCGGGCCGCACGAAGTCGGGCTGCCCGACGGTCGCGAGGGTGACCAGGTCGTCGACCAGGCGGTGCATCCGGTCGAGCTCGTCGAGCGCGAGGTCGCGCGTCTCCGCCGCGTCCGCCGGGTCGGCGGTGTCCATGAGCTCCAGGTGGCCGCGCACGATCGTCAGGGGCGTGCGGAGCTCATGCCCGACGTCGTCGAGCAGGCGGCGCTGGGACTCGAACGAGCCCTCGAGCCGGTCGAGCATCCCGTTGAAGGCTCGCGTGAGGTGGGTGAGGTCGTCGTTGCCCGACTCGGGGATCCGGGCGGACAGGTCCGACTCGCCGATCTGCTGCGCGGTGCGCGCGAGCATCCGGATCGGGCGCAGCAGGCGCCCGGCGAGCAGCCACCCCACGACGCCCGTCACGACCAGCGCGGCGAGCGCCACGAGCGCGTAGCTGCGGAAGACGGCCTGGGTCTCCGCGTGCTCCGCGACCCGGTCGTAGGCGAGCACGAGCGCCGCGGGCTCGCTCGACGTCGGCACGGCGCCGTTCGCCCCGGGCAGCGCGGCGACGGGCGCGACGAGCGCGCGGTAGTCGGTGGTCGCGGTGCTGATCGTCCGCAGCACGACCTGGTCGGAGTCGAGCAGCGGCGTGACCGCGGCGACGAACTCGGCGTCGTCCTGGAGGTGCACCTCGACGGCCTGCTGGGACACCAGGGGGCGCTGTCCGGTGCGGAGCCCGATGACGCCCTCGTGCCGGGCGGGGACGTCGAGCTGGATGGCGGTCACCACCACCTCCTCGGCCGACGAGAACGGGTCGCCCGTCACGGGGTCGACGCCGGACGCGGCGAGGGTGCGCAGCTCGTCGGCGCTCTCGGTGAGGTCGGCGTCGATGCGGTCGTCGACCTGCTCGTACGTCAGGAGGTACGCGGTCGCCCCGGCCAGCGCGACCGCGAGGGCGGTGAGGGCGAGGAGGACGGCCAGGATGCGCGTGCGGACGGTCGGCCCGCCCTGGGGCCGCGGGGTTCGCGCCATCAGTCGTCCTCGTCCGTGTCGGGGGCGTCGTCATCGTCGTCCGGACCGTCGTCATCGTCGTCGGGCCCGTCGTCGTCATCGTCGTCGTCCGTGGGCGGGACGGGCGCGACGCCGCCGTCGTCGGACGTCCGCGTCGGCGTGGGCGTGGGGCTCCCGGACGGCGACGGCGTCGCCTCCCCGGACGGCGACGGCGTCGGCGACGCCGGGTCGGGCGTGGGGGAGACGACCACGACGCCGCCCACGTCGCGGTCCTCGGGCACCGACGACATCGCGGCGGCAAGGACCCCGCCGATCAGCGCGACGAGCGCCACGCCGAGCACCCAGGGCACCGCGGCGCGCCACCGACGTCCCGACCGTTCCGCCGCCCGTTGAGCCATGGCCGGATCATCCCGCGGACGGATGAGACGCAGATGAGAGCGCGTCGGCCCCGTGCCCCGGCCCCGGGTCGGGTGCCGCGAGCCAGGCGTCGACGTCGGCCAGCAGGCGGCGCCGCGTGCTGTCCGACGCCCGGCTCGCCCGCACCGACGACCGTGCCAGGTCCGCGAGCTCGGCGTCGGTGAACCCGTGCACCTCGCGGGCGGCGACGTACTGGTCGAGCAGCCGGGAGGAGAACAGCAGCGGGTCGTCCGCGCCGAGGGCGACGCGGGCGCCCGCCTCGACCAGCGGCCGCAGCGGCACCTGGGACGTGTCGGCGTACACGCCGAGGCCGACGTTCGAGGCGGGGCACACCTCGAGGGCCACCTCGCGCTCCACGAGCTCGGCGAGCAGCGCGGGGTCCTCCCCGGCCCGCACCCCGTGGCCCAGCCGGTCGGGGTGCAGGGCGTCGACGACGTCGCGCACGTGCGCCGGGCCGAGCAGCTCGCCGCCGTGCGGCACCGACGCCAGCCCGGCCCGGCGTGCGATCCGGAACGCGGCCGCGAACTCGGCGGTGTCGCCGCGCCGCTCGTCGTTGGACAGACCGAAGCCCACGACCTCGCCCGGGCCGTCGCCCGCGTACCGGGCCGCGAGGCGGGCGAGGGTGCGGGCGTCGAGCGGGTGGCGCATCCGCGACGCGGCCACGACCACCGCCACCTCGACGCCGTGCGCGGCGCTCGCGGCCCGCGCCGCGTCCAGCACGATCTCGACCGCCGGCGTGATGCCCCCGACGAACGGCGCGTACGACGTCGGGTCCACCTGGATCTCGAGCCGCCGCGACCCCTCGGCGGCGTCGTCCTCGGCGGCCTCGTCGACCAGGCGGCGCATGTCCGCCTCCGACCGCACGCACGCGCGGGCCGCGTCGTAGAGGCGCTGGAACCGGAACCAGCCCCGCTCGTCGGCCGGCACCCGCAGCGGGTCGCCGTCCGTGAGGGCGCTCGGCAGCCGGACACCGTGCCCGGCCGCCATGTCGCGCAGGGTGGGCACCCGCATCGACCCCGTGAAGTGCAGGTGCAGGTGGGCCTTGGGGAGCTTCGCCAGATCGCGCACGGCGCCAGTCTGCCCCGACCCGGTGGGTGCGGGCCCGGTCAGGGCAGCCAGCCGCGCTCGCGCGCCACGGTCACGGCGGCGGTGCGGTCGTCCACGCCCAGCTTCGCGAACGCCCGCAGCAGGTGCGTCTTCACCGTGGCCTCCGCGATGTACAGCTCCCGCCCGACGGCGGCGTTGGACAGGCCCCGCGCCACGAGGCCGAGCACCTCGGCCTCGCGCGCCGTGGGCCGCTCCGCCGCGGTCCGCACGCTCGTCACGAGCCGGGTCGCGACGCCCGGCGCCAGCACGGTCTCGCCCCGCGCGGCCGCGCGCACCGCCGCCACGAGCTCGTCGCGCGGGGTGTCCTTGAGCAGGTAGCCCGTCGCGCCCGCCTCGACGGCGCGCAGGATGTCGGCGTCCGTGTCGTACGTCGTGAGGACGACGACGCTCGGCCCGCCGCCGCGGGACGCCCCCACGATGCGCGCCGTCGCGCCCACGCCGTCCAGGCGGGGCATGCGCAGGTCCATGAGCACGACGTCGGGCGCCAGCTCGACGGCCAGCGCCACCGCGACCTCGCCGTCCGGGGCCTCGCCCACGACCTCGACGTCGGGCTCGCCGTCGAGCATCCCGATGATCCCCGAGCGCACGACCGGGTGGTCGTCGACGACGAGCACGCGCACCGTGCCCGTCGTCCCCGCCCCGCTCACGCGGCGCCGCCCGAGGCCGGCACGTGCACCTCGACGCGCGTGCCGCCGCCCTCGCCGGGCTCGACGACGAGCGTGCCGCCCACCGCGGAGACGCGCTCCCGCATCCCGGCCAGCCCGAGACCGTCGACCTGGCCGGGCGGCAGGCCCCGCCCGTCGTCGGTCACCTCGAGCCGCACGTCGGGCGGCGCCCCGGGGACTGAGCCGCCTCGGGCGAGCAGGATCGTCACCGCACGAGCGCCCGCATGCCTGCGCACGTTCGCCAGCGCCTCCTGCGCCGAGCGCAGCAGCACCACGTCGGCGGCCGCCTGGCCCGTGGCGCCGCCGGTGCGCGCCGGGCCGGCCGCCCCGGCCACGTCCAGCGTCACGGGCGTGCCCGTCTCGGCGGTGAACCGCTCGGCCAGGCGGCGCAGCGCCTCGGCCAGCGTCGAGCCCTGGAGGGGCACGGGTGCGAAGGCGGCGACGAGCGCACGGGCCTCCGCGAGGTTGTCCCGCGCGGTCTGCTCCACGACCAGCAGCCGCTCCCGGGCGCGGTCCTGCTCGCCCCGGTCGAGGGCCGCCGACGCCGCCTGCGCCTGCGTCACGACGCTCGTGAAACCCTGCGCCAGCGTGTCGTGGATCTCCCGGGCGATGCGCTCCCGCTCCGCCGTCACGCCCGCCGCGTGGTGCGACTCGGCGAGCTCCGCCTGCGCCTGGCGCAGCTCGTGCAGCAGCCGCGCCCGCTCCTCCGAGCGGCGCATCGTCGCGGCGAACCAGAGCCCGAGCAGCACGGAGAACGCGATCGCGATGCCCATCTGCGGTGCGGCCTCGATCAGCGTCGGGACGTCGAACCCCTGCTGGGCGGCGATGGCGAACGTGGTCGCGACGCCGAGGGCGACGCTCGCCACCACGGCGCGGCGCGGCGGCTCCAGCAGCATCCAGAGCTGCGTGAACGACGCGAACAGCAGGAACGTGGCCAGGCCGCCCTGGGCGACGGCGACCGCGGTCCCGACGATCAGCACGACCGTGTAGGCCAGCGCCCGCCGCTGGTCGCGGCTGCGGGCCGCGGGAGCGCCCCACACGGCGTACCCGACGAGCATGACGGCCATCGCGGCGTACGCCGTCCACAGCTCGCGGGCGTTCGAGTCCCCGCCGAGCGCCATCGCCGACGCGGTCAGCAGCACGATGAGGACGAACCCGACGTCCCACCACACGACCTGCCGGTCCCAGGGGTCGGACGTCACCCGGGCGACCTCGTCGTCGGCCGCCGCGCCGGACGATGCGGCGGGCTCTGTGCCGGGGGCGCCGTCAGCCGTCGTCACGGCGCCGCCACCGGAAGGTGCGCACCCCGACGACCAGCCCCACGATCAGCCATGCGACCAGTACAGCAGCGGTCGCGGGGTGCTGCCAGGACCCGCTCGTCTCGAGCGCCGCCATCTCCTCCGGCAGGAAGACGGACCGCATGCCCTGAGCGATCCACTTGAGGGGGAACACCGAGGCCAGGGTCTGCATCCAGCCCGGCAGGGCGAAGAACGCGAAGAACACGCCCGAGATGAACTGCAGCACCAGCACGACCGGCGTCACGACGGCGCTCGCGGACCGCCCGGACCGCGGCAGTGACGAGAACCCGACGCCGCAGACCGTGCCGGCGGCGGCCCCGAGCGCGAACACCCAGGCGAACGTGGTCCAGCGGCCGGCGTCGGTGGGCAGCGGGACGTCGAAGGCGAGGGCCGCGACGGCCAGCAGCAGGGCCGTCTGCACGACCGACGTCGCGAGCGTCAGCGCCACCTTGCCGCCCACGTACGCGGTCACCGGCAGGGGAGTGGCGCGCAGGCGGCGGAGCGTGCCGTCGTCGCGCTCCACGGCGATGGAGACGGCCAGCGACTGGAAGCTGGTGAGCATGATGCCGGTCGCGACCATGCCGGGCAGGAAGTACTGGGCGAAGCCGATCTGGGCGACCTCGGTGCCCTGGTCCTCGCTCCCGAACACGGACGCGAAGATCGCGAGCATGACGATGGGGTAGGCGAACACGAAGATCACGGCGTCGCGCTCGCGCCAGAACTGGCGCAGCTCCACGGCGGCCCGCACCAGCGTGAGCCGTCCGAGCCCGGGCAGCCGCCCGCCCGTGTCCGCCCGGCCCGACGACGCGGCGGTCGCGCCCGTCGACACCTGGTCCACCTGGTCCGCCTGGTCCGTGGTGCTCATCGGTCGTCCTCCGTCGTCAGGAGCCCCAGGTAGACGTCCTCGAGGCTGGGGCGGGTGATGCACAGGTCGGCGACCTCGCCGTCGGCGCCGGCGACGGTCGCCATGAGGTGCGCGGCGAGCGCCGTCGGCGCGTCGGTGCGCTCGGAGTGCCGGACGCCGTCGGCGGTCCAGGTCACCAGGGGGGTGCGCGCGCCCGGGCCGCCGAGCGTCTCGGGCGTCCCTTCCGCGACGACGCGCCCGTCGCGCACGACGGCGACGCGGTCGGCCAGGTGCGCGGCCTCGGCGAGGTCGTGCGTGGTGAGCAGGATGGTGGTGCCGGTGTCCCGCAGGCCCAGCACGAGGTCCCAGAACGTCCGCCGCGCCTGCGGGTCGAAGCCGGTGGTCGGCTCGTCGAGGAAGAGGAGCTCCGGGTGGCCGACGACGCCGAGCGCGACGTCGAGCCGGCGCCGCTGCCCGCCCGACAGGGAGCGCACCCGCGCGCCCGCCTTGGGCGCGAGGCCCACGGCCTCGACGACCTCGTCGGGGTCGCGGGGCGCCGGGTAGTACCGGGCGGTGGAGCGCACGGACTCCGCGACGGTGAGCTCCGCCTGGTCGCGCGAGTCCTGCGCGACGACGCCGAGCCGCGCCCGCCAGGCCCGCCCGGCCCGGGCGGGGTCCTCGCCGAGCACGCGCACCTCGCCGGCGTCGCGGTCGCGGAACCCCTCGAGGATCTCGATCGTCGTCGTCTTGCCCGCGCCGTTGGGGCCGAGCACGGCGACGATCTCGCCCGTCGCGAGGTCGAGGTCCAGCCCGTCGACCGCCTGCTTGGGCCCGTAGCGCTTGGCGAGCCCGCGGACGCGGACGGCGCCGCCGGGGGACTCCGGTGCGACGGGGGGACGGACGCCGGGACGCCCGCGAGGGGCGGCCGGCGGGGGAGCCGGGGAGGGTGTCGTCGTCGAGGTCATGCGTCGAGCCTCCCGCCCGCGGGGGGCCCCGCGGGAGCCTCGGACGGCGGGACCGCGGGTCCACCGATCGGTGGACGGCGGGCGTCGGGCGGACGGCCGGGCGGGAGTGTCGAGCCCGGTTCGAGCCCGGTTCGAGCGTGGTTCCGGCGTGGTTCCGGCGTGGTTCGACCCAGGCCCCTGCGTCGCGTACAGTTGTCCCTCGGTGGTTGATGCCCGCCAAGATCGAGCGCGCCCTTCCGGGGTGCTTCGAGCGTGGCGACACGGGTGTCGAGCACGAAGGGTAGTGGCGCAATTGGTAGCGCAGCGGTCTCCAAAACCGCAGGTTGCAGGTTCGAGTCCTGTCTACCCTGCCAGCGTGATCCCCCGCGGGGCCGCGCGCAGCGGGGCCATCCGCATGACCCCGGAACGCCAGGAGTCAGTGCCGTGGGCGCGTCGCCGGCAGGTGGCGTGGCCGCGGCGGGAACGCGAAACGGGGTAGAGCGAGTGAGCGAGTCACCGGCTGAGGCCGTGGGGACGCCCGGCGGGGGCAGGTCGGCCACCGGCAAGCGCCCGAACCTGTTCGCGCGCATCGCGCTCTTCGTGCGCCAGGTCGTGGCGGAGCTCCGCAAGGTCGTGACCCCGACCCGCTCGGAGCTGGTCAACTACACGATCGTGGTGCTGGTGTTCGTCACCGTGGTCATGCTGTTCGTGGTGGCCCTCGACTGGGTCATCGGACTGGGCGTCCTCGCCCTCTTCGGCGACTGACCTCGGCAGGCCACCGGACGCCCGCCCCCGAAGCAAGCAGATTCCAGAAAGCAGGTTCGTTCGTGTCCCAGGATCCGCTGGACCAGACGGAGAACGTCGACCCCACCCAGCCCGACGCCGACGGCGCCGCGGCTGACCTCGACGTGCCCGCGGACCCCGCCACGGACGCGGCGGCCGAGGCGGACGTCGAGGACGCTGCCGACGAGACCGTCGAGGACGAGGCCGCCGAGGACGAGGACGCTGCCGACGAGGCGGACGAGGACGTGCGCCCGTCGGACGCCGACGGCGACGTCGTCGAGGACCCGGCCGAGGAGTTCCGCCGCACCCTGCGCTCGCAGCTCGGCGACTGGTACGTCATCCACTCGTACGCCGGGTACGAGAACCGTGTGAAGGCCAACCTGGAGAACCGCATCCAGAGCCTGAACATGGAGGACTACATCTTCCAGATCGAGGTCCCCATGGAGGAGGTGACCGAGATCAAGAACGCGCAGAAGAAGACCGTCCGCCGCGTCCGCATCCCCGGTTACGTCCTCGTGCGCATGGACCTCACGGACGAGTCGTGGGGCGCCGTGCGCCACACGCCGGGCGTGACCGGCTTCGTCGGCCACACGCACCAGCCCGTGCCGCTGACGCTGGACGAGGTCTACTCGATGCTGGCGCCGGTGTTCGTCGAGACGGCCCCCGAGGCCGGCAAGGCCGCGGCGGCGTCGGGCGCGACGGCGAAGGCCCCGGTCGAGGTCGACTTCGAGGTCGGCGAGTCGGTCACCGTCACCGACGGCCCGTTCGACACGCTGCCCGCCACGATCTCCGAGATCAACGCCGAGGCCCAGAAGCTCCAGGTCCTCGTCTCCATCTTCGGCCGGGAGACCCCGGTCGAGCTGTCGTTCAACCAGGTCGCCAAGATCTGACGGACGCGGTACTGCAACCGGGTCATCGCCCACGGCGTCGGCCCACGAACAAGAAAGTCAGGGAAGAGTCATGCCTCCCAAGAAGAAGGTCTCCGGCCTCATCAAGCTCCAGATCAACGCCGGTGCGGCCACGCCCGCCCCGCCGATCGGCCCCGCGCTCGGTCAGCACGGCGTGAACATCATGGAGTTCTGCAAGGCCTACAACGCGGCCACGGAGTCGCAGCGCGGCAACGTCGTCCCCGTCGAGATCACCGTGTACGAGGACCGCTCGTTCACGTTCATCACGAAGACGCCGCCGGCCGCCGAGCTCATCAAGAAGGCCGCCGGTGTGGCCAAGGGCTCCGCGACCCCGCACACCGTCAAGGTCGCGCAGCTCACCCAGGACCAGGTCCGCGAGATCGCGCAGACCAAGCTCCAGGACCTCAACGCGAACGACATCGACGCCGCGATGAAGATCGTCGCCGGCACCGCTCGTTCGATGGGCATCACCGTCGCGGAGTGATCCGTGAGCGGGCCGCCCGGACCGTGACCGGATCCTTCCGGCGCGGTCCGGGCGGCTCGGACCAAGTCCCGGCGATCGACGTCGGGCACGTGGCAGGGTCCGCGCGGACCCGCTCACCACGACTGCAGAAGGAGAAGCAGATGGCAACGCGCAGCAAGGCGTACCGCGCCGCGGCCGAGAAGATCGACCGCGAGAACCTGTACAGCCCCCTCGAGGCGGTCCGCCTCGCCAAGGAGACCGCGACGGTCAAGTACGACGCGACCGTCGAGGTCGTGTTCCGCCTGGGCGTCGACCCCCGCAAGGCCGACCAGATGGTCCGCGGCACGGTCAACCTCCCGCACGGCACCGGCAAGACGGCCCGCGTGATCGTCTTCGCGAACGCCGCCAAGGCCGAGGAGGCCGTGGCCGCCGGGGCCGACGAGGTCGGCGGTGACGACCTGATCGCCAAGGTCGCCGCCGGCTACACCGACTTCGACGCCGCCGTGGCGACGCCGGACCTCATGGGCAAGGTCGGTCGCCTGGGCAAGGTGCTGGGCCCCCGCGGTCTCATGCCGAACCCGAAGACCGGCACCGTGACGATGGACGTGACCAAGGCCGTGTCCGACATCAAGGGCGGCAAGATCGAGTTCCGCGTCGACAAGCACGCGAACCTGCACTTCATCATCGGCAAGGCGTCCTTCGACGAGAAGGCGCTGGTGGAGAACTACGCCGCCGCGCTCGACGAGGTCCTGCGTCTCAAGCCGACGTCGTCGAAGGGCCGGTACATCACCAAGGCCACGATGACGACGACGATGGGCCCGGGCATCCCGCTCGACCAGTCGCGCACCTCGAAGCTCCTCGAGGAGGCGTGATCCCGGCAGGGACCCGCTGAACCACCGCCGACGGCCCGGCACCCGCGAGGGTGCCGGGCCGTCGGCGTCCCAGGACCGCCGTCACGACCCGTGGTGGTGCTCCGGGAGGCCGGGGAGGTCCGGCAGGTGGTGATCGCCGTGCGGGACGGCGACCGCACCCGCGTCGGTGTCGGTGAGGCCGGCCGTCGTGGCCGTCGCGACCAGCAGCGCGCCGGCGAACAGGCCGGCCAGGGTCATGGCCGGACCACCGCGGTGCGGCCGGCGAGCGCCGTCCGCCGCCGGCTCGGGGGCGGCGTCGCGCGGCCGGGTTGTCGCGCCGATCGTCGCGGCGCCGGCGAGCTGCAGGGTCGCGGCCGCCACCGCGGCCGCGCCGAAGTGGCCGCCCGGCGCCACGGCGAGGGCGAGGCCGACGACGCTGACGACCGCGAGGACCCCGACCCCCCACCCCGCGGCGGCCTGCCGCGCCCCGCGGGGTACGACGCCGCGCAGGACCAGCAGGGCGACCACCAGCTCCGCCACCCCGGCCACCAGCGCGAGCAGCCCCTGCGGACGGGGGAGCGTGCTCCGCGCCGCGCCCAGGTTCACGAGGCCCGCGCCGAGCAGGGTGAACGCGACGAGGATGCGGCCCGGCGCGGCGATCGCGGTCATGCCGTGGCGACGCCCGCCTCGGCGCGGCGGTCCGCCCCCAGCCCGACGCCGAGCAGCAGGAGCGCGCTGGCCAGGTGCAGCACGTTGTCGGCGCCGTTCAGCGCGATGATGTTCGCGCCCGTCCCGACGAGGAAGAGGCCGAGGACCCCGACCAGCAGGTAGACGGCGCCGACGGTCACGTTGACGCCCTTGGCCGCAGCGACCGAGCGGGACGCCAGGAGCAGGGCGGCGCCGATCGCGACGTGGATGATGTTGTGCAGCGGGTTCACCTCGAAGAACAGCAGCTTCTCGCCCTCCGTGGCGGCGAAGCCGACGCCTGACGTGACGACGAACCCGGCGAGGCCGACCAGCAGGTAGACGGCGCCGAAGACTGCGGCGAGGAGGCGGTTCGCGGACGAGCCCATGGTGGCTGCTCCTTCTTCTCTCGGGCGCGGGGTGGTCCCGCGCTCGGAGGTGGTTCGGAGCGGTCCGCAGGATGGATGGGGCCGCGTGTATCACGCGGCGCGGGTCGTCCTCTTTCCGGGCGATGACGAGTACGCAGCACCGCACGAGCGCTGCCGGAGGAGGTCCTTGCATGTCGATGCAACTTCCTCCTGCCGCGTCGTCGGGGCGCGCCGTAGGCTCGGAGGTTCCGGGGCGGGGCCGCCCCGGCTTCTCCACGAGCCCTCCCGAGGTGCGAACAGCCATGACACGAGCCACTGAGGAACCGCTCGGTGGGGCGCCCGACGCCGACGAGAGCCTGGGCGACCGGGCCGCGCGGGCGATCCTGGAGTTCCGGGAGGGGCGCACGGACGCCCTGACCGACCTGGTCCGGGAGGCGACGCCGTTGCTGTGGCACACGGTGCGGGCCCAGGGCGTCGACCGGGACGTCGCCGACGACGTGGTGCAGTCCACGTGGGCGGCGCTCGTGCGGCACGCGGACACGATCGCCGAGCCGAAGGCCGTGCTGAAGTGGCTCCTCGTGACGGCCCGCCGGGCCGCCTGGGAGACGGTGCGCAAGGGGCGTGCGGACCTGCGCCGCCGCACCGAGCTGCCGGACGACGTGACCGAGGGCGCCGCGGCGCTGCCGGACGCCCGCCCGGGCCCGGAGGCCGAGGTGCTGACCGACGAGCGCGACCGGATCCTCTGGTCGTCGCTGCGCCGGCTCCCGGAGCGCTGCCAGGAGCTGCTGCGACTCGTCTCGCTCGCCGACCGCCCGGACTACAAGGCGATCTCGGCGTCGATCGGCATGCCGGTGGGAAGCATCGGCGCCACACGGGGACGGTGCCTGGCGAAGCTGCGCGCCGTCCTCACCGAGCAAGGGGATGCCTCGTGGACATGAGCCAGAAGCACGAGAACGCGTGGGGCGAGCCCGTGCCCGGCGAGGACGAGACCCTGGACGCGCACGACGTCGCGGTCCTGGGGCGGCTCGGCCGCGCGGTCGAGGCGGTCGACCCGGTGCCCGAGGGCCTGGTCGAGCGGTCGCTGTTCGCGATGACGCTCGCCCGGCTCGAGGCCGAGGTCATGGAGCTGCAGCAGATCGAGGCCCCCGTCGGGTCCGTGCGCGGCGACGCCCCGCCGCTCGAGGCGCGCACCATCACGTTCACGCACGAGCGACTCACCGTGATGATCGCGCTGTCCATCGACGACGACGGCACCCACGTGCGCCTCGACGGCTGGGTCGCACCCGCCGCGACGCTGGTCGTCGAGCTGCGCCAGCCCGGCGGCGAGCGCACCACCACGGCGGACGACGACGGCCGCTTCGCCTTCACCGCCGTCGACCGCGGCCCCACCAGCCTGCTCGTGCGCCTGCCCGACGGCGGCGACGTCACCGTCGCCACGCCGGTCATCGAGCTCTGAGACATCGGGCGCAGAGCGCCCGCCCTGAACGTGCGCCGATCCGGCGCGCCCGTGACGAGGAGGACACGTGACCGAGAGCCCCGTAGGACCGACGCCGAGCCGGCCCGAGCCGACGATCCGGTTCCTGGACCCCAGCACCGCGCGACGGAGTCCCGGGCAGCGCCAGGTCGGGTCGACCTGGTACGTGGCCGATCGTCTCCTGGTCCGTGGAGGCCTTCCTGACTCGATCCGTGGCCGCCTGCGGGCACCAGGTGGCGCCGAGGCGCTGCCGTCGGTGCTCTCCCTGGAGCCGAGCGAGGACGAGGACGCGGCTGCAGGCTTCGAGCGCGCGGCGCGGCGTCAGGGCTGTCACGTCGGGGTCGAGGTCAGGTACCGGCATGGGACCGAGCCCTCCGCGGACGCCGCACCGCTCGATCTGGTGGACGAGGACCTGGGTTTCGTGCTTCGTCTGATCGCGGACCGACCCGACGTGCAGCCCGACGCCTGGGAGGTGCTCGAGGCCGACGCCCGCGACGAGTCGACCCCGTGGTCTCTCAGTCTCGATCACGTCCTGACCGCGCTCCCGTTCACGACGCACCCCTTCACGACCCATCCCTTCACGACGCACCCCTTCACGACGCACCCCTTCACGACGCACCCCTTCACGACCCATCCGTTCACGACCCACCCCATGGCGGCGCAGCCGTTCACGACTCATCCGTTCACCACCCACGGGATGGCGGAGTACGGCGTGCCCGGCAGCGGGGGGAGGTCGCCGGTGGCCTGGCTCGGGGCGCCGCCGGCGCGCCGAGCCCGGGACGACGGCGACGAGTCGCGGACCCCGGACGGGGCGGTCCGCCCGGTGGTCGCGATCGTCGACACCGGGATCGGGACGCATCCGTGGTTCGGCTCCTACGGGCTGGGGAAGGACCCGGACGACGGCAACGGCGTGGTGATCCGCGGAGCGAGCCTGCCCGACGGGCCCATCGGGACGTACCCGGTGCCGCAGCTGCCGGAGGAGGACGCCGAGATCGGTGGCGCGAGCACCGCTCCGCTGACGGGCCCCCTCGACCCCGTCGCGGGACACGGGACGTTCATCGCAGGGATCGTGCACCAGACCTGCCCGGACGCGCGGCTCCTGCCGGTGCGGGTGGTCGGGGGTGCCGGCGCCGCCATCGAGTCCGAGGTGATCGAGTCGCTCCGGCGACTCCTGCGGTTCCACCGCCGAGGGCTCGCGGGGGAGGAGGGCTACGTCGCGGTGGACGTGGTGGTGCTCCCGATGGGCTACTACCACGAGCAGCCCGAGGACCTGCAGTGGGACCACCCTCTGTCCGACGTGCTCGCGCGGCTGCGCGACTCCGGCGTCGCGGTCGTCGTGGCGGCGGGCAACGACGGCGAGACACGTCCTGAGTTCCCGGCTGCCTTCGCGCCCGAGGTGGACCGACGCGCCACTCCTCCACGCATCACCAGCCCGCGGGACACGAGCACGGAGCGGCCCCCCATCCTGGCGGTGGGGGCCGCCAACCCCGACGGCTCGACGGCGTTGTTCTCCAACGACGGGCCCTGGGTGACGTGCGTCCGCCCCGGCGCCGCGGTGGTGAGCACCGTGCCGCGAACTCTCGACGGTCCGAGCACGCCTTCTCTGCGCACGCGGGAGCGGTACGCCGACGCAGTGCGGTCGACGATCGACCCGGAGGGATTCCAGGGAGGATTCGCGACCTGGAGCGGGACGTCGTTCGCCGCGCCGGTCCTCGCGGGTGAGATCGCCCGTGAGCTGCTCGCGGACCGGAGTCGGCGTGCCCGCGCGGCTGACGCTACGCTCACGGAGTCGGTCGACCGGGCCGATCACGGCGATGAGGCGCGGGTGGCGGCGATCTGGCGAGCCATCTCCGGGGCGACGGGAGGCCTGTCGCTCGGCGGCACGTCCACCCCGGGGTGATCCACAGGGGGTGAGGCATGAGCGACGCGCTGGCGACGGTCCGCGCCGAGGTCGACGAGATCCGGTCGCACGCGCGCGCTCATCGCCAGTTCTCGAGCACACTCGGCCGCTACGAGGCCGCCCTCGTCCGGCTCGACCGGCTTGAGGGGGAGTCGACGGCGGCGGAGGTCGCCGCGGTCCGCGCCCGGGTCCTCGTGGGTATCGCAGCCTGCGAGGGCGAGCTCGGTGCAGACCGCGAGGTGGTCCTGGCGAAGCTGGCCGCGGCGGCGGCGATGGCGCTCCGCGCCGGCAGCGCGGAGATGGTGGCCCTCGTCCACGCCAACCTCGGCCTGCAGCTGCTGCGGTCGGGGGACCACGACGGCGCGCGGATCGAGCTCGACGCCGCGCTGGACGGCCTTGTCGACGAGGCAGAGATGCTCCCGGTCCTCCTCAACAGGAGCTCCCTCCTGCTCGAGGTCGGTGCGATCGACGATGCCGTCGTCGACCTTCGACGGTGCTTGGAGATCGCTCGCGCGCTGCGGGACGAGCAGGTGGTCCCGATGGCGGAGCACAACCTCGGGTACGCGCAGTTCCTCGCCGGCGACCTCCCGGCGGCCCTGCGAGCGATGGACGCCGCCGCGGAGGCGGCACCGCCCGAGCATGCCGGCGTCGGCCTGATGGACAAGGCGGCGGTGCTCTATGAGGCCGGATTGCTGACGGATGCGGAGGTCGCGCTCCGGACGGCGGCCGGGATCCTCGCCGCCACGGGTGGCGCACGCGACCTGTTGGACGCCGAGCTCGAGCAGGCTCGGTGCCTGGCGGGCCTCGCGAGGTTCTCGGAGGCTGAGGAGCTCGCCGAGCGGGTCCGTGACCGTGCCCGGCGGGCGGGCCACGGGGTCATGGCGCTCCGGGCGGAGGTCGTCGCCTTGGACTCACGGTTCGGGCTCGTCGTCGCGGACGAGCGGCGAGAGCTGCTGCGGCCCCTCGCGCAGGCGGCCGACGAGCTCTGCGCGCGTGTCGAGGACCAGCCCGGCGCGGACCGGGTGCTCATCGACGCCCGGCTGCTCGCCGCGGAGGCATGGGCTCGCGCGGGCAGGTTCACCGAGTCGCAGAAACGCCTCCGCGCCCTGCCACCGCGATCCAGCCTGGCCCTCGGCGCGCGCGTGCGCGGTGAGGTCGTCGCCGCGCTGTGCGGCTTCGGCACGGGGTCTCGGCGTGCAGGTCTGGCGGCCGTCAGACGGGGCTATCGGCTCCTCGCGGTGCAGCGTCAACAGCTCGGGGCGGTCGAGGCGGTGACGGCCGCCGCGGTGCACGGCATCCGGCTGCAGGGGGTCGACATCGACGCGGCGCTGATGTCCGTGTCGCCGGACGCGTTCTTCGACGCCTTGGAGCGCGGGCGTGCGACCTTCGCGGGGTCGGGACGGGTCCGCCCACCGGACGACCAGCAGGCCGCCGAGCTGATCGTGTCGGCACGTCGGCTGATGGAGCGTGCGCGCCTGCTCCGTTCGGACGAGGCCACGACGGATGCCGAGCTGATGCGCGGCGTCGAGATGCATCGCGACGCGCGACGGCTCCAGGACCGGGCGCGGGAACGGACCTGGCACTCGGGCGGCGACCGGGGCGTGCCCTCCCCGGCCACCGCGCGCGGGCTGCGGGCGGAGCTGCGCGCCGCCGGGTCGGACCGGGTGGTCCTAAACCTGACGATGAGCGGCGGCCGCCTGCGCGCCATCCGGCTCGACGGGAGTGGAGCGCGCCTGGTCGATCTCGGCCCGGCGCCCCCTGTCCTCGAGCTGGCGAGACGAGTGCGGGCCGATCAGCAGGCGCTGGCGAACCCGTTGCTGCCCACGCCGTTGCGAGAGGTGGTCCGCGCGTCGGTGCAGGCGGCTCTGCGGCGGCTCGACGCCCTCCTCCTCGGCACGCTCGACGTCGCAGGGCGGGACGTCTACGTCGCGGCGCGCGACCGGCTGGTCTCGCTGCCGTGGGCAGCGCTGCCCTCGCGGCGAGGGCTGTCGACGGTGGTGAACTCGTGGATCGCACGGGGCGAGGCGGACTGGTCCCCCGGACCGGGTCTCTCGGTCGCCGGGTCCGGGCTCGTGCACGGGGTTGCTGAGGCGGAGCAGGTGGCGGCGGTCTGGGGGAGCGGCGCGCGGCTGCTCACCGGCGCGGACGCCGTGTGCGCCGCCGTGGCCGAGGCGGTCGAGGGTGCGCCGGTCGTCCACGTCGCCGCACACGGGACCCATGAACCCGAGAACCCCATGTTCTCGAGCCTGCAGCTGGCGGACGGCCCGCTGTTCGCCCACGAGCTGGACGGGCGGGATCTGTCAAGGTCGGTGCTCGTCCTGTCGGCGTGCGACGTCGGTTCGGCGAGCATCCGGCACGGCGGCGAACCGCTCGGGCTGACGAGCGTGCTGCTACGCATGGGCGCGCGCGCCGTGATCGCCGCCGTCGCCCCGTTGCGGGACGACGTCGCGGTGCGCGTGATGCCCGTGCTGCACCAGGGGCTGCGCGACGGCCTGCGGCCGGGCGCGGCGCTCGCCCACGCCGTGGCGGACGAGCCCGAGCCGGTGCCGCTGGTGTGCTTCGGTCCGCTGGTGCTGTGACGTGTCAGCGAGGATGACATGGCGAGTGGTGGGTACCACACGGGATGCGTGCCGAGCACGGCCTGCTGTCATGTAGAGTTCTCGGGTAACCCAAGACCGCCGGTCGTCCGACGCTGCCTGGAACTGATGAGAATCGTTTCGCCCGGGAAGCCGAAGACCGAAGTCCCGTGAGAGTGCGGGGGCCTGCGTAGGTGACACGACGACGACCACACAGCCTGGCTGTGAGCTCCGAGCCCCGTGCGCACCTGCGCCGGGGCTCTTTTCTTTCGCAGGTACCGGTGGCACCACCACCGGAAGGATTGCCATGGCGAGGCCGGACAAGGCAGCCGCTGTCGCGGAGGTCGCGGACAAGTTCCGCGACGCGAACGCGGCCGTGCTGACCGAGTACCGCGGGCTCACCGTCGCGCAGCTCAAGGAGCTGCGTCGGTCGCTCAGCGGCAACGCAACCTACGCCGTGGTGAAGAACACGCTGACGTCCATCGCGGCCAAGGAGGCCGGGATCGACGCGTTCGAGGCCGACCTCAAGGGTCCGTCCGCGATCGCGTTCGTGACCGGCGACCCGGTCGAGGCCGCCAAGGGTCTGCGTGACTTCGCCAAGGCGAACCCTGCACTGGTCATCAAGGGCGGTGTCCTTGACGGGAAGCCGCTGACCGCTGCAGAGGTCACCAAGCTCGCGGACCTCGAGTCCCGCGAGGTCCTGCTGGCCAAGACGGCCGGCGCGATGAAGGCCAAGCTCTTCCAGGCTGCCTACGCCTTCAGCGCGAAGCCGGCCCAGGCCGCTCGCGTCATCGATGCCCTGCGTCAGAAGCAGGAATCGGAGGCCGCTGCCGCCTGACGGCGGTGCGGCAAGCACTACCCCCTCCCTTGCTTCTGCGGGGCCCCCGGCCCCAGGACGCACCAACCGAAAGGAACGCCATCATGGCGAAGCTCAGCACCGACGAGCTCCTGGCCGCCTTCGAGGAGCTCACGCTCATCGAGCTCAACGAGTTCGTGAAGGCCTTCGAGGACAAGTTCGAGGTCACCGCCGCTGCTCCCGCCGCCGTCGCGGTTGCCGCCCCCGCCGCCGGCGGTGCCGGTGGCGCCGAGGCCGCCGAGGAGAAGACCGAGTTCGACGTCATCCTCGAGGCCGCCGGCGACAAGAAGATCCAGGTCATCAAGGAGGTGCGCGCGCTCACGTCCCTCGGCCTGAAGGAGGCCAAGGACCTGGTCGACGGCGCCCCGAAGCCGGTCCTGGAGGCCGCGAACAAGGAGACGGCCGACAAGGCCAAGGCTGCCCTCGAGGGCGCCGGCGCCACCGTCACCGTCAAGTGATCGCCGCGGCCTAGCCGCGCATCGCTTCCGCGAGGCCCGCATCCCTTCGGGGTGCGGGCCTCGCTGCGTCCGCACGACGTCGCGGGGGGTCGCGGGGGGTCGCGGGGGAGCGGACCGGTTGTGGAGGTGTGGTGTCGTGACCGACGTCGCGCGCCGATGCCTGGCCGGGGCCGCTTATCACGGGTTAGGCTGGTCCGACAACCGTTTCTTGGGCGGCATATGGCGGCCACCGAGACAACGTCCTCAAAGACCCAGAACCGAGGGCGTCCGCTCGTGTGCCCGCGCGAGTTGGACAAACGATGAAGTTCTGGCTACGCTAGCGCTTTGCGCTCGCTTGTGCCCCGACGCCTCCCCGCCGACGAAGTCCCGCCCCCCGTGATCACGTCTTCGTGACCCCTGGGCCGGTTCCTCCCGCCGCGGTCCGGCGCCTGCAGCCTCGCTGAGCGTACAGCGTGCCATCGAACTGCAGGGAAGGACCCCTCTTGGCTGCCTCGCGCACCCCTTCTGTTCCGTCCGCCGACGCTATCGCGAACCGCACCGCTTCCCGCCGCGTCTCCTTCGCCAAGATCTACGAGCCGCTCGAGGTCCCCGACCTCCTCGGGCTGCAGACCGAGAGCTTCGACTGGCTCCTCGGCAGCCCTGCCTGGCAGGCCCGGGTCGAGGCGGCCACCGCCGCCGGCCGCTCCGACGTCCCCGCGACGTCGGGCCTCGAGGAGATCTTCGAGGAGATCTCGCCGATCGAGGACTTCGGCCAGTCGATGTCCCTCTCCTTCTCGAACCACCGCTTCGAGCCGCCGAAGTACACCGCGGACGAGTGCAAGGAGAAGGACTTCACCTTCGCCGCCCCGCTGTTCGTGACGGCCGAGTTCGTGAACTACACGACCGGTGAGATCAAGAGCCAGACGGTCTTCATGGGTGACTTCCCGCTCATGACCGCGCGCGGCACGTTCATCATCAACGGCACCGAGCGCGTCGTCGTCTCGCAGCTGGTCCGTTCCCCGGGCGTCTACTTCGAGCGCACCCCCGACAAGACGAGCGACAAGGACGTCTTCTCGGCGAAGGTCATCCCGTCGCGCGGCGCCTGGCTCGAGTTCGAGATCGACAAGCGCGACGCCGTCGGCGTGCGCGTCGACCGCAAGCGCAAGCAGCCCGTCACCGTCCTGCTGAAGGCCCTCGGCCTCACCGAGGCGGAGATCCGCGAGGAGTTCGCGGACTTCCCGTCCGTGCTCGACACCCTCGAGAAGGACCACGTCCACACGCAGGACGAGGCCCTCGTCGACCTGTACCGCAAGATCCGTCCGGGCGAGCCGCCCACGGTCGAGGCCGGGCGCGCGCTGCTCGAGAACTTCTACTTCAACCCGAAGCGCTACGACCTCGCGAAGGTCGGTCGCTACAAGATCAGCAAGAAGCTGGGTGTCGACGCGCCGCTGGCGGACTCGACGCTGTCCGTGACCGACGTCGTCGCGACGATCAAGTACCTGGCCGCGCTGCACGCCGACCTGGTGACCATCCCCGGCACCCGCGACGGCCAGCCGACCGAGGTCCGCGTCGAGACCGACGACATCGACCACTTCGGCAACCGTCGCATCCGCGCCGTCGGCGAGCTCATCCAGAACCAGGTGCGCACGGGCCTGTCCCGCATGGAGCGCGTGGTCCGTGAGCGCATGACGACGCAGGACGTCGAGGCGATCACGCCGCAGACGCTGATCAACATCCGCCCCGTGGTGGCGTCGATCCGCGAGTTCTTCGGCACCTCGCAGCTGTCGCAGTTCATGGACCAGAACAACCCGCTCGCGGGCCTGACGCACAAGCGTCGTCTGAACGCCCTCGGACCGGGTGGTCTGTCCCGCGACCGCGCCGGCATGGAGGTCCGTGACGTCCACCCGTCGCACTACGGCCGCATGTGCCCGATCGAGACCCCTGAGGGCCCGAACATCGGCCTCATCGGCTCGCTCGCGTCGTTCGGTCGCATCAACCCGTTCGGCTTCATCGAGACGCCGTACCGCAAGGTCACCGACGGCAAGGTCACGGACGAGATCGTCTACCTGACCGCCGACGACGAGGACCGGCACATCATCGCCCAGGCGAACACCGAGCTCGCCGTGGACGGCACGTTCCTCAACGACCGCGTCCTGGTGCGCACCAAGGGCGGCGAGACCGACGACCTGCCGCCGGCCGAGGTCGACTACATGGACGTCTCGCCGCGCCAGATGGTGTCCGTCGCGACGGCGCTCATCCCGTTCCTCGAGCACGACGACGCGAACCGCGCGCTCATGGGCGCGAACATGCAGCGCCAGGCCGTGCCGCTGGTGCGCTCCGAGGCGCCGCTGGTCGGCACCGGCATGGAGCGTCGTGCGGCGGTCGACGCCGGCGACGTCATCGTGGCGACCAAGCCCGGCGTGGTCACCGAGGTGTCCGCGGACCTGGTCCTCGTCGCGAACGACGACGGCACCACGGGCTCGTACCGTGCGGCGAAGTTCCGCCGCTCGAACCAGGGCACGAGCTACAACCAGCGCGTGCTCGTGGACGAGGGCCAGCGGGTCGAGGTCGGCTCCGTGCTGGCCGACGGCCCGGCGACCGACGAGGGCGACCTCGCGCTCGGCCGCAACCTGCTCGTCGCGTTCATGTCGTGGGAGGGCCACAACTACGAGGACGCGATCATCCTGTCGCAGCGCCTCGTGGAGGACGACGTCCTGTCCTCGATCCACATCGAGGAGCACGAGGTCGACGCCCGCGACACCAAGCTCGGGCCCGAGGAGATCACGCGGGACATCCCGAACGTCTCCGAGGACGTCCTGGCGGACCTCGACGAGCGCGGCATCATCCGCATCGGTGCCGAGGTCGGCGCGGGCGACGTCCTGGTCGGCAAGGTCACCCCGAAGGGCGAGACCGAGCTGACCCCGGAGGAGCGCCTGCTGCGCGCCATCTTCGGCGAGAAGGCCCGCGAGGTGCGCGACACGTCCCTCAAGGTGCCCCACGGCGAGCAGGGCACGGTCATCGGCGTCCGCGAGTTCAACCGCGAGGACGGCGACGAGCTGCCCGCCGGCGTGAACCAGCTGGTCCGCGTCTACATCGCCCAGCGCCGCAAGATCACCGTCGGCGACAAGCTCGCCGGCCGTCACGGCAACAAGGGCGTCATCTCGAAGATCCTGCCGCAGGAGGACATGCCGTTCCTCCCCGACGGCACGCCGGTCGACGTCATCCTCAACCCGCTGGGCGTGCCCGGCCGCATGAACGTCGGCCAGGTCCTCGAGACGCACCTCGGGTGGGTCGCGAGCCGCGGCTGGGACATCGAGCTGGCCGAGGGCAAGGACCTCTCCTGGAAGGAGACCCTGCCCGAGGTCGCGTCGAAGTCGGAGCCGGGGACCCCGGTGGCGACGCCGGTGTTCGACGGCCTCGAGGAGTCGGGCCTGCGCGGCCTGCTCTCCACGACGCTGCCGAACCGCGACGGCGACCGCATGGTCGCGACCGACGGCAAGGCCCGGCTGTTCGACGGCCGCTCCGGCGAGCCGTTCCCGGACCCGGTGTCGGTGGGCTACATGTACATCCTCAAGCTCCACCACCTGGTCGACGACAAGATCCACGCGCGCTCGACCGGCCCGTACTCGATGATCACGCAGCAGCCGCTGGGTGGTAAGGCGCAGTTCGGCGGCCAGCGCTTCGGCGAGATGGAGGTGTGGGCCCTCGAGGCGTACGGCGCGGCCTACACGCTCCAGGAGCTGCTCACCATCAAGTCCGACGACGTCCCGGGCCGCGTGAAGGTCTACGAGGCGATCGTCAAGGGCGAGAACATCCCCGACTCGGGCATCCCGGAGTCCTTCAAGGTGCTCCTCAAGGAGATGCAGTCGCTGTGCCTGAACGTCGAGGTGCTCTCGAGCGACGGGACCTCCATCGAGATGAAGGAGTCCGACGACGAGGTGTACCGCGCCGCGGAGGAGCTGGGCATCGATCTGTCGCGCCGCCCCAACTCGGCCGCCACGGTCGACGAGATCTGATCCAGCGACCAGCTGAACTCCACGGACATTCGAAAGCTTTGAGGAAGTAGGACATCTTGCTCGACGTCAACGTCTTCGACGAGCTGCGTATCGGCCTGGCCACGGCCGACGACATCCGTGCCTGGTCGCACGGAGAGGTCAAGAAGCCCGAGACCATCAACTACCGCACCCTGAAGCCGGAGAAGGACGGGCTCTTCTGCGAGAAGATCTTCGGCCCCACCCGGGACTGGGAGTGCTACTGCGGCAAGTACAAGCGCGTGCGCTTCAAGGGCATCATCTGCGAGCGCTGCGGCGTCGAGGTGACGCGCTCGAAGGTGCGCCGTGAGCGCATGGGCCACATCGAGCTCGCCGCCCCGGTCACGCACATCTGGTTCTTCAAGGGTGTGCCGTCGCGCCTCGGCTACCTGCTGGACCTGGCCCCGAAGGACCTGGAGAAGGTCATCTACTTCGCGGCCTACATGGTCACGTGGGTCGACGACGAGGCCCGCCACGAGGACCTCCCGAACCTCCAGAACGAGATCGACCTGGAGAAGAAGGAGATCTCGGACCGCCGCGACAACGACATCAACACCCGCGCCGCCAAGCTCGAGGCCGACCTGGCCGAGCTGGAGGCCGAGGGCGCCAAGGCCGACGCGCGCCGCAAGGTGCGCGACTCCGCCGAGCGCGAGATGGCGCAGCTGCGCAAGCGTGCCGACCAGGAGCTGGACCGCCTCGAGCAGGTCTGGGACCGGTTCAAGAACCTCAAGGTCGCGGACCTCGAGGGCGACGAGATGCTGTACCGCCAGCTCGTCGACCGGTACGGCACGTACTTCGAGGGCTCGATGGGCGCCGCGGCGATCCAGAAGCGCCTCGAGAGCTTCGACCTGGACGCCGAGGCCCAGTCGCTGCGGGAGACCATCCGCACCGGCAAGGGTCAGCGCAAGACGCGCGCGCTCAAGCGCCTGAAGGTCGTCAACGCGTTCCTCACGACGACCAACTCGCCCACGGCGATGGTGCTCGACGCCGTCCCGGTCATCCCGCCGGACCTGCGCCCGATGGTGCAGCTCGACGGCGGCCGGTTCGCGACGTCGGACCTCAACGACCTGTACCGGCGCGTGATCAACCGCAACAACCGGCTCAAGCGCCTGCTCGACCTGGGTGCGCCGGAGATCATCGTCAACAACGAGAAGCGGATGCTCCAGGAGGCCGTGGACTCGCTGTTCGACAACGGTCGCCGCGGACGCCCGGTCACGGGCCCGGGCAACCGCCCGCTGAAGTCGATCTCCGACATGCTCAAGGGCAAGCAGGGCCGGTTCCGCCAGAACCTGCTCGGCAAGCGCGTCGACTACTCGGGCCGTTCGGTCATCGTGGTCGGCCCGCAGCTCAAGCTGCACCAGTGCGGCCTGCCCAAGCAGATGGCGCTCGAGCTGTTCAAGCCGTTCGTCATGAAGCGGCTCGTCGAGCTCAACCACGCGCAGAACATCAAGAGCGCCAAGCGCATGGTGGAGCGCACCCGCGGCGAGGTCTGGGACGTGCTGGAGGAGGTCATCCAGGAGCACCCGGTGCTGCTGAACCGTGCCCCCACCCTGCACCGCCTCGGCATCCAGGCGTTCGAGCCGCAGCTCGTCGAGGGCAAGGCCATCCACCTGCACCCGCTCGTGTGCGCCGCGTTCAACGCGGACTTCGACGGCGACCAGATGGCGGTCCACCTGCCCCTGAGCGCGGAGGCGCAGGCCGAGGCCCGCATCCTCATGCTCTCGAGCAACAACATCCTCAAGCCGTCGGACGGCCGTCCGGTGACCATGCCCTCGCAGGACATGATCATCGGTCTGCACCACCTCACCTCGGACCGCCCCGGCGCGACGGGGGAGGGGCGCGTGTTCTCCTCGCAGGCCGAGGCGATCATGGCGCTCGACCGTGGTGCGCTGGACCTCAACGCCACGATCAAGATGCGGATGTCGGACCTCGTGCCCCCGACCAAGGGCTTCGAGGCGCCGGAGGGCTGGGAGCCCGGGCAGCCGCTGCTGTTCGAGACCACCCTGGGCCGCACGATCTTCAACGAGGCGCTCCCGATCGACTACCCGTTCCAGAACGGCGTCGTCGGCAAGAAGGAGCTCTCGACGATCGTCAACGACCTGGCGGAGCGCTACCCGAAGGTCGACGTCGCCACGTCGCTCGACGCGCTGAAGGACGCCGGCTACCGGTGGGCCACGCGCTCGGGCGTCACGATCGCGATCTCCGACGTCGCGATGCCGGAGGTCAAGAACGACATCCTGGACGAGCACGAGCAGCGTGCCCTCAAGGTCCAGGACCAGTTCGACAAGGGTCTGATCACCGACGACGAGCGCCGTCAGGAGCTCATCGAGATCTGGACCCAGGCCACCGACAAGATCGCGTCGGTCATGCGCGAGAACCTCGAGAGCAACTCGCGGAACACGCTGTACCGCATGGTGTCCTCGGGCGCTCGTGGTAACTGGATGCAGGTGCGTCAGATCGCCGGTATGCGCGGCCTCGTGGCGAACCCGAAGGGCGAGATCATCCCCCGCCCGATCAAGTCCAACTACCGCGAGGGCCTGTCCGTCCTCGAGTACTTCATCGCCTCGCACGGTGCCCGCAAGGGTCTGGCCGACACGGCGCTGCGTACCGCGGACTCCGGCTACCTCACCCGTCGTCTGGTCGACGTGTCGCAGGACGTCATCATCCGCGAGGAGGACTGCGGCACCGAGCGCGGCCTCACGCTGCCCGTCGCCGAGCGCATCGGCGACGTGCTGGTGCCGCACCCGCGCGTCGAGACGAGCATCTACTCGCGCACGTTCGCGACGGACGTCGTGGACGCGGACGGCAACGTCGTGGCCGAGGCGGGCTCGGACGCGGGCGACGTGATCATCGACCAGGTGATCGCCGCCGGCATCGAGAACGTCAAGGTCCGCTCCGTGCTGACCTGCGAGTCGCGCGTCGGCACCTGCGCCAAGTGCTACGGCCGCTCCCTGGCCACCGGCAAGCTGGTGGACATCGGCGAGGCCGTCGGCATCATCGCCGCGCAGTCGATCGGTGAGCCGGGCACGCAGCTGACGATGCGTACCTTCCACACCGGTGGTGTCGCCTCCGCGGAGGACATCACGCAGGGTCTGCCCCGTGTCACCGAGCTGTTCGAGGCCCGCACCCCCAAGGGTGAGGCCCCGATCGCGGAGTACACCGGCACCGTGGCGATCGAGGACACGGAGCGCACGCGCCACCTGGTCCTCACGCCGGCCGACGGCGGCGAGGAGATCCGCTACCCGGTGACCAAGCGTGCCCGCCTCCTGATCGCCGACGGCGAGCAGGTCCAGGTCGGCACCCAGCTGGTCCAGGGCGCCGTCGACCCGAAGAAGGTGCTGCGCATCCTCGGCCCGCGTGCCACGCAGAAGCACCTGGTGGACGAGGTCCAGGAGACCTACCGCTCGCAGGGCGTGGACATCCACGACAAGCACATCGAGGTCATCGTGCGGCAGATGCTGCGTCGCGTGACCGTGCTCGACTCGGGTGACTCGCACCTGCTGCCGGGCGAGCTCGCGGAGCGGACCCGCTTCGAGGACGCGAACCGTCGTGCGGTGGCGGAGGGTGGCCAGCCGGCCTCCGGCCGTCCGGAGCTCATGGGCATCACGAAGGCCTCGCTCGCCACCGACTCGTGGCTCTCGGCCGCCTCCTTCCAGGAGACGACCCGGGTGCTCACCGAGGCGTCGATGAGCGGTCGTCGTGACCCGTTGCTGGGCCTCAAGGAGAACGTCATCCTCGGTAAGCTCATCCCCGCCGGCACGGGCCTGCCCCGCTACCGGAACATCGAGGTCGAGCCGACCGAGCAGGCCAAGGCCGAGCTCTACCCGAGCTTCGGCTACGACGAGATCGACTTCCCGACGCTCGGCATGGGCTCGGGCGAGGCGATCCCGCTGGAGGACCTGGACTTCGGAGACTTCCGCTGATCCGCTGATCCTCACCACGAGGTAGTCCGGGAGGGGCGCACGTCACAGCGTGCGCCCCTCCTGTTCCTTTGACCCCGCTTGCTTCCGCGGGTAATCTTGGAAGCCGTGCCCGTGCCGTCGCGCGCGCATCCCGCTGTCAGCCCAGAGCCTCACCGCTCGGGCCGGCTGCCGGAGGCGCCGCCGACCTGAGCGCACAGGTACCCCGGGAAGATCGCTCGGACTGTCCGTCAGGACGGGGGAGCTGACCCGGGCCATCGAGCCGGTGGTAAGTGGCGTTGCGGTCCGTGAGGGCCGCGGGTGCCGCATGCGATCGGCGCGCACCAGCCAGACAGACCACCGTCGGGGGCCGGCCGGCCCCCGAGAGCTCGAGAAGACGACGGAGACGTAGTGCCTACGATCCAGCAGCTCGTCCGCAAGGGCCGGAGCACGAAGGCCGTGGCGTCGAAGACGCCCGCCCTCAAGGCCTCCCCCCAGCGGCGCGGCGTGTGCACGCGCGTGTACACCACCACCCCCAAGAAGCCGAACTCCGCGCTCCGCAAGGTCGCGCGCGTCAAGCTGTCCTCCGGTACCGAGGTCACGGCGTACATCCCCGGCGTCGGCCACAACCTGCAGGAGCACTCGATCGTGCTCGTGCGCGGCGGCCGTGTGAAGGACCTTCCCGGTGTCCGCTACAAGATCGTGCGCGGCGCGCTCGACACGCAGGGCGTGAAGAACCGCAAGCAGGCCCGCAGCAAGTACGGCGCGAAGAAGGAGAAGGCCTGATGCCTCGCAAGGGTCCGGCCCCCAAGCGGCCGCTCATCGTCGACCCCGTCTACGGGTCGCCCGTCGTCACGCAGCTGATCAACAAGGTCCTGCTCGACGGCAAGAAGTCCACCGCCGAGGCGATCGTCTACGGCGCCCTCGAGGGCGTCCGTGCCAAGACGGACCAGGACCCGGTCGTCGTGCTCAAGCGCGCGCTGGAGAACGTCCGCCCGGCCCTCGAGGTCCGCTCCCGCCGCGTCGGTGGCGCCACCTACCAGGTGCCGGTCGAGGTGCGCCCCGTGCGTTCCACGACGCTCGCGCTGCGCTGGCTCACGGACTTCTCGCGCGCCCGTCGCGAGAAGACGATGACCGAGCGCCTCATGAACGAGATCCTCGACGCCTCCAACGGCCTCGGTGCCGCGGTGAAGCGCCGCGAGGACATGCACAAGATGGCCGACTCGAACAAGGCCTTCGCGCACTACCGCTGGTGATGCGCACGGACGGCCCCGGGTGACCCCCGGGGCCGTCCGAGGATCCGGAACCGGCCGGCAGCCGGCCCTCCGGCCCGGCTTCCGACCTTCCACCGACAAGGGGTAAGACACCGTGGCACTCGACGTGCTGACCGACCTGAACAAGGTCCGCAACATCGGCATCATGGCCCACATCGATGCCGGCAAGACCACCACCACCGAGCGCATCCTTTTCTACACCGGTGTGAACTACAAGATCGGTGAGACGCACGACGGTGCGTCGACGATGGACTGGATGGAGCAGGAGCAGGAGCGCGGCATCACGATCACGTCCGCCGCGACGACCTGCTACTGGAAGAACAACCAGATCAACATCATCGACACCCCGGGTCACGTGGACTTCACCGTCGAGGTCGAGCGCTCGCTGCGCGTGCTCGACGGTGCCGTCGCGGTGTTCGACGGCAAGGAGGGCGTGGAGCCCCAGTCGGAGACCGTGTGGCGTCAGGCCGACAAGTACGACGTGCCGCGCATCTGCTTCGTCAACAAGATGGACAAGCTGGGCGCCGACTTCTACTTCACGGTCGACACGATCGTCAACCGCCTCAAGGCGAAGCCGCTGGTCATCCAGCTGCCGATCGGCGCCGAGAACGACTTCGAGGGCGTCGTCGACCTGCTCGAGATGAAGGCGCTCACCTGGCGCGGTGACACCAAGATGGGTGAGGAGTACGCGGTCGAGGAGATCCCGGCCGACCTCGTCGAGAAGGCCGAGCAGTACCGGGCCGAGCTCGTCGAGGCCGTCGCCGAGGCCGACGACGAGCTGCTCGAGAAGTTCCTCGGTGGCGAGGAGCTCACGGTCGCCGAGATCAAGTCCGGCATCCGCAAGCTCGTCATCCGGTCCGAGGCCTTCCCGGTCCTGTGCGGCTCGGCGTTCAAGAACAAGGGCGTGCAGCCCATGCTCGACGCCGTCATCGACTACCTGCCGACCCCGCTCGACGTCCCGGCCGTCCAGGGCCACGACGTCAAGGACGCGGAGAAGATCATCGAGCGTCGTCCGGACGAGACGGAGCCGTTCTCGGCCCTCGCGTTCAAGGTCGCCACGCACCCGTTCTTCGGCAAGCTCACCTACGTCCGCGTCTACTCGGGCAAGGTCGCGCAGGGCGCCCAGGTCCAGAACTCGACCAAGGGCAAGAAGGAGCGCATCGGGAAGCTCTTCCAGATGCACTCCAACAAGGAGAACCCGGTCGAGGAGGCGCACGCCGGGCACATCTACGCCTTCATCGGGCTCAAGGACGTCACCACCGGTGACACGCTCTGCGACCCGGCGAACCCGGTCATCCTCGAGTCGATGACCTTCCCGGAGCCGGTCATCGACGTGGCCATCGAGCCGAAGACGAAGGCCGACCAGGAGAAGCTCTCCACGGCGATCCAGAAGCTCGCCCAGGAGGACCCGACCTTCCGCGTCAAGCTGGACGAGGAGACCGGCCAGACCGTCATCGGCGGCATGGGCGAGCTCCACCTCGACATCCTCGTCGACCGCATGCGTCGCGAGTTCAAGGTCGAGGCGAACGTCGGCAAGCCGCAGGTCGCGTACCGCGAGACGATCCGCCGCACCGCGGAGAAGATCGACTACACGCACAAGAAGCAGACCGGTGGCTCGGGCCAGTTCGCCAAGGTCCAGGTGACCTTCGAGCCGCTCGAGACGACCGAGGGCGAGCTCTACGAGTTCGCCAACGCCGTCACCGGTGGCCGCATCCCGCGTGAGTACATCCCGTCCGTGGACGCCGGTATCCAGTCGGCGATGCAGCAGGGTGTGCTGGCCGGGTTCCCCGTGGTGGGGGTCAAGGCCACGCTGCTCGACGGCGCGTACCACGACGTCGACTCCTCGGAGATGGCGTTCAAGATCGCCGGCTCGATGGTCTTCAAGGAGGGCATCAAGCGGGCCGACCCGGTCATCCTCGAGCCCGTCATGGCCGTCGAGGTCCGGACGCCCGAGGAGTACATGGGTGACGTGATCGGCGACATCAACTCGCGTCGTGGGATGATCCAGTCCATGGAGGACGCGACCGGTGTCAAGGTCGTGCGTGCCCAGGTACCGTTGAGCGAGATGTTCGGGTACATCGGTGACCTGCGTTCCAAGACGCAGGGCCGCGCGGTGTACTCGATGCAGTTCGACAGCTACGCCGAGGTTCCTCGCAACGTTGCTGACGAGATCATCAAGAAGACCCGGGGCGAGTGAGTCCCCACAGGTCGACGACCTAGCACAACCATCAACCTGTAGGAAACCCCCGTCGCCCCGCGGGATGTAGGCTCTCTCGCCGAGTCTCGCAACGTTCGGGAACATCTACCCAAGTCCCAGGAGGACCCCAGTGGCTAAGGCCAAGTTCGAGCGGACCAAGCCGCACGTCAACATCGGCACGATCGGGCACGTCGACCACGGCAAGACGACGCTGACCGCCGCGATCTCGAAGACGCTTGCGGACACGTACCCCGACCTGCCGGCGAACACGCAGCGCAACTTCGACGAGATCGACGCCGCGCCGGAGGAGAAGCAGCGCGGTATCACGATCAACATCGCGCACATCGAGTACGAGACGCCCAAGCGTCACTACGCGCACGTCGATGCTCCGGGTCACGCCGACTACATCAAGAACATGATCACCGGTGCCGCCCAGATGGACGGCGCGATCCTGGTGGTCGCGGCGACCGACGGTCCGATGGCCCAGACGCGCGAGCACGTGCTGCTGGCCCGCCAGGTGGGCGTGCCCTACCTGCTGGTCGCGCTGAACAAGGCCGACATGGTCGACGACGAGGAGATCCTCGAGCTCGTCGAGATGGAGGTCCGCGAGCTGCTGTCGTCGCAGGAGTTCGACGGCGACAACGCTCCGGTCGTGCGCGTCTCCGGCCTCAAGGCCCTCGAGGGTGACCCCGAGTGGACCAAGAAGGTCCTGGAGCTCATGGAGGCCGTGGACGAGAACGTCCCCGACCCGGTTCGCGAGCTCGACAAGCCCTTCCTCATGCCGATCGAGGACGTCTTCACCATCACCGGCCGCGGCACCGTCGTGACCGGCAAGGTGGAGCGTGGCACGCTCGACGTCAACTCCGAGGTCGAGATCGTCGGTATCCGCCAGCCGCAGAAGACCACGGTCACCGGTATCGAGACGTTCCACAAGCAGATGGACCAGGCCCAGGCCGGCGACAACACCGGTCTGCTCCTGCGTGGCATCAAGCGCGAGGACGTCGAGCGCGGCCAGGTCGTCGTGAAGCCGGGTTCGATCACCCCGCACACCGACTTCGAGGCTCAGGTCTACATCCTGGGCAAGGACGAGGGTGGCCGTCACAACCCGTTCTACTCGAACTACCGTCCGCAGTTCTACTTCCGCACCACGGACGTCACCGGTGTCATCACGCTGCCCGAGGGCACCGAGATGGTCATGCCGGGCGACAACACCGAGATGACGGTCGCGCTGATCCAGCCGATCGCCATGGAGGAGGGCCTCGGCTTCGCCATCCGTGAGGGTGGCCGCACGGTCGGTTCCGGCCGTGTCACCAAGATCATCAAGTGACCTGCTGACCCTCAGCTGATCACCTGAGCGCAGGAGGCCCGGGCCCTGTACGGGGCCCGGGCCTCCGGTGCGTCCGGCGTCACAGCGGGAGAACCTCGTTCCGGCTTGGAATCACGGGGTTCCCTGTGGCAAGATGTTCAGGTTGCCTGTCACGGGCGCGTTCTTTCTCGTGTCGAACAGTGTGTAGCACCACGGTGCGTGCACCGGTCCGGTCTCCCGGAGCGGTCCACCCGCCTGGAGCGGTCCCCCTCCCTCAGGGAGGGGTCGCGGGGTTGCCGGCTGTCGACGCGCATGAGCGCCCCGCGGGACACACGTCTCGACAGGCCAGACAAACGTCGTGGTCCGCCTCGCGGACCACAATCAACGGCCCCACGCCGGTTCGGTGTGTGCCCGGGTGCGTCGCCTAACGCGACACGCCCGAGCGCGGGGGTCGGACAGTAGCGGTTCGAGAGAGAGAGTCAGACGACGCCATGGCGGGACAGAAGATCCGCATCCGGCTCAAGTCCTACGACCACGAGGTCATCGACAGCTCGGCGCGCAAGATCGTCGACACGGTGACGCGCGCTGGTGCGACGGTCGTGGGTCCGGTGCCGCTGCCGACGGAGAAGAACGTCTTCACCGTCATCCGGTCGCCTCACAAGTACAAGGACAGCCGCGAGCACTTCGAGATGCGCACGCACAAGCGGCTCATCGACATCATCGATCCCACGCCGAAGGCCGTCGACTCGCTCATGCGGATCGACCTGCCTGCCGACGTGAACATCGAGATCAAGCTCTGAGGCTGGGATAGATATGACCAACCAGCAGAAGAACGTGACCGCGGTGCTCGGCACCAAGCTCGGCATGACGCAGCTGTGGGACGACGCGGGTCGCCTCGTCCCCGTCACCGTCGTGGCCGTCCCGACCAACGTCGTGACGCAGGTTCGCGCCGCGGACGCCGACGGCTACGCCGCCGTGCAGCTCGCCGCCGGCCAGATCGACCCGCGCAAGGTCACCAAGCCGCTCAAGGGCCACTTCGAGAAGGCCGGCGTCACGCCGCGTCGTCACGTCGCCGAGGTCCGCACCGAGGACGCCGCCGAGTACACGCTCGGCCAGGAGATCACCGCCGCCGCCTTCGAGGCCGGCACCGTGGTCGACGTCGTCGGCACCACCAAGGGCAAGGGCACCGCCGGTGTCATGAAGCGTCACGGCTTCTCCGGCGTCGGCGCCTCCCACGGTGCCCACCGCAACCACCGCAAGGCCGGCTCGATCGGTGGCGCCTCGACGCCGTCGCGCGTGTTCAAGGGTCTGCGGATGGCCGGTCGCATGGGCCACGAGCGCATGACCGTCCAGAACCTGACCGTCCACGCGGTCGACGCCGAGAAGGGTCTGCTGCTCGTCAAGGGCGCAGTTCCCGGCCCCAAGGGTGGCGTCGTCGTCGTGCGTACCGCTGCGAAGGGTGCGTGACCCCATGGCCAACCAGACCGTCGACGTGCTCGACGCCCAGGGCAAGAAGGCCGGCACCGCCGACCTTCCCGCCGAGGTGTTCGACGTCGCAACCAACGTCCCGCTGATCCACCAGGTGGTCGTGGCGCAGCGCGCCGCCGCCCGCCAGGGCACGCACGCCACCAAGACCCGCGGCGAGGTCCGCGGCGGTGGCCGCAAGCCGTACAAGCAGAAGGGCACCGGCCGCGCCCGTCAGGGTTCGACCCGCGCCCCGCAGTTCGCCGGCGGTGGCACCGTCCACGGCCCGCAGCCGCGCAAGTACGACCAGCGGACCCCGAAGAAGATGAAGGCCGCCGCTCTCCGCGGTGCCCTGTCCGACCGGGCTCGCGCCGGCCGTGTCCACGTGGTCTCCGGCTTCGGTCTCGACGGTGCGCCGTCGACCAAGACCGCGGTCAAGACGCTCGCCGCGCTCACCGAGCGCACCCACGTCCTCGTGGTCACCGAGCGCTCGGACGAGCTGACGATCCTGTCGCTCCGCAACGTCGAGCAGGTCCACCTGCTGACCGCGGACCAGCTCAACACCTACGACGTGCTCGTCTCCGACGACGTCGTCTTCACCGAGGGCGCGCTCGCCGCGTTCCTCGCCGGCCCGGCCACGGGCAAGAGCGTGAAGGCCGTCGCCACGGAGTCCGAGGCGGCCGAGACCGAGGAGGCCACCAAGTGACCGCCGTGACGAAGGACCCGCGCGACATCCTGATCGCGCCGGTCGTCTCCGAGAAGTCCTACAACCTCCTCGACGAGGGCAAGTACACCTTCGTCGTGGACCCGCGGGCCAACAAGACCGAGATCAAGATCGCGGTCGAGCAGGTCTTCGGCGTCAAGGTCGACTCGGTCAACACGATCAACCGCAAGGGCAAGGCGCGTCGCACGCGCTTCGGCCTGGGCAAGCGCAAGGACACGAAGCGCGCGATCGTGACCCTCCGTGAGGGCACGATCGACATCTTCGGCGGTCCGGCTTCCTGAGGCGCAGAGAGCAGATCGAGGACTAACCCATGGGAATCCGTAAGTACAAGCCGACGACGCCCGGACGCCGCGGCTCCAGCGTCGCCGACTTCGTCGAGATCACGCGCTCCGAGCCGGAGAAGTCTCTGGTCCGTCCGCTGTCCAAGACGGGTGGGCGCAACAACTCCGGTCGCATCACGACCCGTCACAAGGGCGGTGGCCACAAGCGTGCCTACCGCGTGATCGACTTCCGTCGTCACGACAAGGACGGCGTGCCCGCCAAGGTCGCGCACATCGAGTACGACCCGAACCGCACGGCTCGGATCGCGCTCCTGCACTACGCGGACGGCACGAAGCGCTACATCATCGCGCCGAACAAGCTGTCGCAGGGCGACGTCGTCGAGGCCGGTGCCGGCGCCGACATCAAGCCCGGCAACAACCTGCCGCTGCGCAACATCCCGACCGGTACGGTCATCCACGCCGTCGAGCTCCGCCCCGGTGGCGGCGCGAAGATCGCCCGCTCCGCGGGTGCCTCCGTGCAGCTCGTCGCGAAGGACGGCCCGTACGCGCAGCTGCGCATGCCGTCCGGCGAGATCCGCAACGTCGACCTGCGCTGCCGCGCCACGGTCGGCGAGGTGGGCAACGCCGAGCAGTCGAACATCAACTGGGGCAAGGCCGGCCGCATGCGGTGGAAGGGCGTCCGCCCGACCGTCCGTGGCGTGGTCATGAACCCGGTCGACCACCCGCACGGTGGTGGTGAGGGCAAGACCTCCGGTGGTCGCCACCCGGTCAGCCCGTGGGGCCAGCCCGAGGGCCGGACCCGCCGCCCGAACAAGCCGAGCGACAAGCTGATCGTCCGCCGTCGCCGCACCGGCAAGAAGCGCTGAAAAGGAGCCTGACAGATGCCTCGTAGCCTGAAGAAGGGCCCCTTCGTCGACGACCACCTGCAGAAGAAGGTGGACGCTCAGAACGAGAAGGGGACCAAGAACGTCATCAAGACCTGGTCCCGTCGGTCGGTCATCACGCCCGACTTCCTCGGTCACACCTTCGCCGTGCACGACGGCCGGAAGCACACCCCGGTCTTCGTCACCGAGGCGATGGTCGGCCACAAGCTCGGCGAGTTCGCTCCCACGCGAACCTTCCGCGGCCACGTGAAGGACGACAAGAAGGGCCGTCGCCGCTGACCCCCGGGTCAGCCAGGCGACAGGCCCCGACGGTCTGAGAAAAGGAAGCAGGACAGCAATGGAAGCCAAGGCGCAGGCGCGGTTCGTCCGTGTCACGCCCCAGAAGGCCCGGCGCGTCGTGGACCTCATCCGTGGCAAGCAGGCCGCCGAGGCCGTCGCGGTGCTGAAGTTCGCGCCGCAGGCGGCGAGCGAGCCGATCCGCAAGGTTGTGGAGAGCGCCGTCGCGAACGCCCGGGTGAAGGCCGACCGCGCCAGCGAGCGCTTCGACGAGACGGAGCTCTTCGTCTCGGCGGCGTTCGTCGACGAGGGGCCGACGCTCAAGCGGTTCCGTCCGCGGGCGCAGGGGCGTGCGAGCCAGATCCTCAAGCGCACCAGCCACATCACCGTGGTCGTCGCACCGCGTGAGCAGAAGGAAGGGGCCCGATAGTGGGGCAGAAGGTTCACCCGCACGGGTACCGCCTCGGCATCACCACCGACCACCGGTCGCGCTGGTTCGCCGACAGCACCAAGCCTGGTCAGCGGTACCGCGACTACGTCCGCGAGGACGTGGCGATCCGCAAGCTCATGAGCACCGGTCTCGAGCGGGCCGGCATCTCCAAGGTCGAGGTCGAGCGCACCCGCGACCGCGTCCGCGTGGACATCCACACGGCGCGTCCGGGCATCGTCATCGGCCGCCGAGGTGCTGAGGCCGACCGCATCCGCGGCGAGCTCGAGAAGCTCACGGGCAAGCAGGTCCAGCTCAACATCCTCGAGGTCAAGAACGCGGAGATCGACGCGCAGCTGGTCGCGCAGGGCATCGCCGAGCAGCTCGCGAGCCGCGTCTCGTTCCGCCGCGCCATGCGCAAGGGCATCCAGTCCGCGCAGCGCGCCGGCGCCAAGGGCATCCGGGTCCAGGTCTCGGGCCGTCTCGGCGGCGCCGAGATGAGCCGGTCGGAGTTCTACCGCGAGGGTCGTGTGCCGCTGCACACGCTGCGCGCGTACATCGACTACGGCTTCTTCGAGGCCCGCACCACCTTCGGCCGTATCGGCGTGAAGGTGTGGATCTACAAGGGCGACATGACCGAGAAGGAGTTCGCCGCGCAGCAGGCGACCGCCGCCCCCCGTGGGGGTCGTGGTGGTCGTCCGGAGCGCGGGGAGCGCCGCGGTGGCGGTCGTCGCCCCGAGCGTCAGGCCCAGCCGGCCGTAGAGAGCGCCCCCGCGTCCGACGCGGCCCAGGCGCCGGCCGAGGCGGCTGCGGCCCCCGAGTCCGGAACGGAGGCCTGAGTCATGCTGATCCCCCGCAGGCTCAAGCACCGCAAGCAGCACCACCCGAAGCGCTCCGGCGCGGCCAAGGGTGGCACCACGATCGCGTTCGGCGACTTCGGCATCCAGGCTCTCGAGCCCGCCTACGTCACCAACCGTCAGATCGAGGCTGCTCGTATCGCGATGACCCGCCACATCAAGCGTGGCGGCAAGGTCTGGATCAACATCTACCCGGACCGTCCCCTGACCAAGAAGCCCGCCGAGACCCGCATGGGTTCCGGCAAGGGCTCGCCCGAGTGGTGGGTCGCCAACGTCAAGCCCGGCCGGATCGTCTTCGAGCTGGCCGGCGTCGACGAGGAGCTGGCCCGTGAGGCCATGCGCCGCGCGATCCACAAGCTCCCGATGAAGTGCCGTTTCGTGGTGCGCGAGGGTGGTGCGAACTGATGGCAGTCGGAACCAAGGGCATGACCCCCGCTGACCTCGACGGGTTCGACGACGAGAAGCTGGTCGCCGAGCTGAAGAAGGCCAAGGAGGAGCTCTTCAACCTCCGTTTCCAGTCGGCCACCGGCCAGCTGGAGTCCCACGGTCGGATCAAGGCCGTCAAGCGCGACATCGCGCGGATCTACACGGTCCTGCACGAGCGCGAGCTCGGTATCCGCACGGCCCCGAGCGTGAGTGAGTGAGGCATCGATGAGCGAGAACACCAACGCGGTGGCCGCTGAGACGACCGAGCGCAGCACGCGCAAGGTCCGTCGTGGCTACGTCGTCAGCGACAAGATGGAGAAGACCATCGTCGTCGAGGTCGAGGACCGCAAGAAGCACCCCCTGTACGGCAAGGTCCTGCGCACCACCACCAAGGTGAAGGCGCACGACGAGCAGAACTCCGCCGGTATCGGCGACCTGGTCGAGATCATGGAGACCCGTCCGCTGTCCGCGACCAAGCGGTGGCGCCTGACGGAGATCCTCGAGAAGGCCAAGTGATCCAGAAGGTCTGGTGACCTTCGGCCGGGGCGGGACGTGACACACGTATGCGGCCCGCCCCGGCCACCACAGCAACTATCCGTTCGGCAAGGCTCGCCCGGGACAGCCTGGGACGAGAACCGGCTCGACGACAGGAGATCAATCGATGATCCAGCAGGAGTCGCGACTGCGGGTCGCCGACAACACGGGTGCCAAGGAGATTCTCTGCATCCGTGTTCTCGGTGGATCCGGCCGTCGCTACGCCGGTATCGGCGACACGATCGTCGCCACCGTCAAGGACGCGATCCCCGGCGGCAACGTGAAGAAGGGCGATGTGGTCAAGGCCGTCATCGTCCGGACCGCCAAGGAGCGCCGTCGTCCCGACGGTTCCTACATCAAGTTCGACGAGAACGCCGCCGTGATCCTCAAGAACGACGGTGAGCCCCGTGGCACCCGCATCTTCGGCCCGGTCGGGCGCGAGCTGCGCGACAAGCGGTTCATGAAGATCATCTCGCTGGCGCCGGAGGTGCTCTGACCATGGCGAAGATCAAGAAGGGCGACCAGGTGATCGTCATCGCCGGTCGCGACAAGGGCAAGACGGGCCGTGTGCTCGAGGTCCTCAAGGACACCGACCGCATCGTGGTCGAGGGCGTGCAGCGCGTCACCAAGCACGTCAAGGCCGGCCAGACGGCTCGGGGCACCCGCACGGGTGGCATCGAGACCGTCGAGGCGTCGATCCACGTCTCGAACGTGATGATCGTCGACCCGGAGTCCAAGAAGGGCACGCGCGTCGGGTTCCGTACCGAGCAGGTCGAGCGCGATGGCCGTACCCGCACCGTCCGCGTGCGCGTCGCCAAGCGTTCCGGGAAGGACATCTGATGACCGAGACCACTCTCGAGGCCCCGGCCACCCCGCGCCTCAAGCAGAAGTACCGCGAGGACATCATCGCGGCGCTGCTCGAGGAGTTCGGCCACCAGAACATCCAGCAGGTCGCCGGTCTGACGAAGATCGTCGTCAACATGGGTGTCGGTGACGCCGCGAAGGACTCCAAGCTCATCGAGGGCGCGATCCGCGACCTCACGGCGATCACGGGGCAGAAGCCCCAGGTGACCCGGGCCAAGAAGTCGATCGCGCAGTTCAAGCTGCGCGAGGGCATGCCGATCGGCGCGCACGTCACGCTGCGCGGCGACCGGATGTGGGAGTTCCTCGACCGGCTGCTGTCGATCGCGCTGCCCCGTATCCGCGACTTCCGCGGTCTGAGCCCGAAGCAGTTCGACGGGCACGGCAACTACACCTTCGGTCTCACGGAGCAGTCGATGTTCCACGAGATCGACCAGGACAAGATCGACCGCGTCCGCGGCATGGACATCACGGTCGTGACCACGGCGACGACCGATGACGAGGGCCGCTCCCTGCTGCGCCGTCTCGGCTTCCCCTTCAAGGAGCAGAACTGACATGGCGAAGAAGGCCCTGATCAACAAGGCGGCCGCCAAGCCGAAGTTCGCGGTCCGCGCCTACACCCGGTGCCAGCGGTGCGGCCGTCCGCACTCGGTCTACCGCAAGTTCGGCCTGTGCCGGATCTGCCTGCGGGAGATGGCCCACCGCGGCGAGCTCCCCGGCGTCAACAAGAGCAGCTGGTAAAACCACTACGCCGCAGGTCCGGGCGGTGCGCAAGCACTACCCGGATACCCCGGCGAGGAAGGGCTGGAGCCCAATGACCATGACAGACCCCATCGCAGACATGCTCACGCGTCTGCGTAACGCGAACTCGGCGCACCACGAGACGGTCACCATGCCGCACTCGAAGCTGAAGTCGAACATCGCGGAGATCCTGCAGGCGCAGGGGTACATCACCGGCTGGAGCGTCGAGGACGCGAAGGTCGGCAAGTCCCTCACCCTGTCCCTCAAGTACGGCCCGAGCCGCGAGCGTGCCCTCACCGGCATCCGCCGCGTCTCGAAGCCCGGCCTCCGCGTCTACGCGAAGTCCACCAACCTGCCCCAGGTCCTCGGCGGCCTCGGCGTGGCCATCCTGTCCACGTCCTCCGGCCTGCTGACGGACCGTCAGGCCCAGGCCAAGGGCGTCGGCGGCGAAGTCCTCGCCTACGTCTGGTAATCCGGAAAGGAGAAATCGCCATGTCTCGAATCGGCAAGCTTCCCGTTCCGGTCCCGGCCGGTGTGGACGTCACCATCAGCGGTGCGCTCGTGACCGTCAAGGGCCCCAAGGGGACCCTGGAGCACGCGGTGCCCGCCCCCATCACGGTCGCCCAGGACGACGCCACCCTCGTGGTGTCGCGCCCGGACGACGAGCGTGAGTCTCGTGCGCTGCACGGCCTCACCCGCACCCTCCTGGCCAACATCGTCACCGGTGTGACCCAGGGCTACGAGAAGAAGCTCGAGATCGTCGGTACCGGGTACCGCGTCGCGGCCAAGGGCCAGAGCCTGGAGTTCGCTCTCGGCTTCTCGCACCCGGTCGTCGTCACGGCGCCCGAGGGAATCACCTTCGCGGTGGAGAGCCCGACCAAGTTCTCGGTCGCGGGCATCGACAAGCAGCAGGTCGGCGAGGTCGCAGCGAACATCCGCAAGATCCGCAAGCCCGAGCCCTACAAGGGCAAGGGCGTGCGATACGCCGGCGAGGTCGTCCGCCGCAAGGTCGGAAAGGCTGGTAAGTGATGGCTCTCAAGGTTCTGGGCAAGGGCAAGGCCGTCGCTCGTCAGCGCCGTCACCTGCGCCTGCGCAAGAAGATCAAGGGCACCGCGGCGCGTCCGCGCCTCGTCGTGACCCGTTCGTCGCGCCACATGGTGGCGCAGGTCGTGGACGACACGGTCGGCAAGACCGTCGCTTCCGCCTCGACCCTCGAGGCCGACCTGCGCGCCCTCGACGGCGACAAGACGGCCAAGGCCCGCAAGGTCGGCGAGCTCGTCGCCGCGCGTGCCAAGGCCGCCGGCGTCGAGACCGTGGTCTTCGACCGCGGTGGCAACAAGTACCACGGTCGGGTGGCTGCGGTCGCCGACGGCGCCCGGGAAGCGGGGCTGGAGCTGTGATGGCCGACGTCCGCGAGTTCGCACGGAAGATGAGGATCCTCTGATGGCTGCAGGGCAGCGCACCGGCGCCCCCCAGGGCGCCAACGAGTCCAACAAGACCGACGGCCGCCGCGGCGGCGGTGGCGGTCGTCGTGACGACCGCCGTGGCGGTGGCCGCGACCAGGCCGACAAGAACGCCTTCGTCGAGCGCGTGGTGACGATCAACCGCGTCTCGAAGGTCGTCAAGGGCGGTCGTCGCTTCAGCTTCACCGCGCTGGTCGTGGTGGGCGACGGCGACGGCACCGTCGGTGTCGGCTACGGCAAGGCCAAGGAGGTGCCCGCGGCGATCGCCAAGGGTGTCGAGGAGGCGAAGAAGAACTTCTTCCGCGTCCCGCGCATCCAGGGCACCATCCCTCACCCCATCCAGGGTGAGGAGGCCGCCGGCGTCGTGTTCCTGCGTCCGGCCTCGCCGGGTACCGGTGTGATCGCCGGTGGTCCGGTGCGCGCCGTGCTGGAGTGCGCCGGCATCCACGACGTGCTGAGCAAGTCGCTCGGCTCGTCCAACTCGATCAACATCGTGCACGCGACCGTCGCGGCCCTCAAGGGCCTCGAGGAGCCGGCGGCCGTGGCCGCCCGCCGTGGCCTGCCGCTCGAGGACGTGGCTCCGGCCGCGCTCCTGCGTGCGCAGGCTGCCGGACTTGCCGCCAAGGCGGAGAAGGCCGGCGAGAAGGTGGGTGCGTGATGCCTCGACTGAAGGTCACCCAGGTCAAGTCCGCCATCGGCGGCAAGCAGAACCAGCGTGACACGCTGCGGACCCTCGGCCTCAAGCGGATCGGCGACACCGCCGTGAAGGAGGACCGTCCGGAGATCCGTGGCATGGTCACCACGGTGGCGCACCTCGTCACCGTCGAGGAGGTCGAGTGATCATGGCCGACAACACCGAGAAGTCGCAGCCGCTCAAGGTCCACCACCTGCGTCCGGCCCCCGGCGCCAAGACCGCCAAGACCCGTGTGGGTCGTGGCGAGGCGTCGAAGGGCAAGACGGCGGGTCGCGGTACCAAGGGCACGAAGGCTCGCTACCAGGTTCCCGCCGGCTTCGAGGGTGGGCAGATGCCTCTGCACATGCGCCTCCCGAAGCTGCGCGGGTTCAAGAACCCGTTCCGCGTCGAGTACCAGGTCGTCAACCTGGACAAGCTCGCCGCGCTGTACCCCGAGGGTGGCTCCGTCACCGTCGAGGGCCTCGTCGCCAAGGGCGCGGTCCGCAAGGGCCAGCCGGTGAAGGTGCTCGGCAACGGCGAGATCACCGTCAAGCTGGACGTCACGGTCGACCGCGTCTCCGGCTCCGCCAAGGACAAGATCCTGGCGGCCGGCGGCACGGTCTCCGAGGACTGACATCCGCATCAGGGCCGGCGGCGCACACGCGCTGCCGGCCCTGTGTGCTCCCGGCGTGCTGGCGCGGGCCAGCTCTCCGCGACGGCGTGTGGTCTGGATCACTGGTCCCGGCCACGTAGAATCCGTCACGGTCCGCGCCACGCACCTGATCCGGGTGACGGCGAGGCCGGGTTCTCCCCGGTCGGACCTTGACCGAGTCGGCGTGACGGCGGCGTGGCCCACGGGCCGCGGTGCCGGGAGCTCGCGCCACACCTCGCCGATCCCCGGCGACACGACAACCCGCCGCGGCGGGCCAGGAGGATAGGTGCTCAGCGCATTCGGCCGGGCTTTCCGGACACCGGACCTGCGGCGCAAGCTGCTGTTCACGATCGCGATCATGGCGCTCTTCCGGGTGGGGTCGCTCGTGCCCACACCCGGCGTCGACTACGGCAACGTCCAGCAGTGCGTCGCGGCCCTCGAGGGCAGCACCTCGCTGCTCGGCCTCGTGAACGTCTTCAGCGGTGGCGCGCTGCTGCAGCTGTCGATCTTCGCGCTCGGCATCATGCCGTACATCACCGCGAGCATCATCGTGCAGCTGCTGCGCGTCGTCATCCCTCGGTTCGAGGCCCTGCACAAGGAGGGCCAGTCGGGGCAGGCGAAGCTGACGCAGTACACGCGCTACCTGACGATCGCCCTGGCGATCCTGCAGTCGACGACGATCATCACGACCGCGCGCACGGGGATGCTCTTCCAGGGCTGCCCCGTCGACGTGATCACGGACGACAGCTTCATGACCGCCACGCTGATGGTCGTCACCATGACGGCCGGTACCGGCCTGGTCATGTGGCTCGGCGAGATGATCACCGAGCGCGGCGTCGGCAACGGCATGTCCCTGCTGATCTTCACGTCGATCGCGGCGAGCTTCCCGTCGGCCCTCTGGTCGATCGCCGGCGGTTCGAACGGCCCCCTGAACTTCATCGTGATGATCCTGGTCATCGTGCTCGTCGTCGGGCTGGTCGTCTTCGTCGAGCAGTCCCAGCGCCGCATCCCGGTGCAGTACGCGAAGCGCATGGTGGGCCGCCGCATGTACGGCGGGACCAGCACCTACATCCCGATCAAGATCAACATGGCCGGCGTCATCCCGGTCATCTTCGCGGCGTCGATCCTGGCCATCCCCGGGCTGATCGCCCAGTTCGGCGAGCCGACCGCGGGCTGGGTGCTGTGGATCTCGGAGAACCTGGTCCAGCAGTCCGACCCGCTGTACATCGTGCTGTACGTGCTGATGGTCATCTTCTTCGCGTTCTTCTACACGTCGATCACGTTCAACCCGGACGAGGTCGCGGACAACATGAAGAAGTACGGCGGCTTCATCCCCGGCATCCGCGCGGGAAGGCCCACGGCCGAGTACCTCGACTACGTGATCACCCGCATCACGTCCGCGGGCTCGATCTACCTGGCCATCGTGGCCCTCATCCCCACGATCGTGCTCGTGGTGCTGGGAGTCACCACGAACATCCCGTTCGGCGGCACGTCGATCCTCATCATCGTGGGCGTCGGGCTCGAGACCGTGAAGCAGATCGACTCCCAGCTCCAGCAGCGTCATTACGAAGGGTTCCTCCGTTGACCGAGACGACCGAAGGCGGCAGCACTGCTGCCACGCCGACCACCCGCCGCGAGCTCCACGGCGCCCCCAGCGCCGAGGCGCGGGTGACGCGCCTGGTGATCATGGGGCCGCAGGGTGCGGGCAAGGGCACGCAGGCCGCGCGCCTCGCCGAGCTCTTCAGCATCCCCGCCATCTCGACGGGCGACATCTTCCGCGCCAACATCAAGGGCGGCACGGAGCTCGGGAAGCTCGCGCAGGAGTACAGCGCCAAGGGTGAGCTCGTCCCGGACGAGGTCACCGACCAGATGGTGCGCTCGCGCCTCGGCGAGGACGACGTGAAGTCCGGCTTCCTGCTCGACGGCTACCCGCGCAACGCGCACCAGGTCGAGGCGCTGGACGGCATCCTGGCCGACCTCGGCTGGGAGCTGGACGGCGTCATCGAGCTCACCGCCGCCCGCGAGGAGCTCCTGTCGCGGATCGCCAAGCGCGCCGAGATCGAGGGCCGCGAGGACGACACCCCGGAGGCGATCGCGCGCCGGCTCGACATCTACGACGAGCAGACCGCGCCCCTGACCGCCGCCTACTCCGAGCGGGGCATCCTCGCGAAGGTGGACGGCATCGGCGACGTCTCCGAGGTCACCGAGCGCATCGTCCAGGCGCTGGCCGCCGAGCTCGGCTGAGGTCCCTGACGCCATGATCTTCGGTTCGCGCGAGCGCATCGAGCTCAAGACGCCCGACCAGGTGCGCGTCATGCGGCGTGCCGGCCTGGTCGTCGCGTCGGCGCTCGACGCGGTGCGTGCCGCGGCCCGCCCGGGCCTGACGACGGCGGACCTCGACGCGGTCGCGGCGCGGGTCATCGCGGACGCGGGGGCGACGCCGTCGTTCCTCGGCTACGAGGGGTACCCCGCGACGATCTGCGTCTCCGTCTCGGAGGAAGTCATCCACGGCATCCCCGGTGGTCGCGTGCTCGAGGTCGGCGACGTCGTGTCGGTCGACTGCGGCGCGATCGTGGACGGCTGGCACGGCGACTCGGCGATCAGCCTCGTGCTGGGGCCGGACGGCGCGCTCGACGTCGAGGAGACGGCGGCGGTCGACGGTGTCGACGCGGCGGACCTCGACCTCGTCCGTGCGACGCGGACGGCCATGTGGGCGGGGATCGCCGCACTGGCCGGCGGCAAGCGGCTGGGCGACGTCGGGACCGCGGTCGAGGCCGCCGTCGAGCTGGCCGGGGGCGTCTCGGGCGTCGAGTACGGGATCGTCGAGGACTACGTGGGCCACGGCATCGGCACGGCGATGCACCAGCCGCCCGACGTCGTGAACTTCCGCACCTCGGACCGCGGCCCCCGGCTGCGGCCGGGCATGTGCCTCGCCGTCGAGCCGATGGTCACGCGGGGGAGCGGGGCGACCCGGGTCCTCGCCGACGACTGGACGGTCGTGACGCAGGACGGCTCGCGCGCCGCCCACTGGGAGCACTCCGTGGCCCTCCTCGAGGGCGGCATCAGCGTGCTGACGGCCGCCGACGGCGGACGCGCCGGTCTCGCCCCGTTCGAGGTCGTGCCCGTGCCCCTCGACGTGTGACCGACGACCGTCTGCTCACGTTCGCAGCTGCTGGTGCGATGGAGTACGATGGTCTGTCGGGTGTAGTCCGTTCGGCAGTTCCTCGAGATGCACGCGCGAGATGGTGGCGCTGCGGACCAGCACCGGCTCGACGTCACGTCGGCCGGTCGGGACGAGGGTGAGCAGGCGGCACGCACGACATCCGGACCTCCGTCACGTTGCTGACGGGCGCCCGGGGACAGACGAGAGTTAGCGGAGGACATGGCAAAGAAGGACGGCGTCATCGAGATCGAGGGCAGCGTGGTCGAGGCCCTGCCGAACGCGATGTTCCGTGTGGAGCTGGCGAACGGCCACAAGGTCCTCGCGCACATCTCGGGCAAGATGCGTCAGCACTACATCCGGATCCTCCCGGAGGACCGTGTCGTGGTCGAGCTCAGCCCGTACGACCTGTCCCGCGGTCGGATCGTCTACCGCTACAAGTAACCACCACCCCATCGAGCGCCGTCGTGGCGCCGGCACCCGCCGGCGTGCGTACGGCGGCGGAGGAACACTGATGAAGGTCAAGCCGAGCGTCAAGAAGATCTGCGACAAGTGCAAGGTGATCCGCCGGCACGGTCGCGTCATGGTGATCTGCGAGAACCTGCGCCACAAGCAGCGCCAGGGCTGATCGCAGCCACCGCCTGACGGCACTCGCTCGCCGTCGGACACAGCGCACCACCACGAACCTCGACCCGTCCTGCCGGAGCGCAAGCTCCCGGGGGGACGGGCGAGGGGAACCTCCGGTCCAGGGGCCGGGGCCCGCGGTCATCGCGGGAGGCGGTGCGGCAGACCTCTGGAAGAAGTACAGGAGCCGGAAGGCACATGGCACGTCTGATCGGCGTCGACCTCCCCCGCGACAAGCGGCTCGAGGTTGCGCTCACGTACATCTACGGCGTCGGCCGTACCCGCGCCCAGCAGACGCTGGCCGCGACCGGGATCAGCCCGGACCTGCGGGTCAAGGACCTCGGCGACGACCAGCTCGTCGCTCTCCGCGACTTCCTGGAGGGCAACTTCCAGCTCGAGGGCGACCTGCGCCGCGAGGTCGCTGCCGACATCCGCCGCAAGGTCGAGATCGGCACCTACCAGGGCCTGCGTCACCGCCGCGGCCTCCCGGTGCGCGGTCAGCGCACCAAGACCAACGCGCGCACCCGCAAGGGCCCGAAGCGCACCGTCGCGGGCAAGAAGAAGGCCCGCTGAGAGCAGTCCGTGGCGTGGTCGGCTCCCCGAGCTGAACCGCCCCGGTCCGATCAGACCAGGAGATCAGAGAACACATGCCTCCCAAGACTCGTGCCACGGCCGCGCGCAAGCCGCGTCGCAAGGACAAGAAGAACGTCCCGCTCGGCCAGGCTCACATCAAGAGCACCTTCAACAACACGATCGTCTCGATCACCGACCCGTCGGGCGCCGTGATCTCGTGGGCGTCCGCCGGCCACGTCGGCTTCAAGGGCTCCCGCAAGTCCACGCCGTACGCCGCGCAGCTCGCCGCCGAGTCGGCCGCTCGCCGCGCCCAGGAGCACGGTGTCAAGAAGGTCGACGTCTTCGTCAAGGGCCCGGGTTCCGGTCGTGAGACCGCGATCCGCTCCCTGCAGGCGACCGGCCTCGAGGTCGGCTCGATCCAGGACGTGACGCCCCAGGCGCACAACGGCTGCCGTCCCCCGAAGCGCCGCCGCGTCTGACCCTCCCGACGTCGTCGGGACCCCGGGGCCGAGGGATCGGCCCCGGGCCCGCACGACGCCGCAGCCTGCCCGGGCGGGTGGACCGAGTCCCGCCCGGGGCCGCGAGTACTCGCGGATCCGTGATGCGTCATATGGCGGACGCACACTGAAAGGACCTGACCGTGCTGATCGCACAGCGCCCCTCCCTGACCGAAGAGGTCATCTCGGAGTACCGTTCGCGCTTCTCCATCGAGCCGCTCGAGCCTGGCTTCGGCTACACGCTCGGCAACTCCCTGCGCCGGACCCTCCTGTCGTCCATCCCGGGCGCGGCCGTCACCTCCATCCGCATCGACGGAGTGCTCCACGAGTTCTCCACCGTGCCGGGTGTGAAGGAGGACGTCACCGAGATCATCCTCAACATCAAGAACCTCGTCGTCTCCTCGGAGAACGACGAGCCCGTCGTGATGTACCTGCGCAAGACGGGTGCGGGCGTGGTCACCGCCGCGGACATCGTGCCGCCGGCGGGCGTCGAGGTGCACAACCCGGACCTGCACGTCGCCACGCTCAACGACAAGGGCAAGCTCGAGATCGAGCTCACCGTCGAGCGCGGTCGTGGCTACGTGTCCGCGGCGCAGAACAAGAACGACGAGGCCGAGATCGGTCGGATCCCCGTCGACTCGATCTACTCGCCGGTCCTCAAGGTCACCTACAAGGTCGAGGCCACGCGTGTCGAGCAGCGCACGGACTTCGACAAGCTGATCGTCGACGTCGAGACGAAGGCCGCGATCGCCCCGCGCGACGCGCTCGCCTCGGCCGGCAAGACGCTCGTCGAGCTGTTCGGTCTCGCCCGCGAGCTGAACGTCGAGGCCGAGGGCATCGAGATCGGCCCGTCGCCGACGGACTCCGCGCTGGCCGCGGACCTGGCGCTGCCGATCGAGGAGCTCAACCTCACGATCCGCTCGTACAACTGCCTCAAGCGCGAGGGCATCCACCAGGTGGGTGAGCTCGTGGCTCGCAGCGAGGCCGACCTGCTCGACATCCGCAACTTCGGTGCGAAGTCCATCAACGAGGTCAAGGAGAAGCTCGCCGAGCTGGGCCTCTCGCTGAAGGACTCGCCCCTCGACTTCGACCCGTCCAGCTCCGCGTACTTCAGCGGTGGGGACGACGAGGCCACGTACTCGGACGAGCAGTCGTACTGACGTCTCCGCGCCCGCAGCAGCCCGCTCGACCTGACCGGGCCGCGCGGTGCGGAACCACCCTCAAGGAGAACCAGAAATGCCTACCCCCACCAAGGGTCCGCGGCTCGGTGGCAGCCCGGCTCACGAGCGCCTGATCCTCGCGAACCTGTCGACGTCGCTCTTCGAGCACGGCCGCATCACGACCACGGAGACGAAGGCCAAGCGCCTGCGCCCCCTGGCCGAGCGCCTCATCACCTTCGCGAAGCGCGGCGACCTGCACGCCCGTCGCCGGGTGCTGACCGTCGTCCGCGACAAGTCCGTGGTGCACACGCTGTTCACCGAGATCGCCCCGGCCATGGCCGAGCGCAACGGTGGCTACACGCGCATCACCAAGATCGGCAACCGCAAGGGCGACAACGCGCCCATGGCGGTCATCGAGCTCGTCACCGAGCCGGTGAGCCCGAAGCAGGCCGTCGTCAAGGAGGCCACGAAGGCCACTGAGAAGGCGTCGACGAAGGCCGCCAAGGCCGAGGACGAGAAGCCCGCCAAGGACGAGGCCGCCGTCGAGGCGACCGAGGAGGCCACCGAGGCTCCGGCCGAGGCCCCCGCCGAGGACAAGGCTGACGAGAAGGCCGAGGAGACCAAGGAGGCCTGACCTCCCGCGTCCCCGCGATGACGACGAGGCCCCAGGCCACCCCCAAAAGGGGGGGGGGGCCCCCCTCTTCCCCCGCTCGGGGTTCGGTTTTTTTCTTTTTCCCCCCCCCCCCCTCCCCCCCCCCCCCCAACGTAGACCCCC
>NZ_JBHVSQ010000008.1:109857-207934 GCF_042885055.1 Isoptericola sp. NPDC058082 | reverse complement strand
CCCTCCCCGCACACACCTCCCGGCAACTCCAGACCCACCCCCCCCCCCCCGCCCCCTACCACCTCCCCCCCCCCGCCACTTGCTCCTCCCTTTTCCCCCCTTGCCCCACCCCCCCCCGGAGCCGGGCGTCCGAGAACCACGGGGGTCGGCCGCGGGCGGCGCGGCGTGAGCTCCGTCGTCTTCGAACATGTGTTCGACTCTAGCGAGGATCGACCGACACCACAAGAGGTTCATCGCGCGTCCGACGACCGGCCGGGCAGCAACCACGCCCCCGTCGGTCCGAGGGACGAGCCATGGTCACCCGCCGCCCGCCGCGAGCCTTCGCAGGCCGTCTACTGCCGGCGATCACGGCCGTCGGCCGCCCGCCGGTTCCCGTGCGCGGGGGACGCGCTTCCCCCGCACGGGGGAGGCCACCCGCCACCCCCGGCGCGAGCGTGGGAGCACACCCACCGACCGACCGGAGGCAGCACGATGACCAGCACGTCCGTCCCCAGAGAAGTCCCCCGGCGCGACGCCGGCCCCGGCAGCGCCCCGCACGCCGTCGAGGCACCGCCGCCGGACCGCCGGCTCGCCGCCGCCGCGCTCGTCGCGTCCGCCGCCACGGCGGCCATGCTCGGGTGGTTCGTCGCCCGGCCGGACGTCGACCCCCTGCTCGAGGACGGGCGCATGCTCGCCGCCGGGCTGGTGCCCGCGGCGTCGCTCGTCCTGGTCCTGCTCGCGGCCGCGCTGCTCGGCGTCGTGACCGCCGCGGCCGCGCTCGCCCGCCCCACCGCCCGCGCCGCCGGGCGCCTCGTCGCGCCGGTCGGCGCCGGTGAGGTCGTCCTGTTCGGCCTGCTGGCCCAGGGGTCGGGCACGCTCCCCGCCGCCGGCTACCTCGTGTCGTTCGCGGTCCCCGTCCTCGCCGTCTGGGCGGGCGTCCAGGTGTTCCGCAACCGCCCCGCGTGGCGGTTGCCCCTCGCCGCCGTCGCGGTGCTCGCCGTCGTCGGCGTCGTCGTCGGCCGCGACGCGTTCGCCACCTGGGTCGGCGCGGTCTCGACAGGGCTCGCGCGCGAGCCGTGGGCCCTGCCCGCGGTGCTGCTGCCCCTCGCCACGGCGGCCGCCTGGGGCGGCCTCGTCGCCGTGCGCGCCTGGCGGCGCGGGTCGCTGCGGACCGCCACCGCCTGGGTCACCCGGCACCGGAAGCTGTTCACGATCCTCGCGGCGCTCGGGCCGCTGCCCTACGCGCTCGCCCGCGCCAGCTGGCTGACCCCGTGGCCGCAGCTCGGCAACGGCGAGGAGCTGACGCTGGCGGTGAAGATCCAGGGCCTGTCGCTCTCGTCCGGCGCCTGGCTCGGCATCGTGCTCACGCTCGGCCTGATCCTGCCGTGGGGCGAGCGGCTGCCGCGCTGGTTCGGCCGCCGCGCAGGACGCCCGGTGCCGCCGGCCGCCGCCATCGTGCCCGGCGGGATCGTCGCCGTCATGCTCTGCGGCGCCGCCGTCCCGATGCTCCTCCTGATGGGCGCCACGGGCGCCCTGTACTTCCCCGCGTGGTTCTGGGGGCCCACGCTCGCCCTCGCGGTCTGGGGCTACGCGGGCCACCGGTACGGGGTCGGCGACGCCGTCGAGGGCGCCCCCGGGATCAGCGACCCAGGGACTTCTCGGCCCGCTCCCGCAGCTCGTCGCTGAGGCGCAGCTCGCCGCCGTCGTGGGCCACGACCAGGGCCTTCGCGACGTCGGCGAGCACGGGCGCGCCGTCGAGCCGGTTGAACGCCCCGAACCAGTCCGCGAGCGTCACGCCGTGCGACGGCCGGTGCACCACCTCGACCTCGTCGCCCGCGCCCAGGTCGCCGTTCTCCACGACCCGCAGGTACGCGCCGGTCCGGTTCGCCTGCGTGAACCGGCGCACCCAGCGCGGCGGCGAGTCGAGGCGGCGGGCGAACGTCTGGCACGGGGTGCGCGGCACCGTCGCCTCGAGGAGCGCCGTGCCCACGCGCCACCGCTCGCCGACGACGGCCCCGCTCACCTCGAGCCCGCGGGTGCGCAGGTTCTCCCCGAACAGCCCCGGAGTGACCTCGTAGCCCAGCTGCGCGCCCCACCAGTCGGCGTCCTCCTGGGCGTACGCGTACACCGCCTGGTCCAGGCCGCCGTGGTTGGCGCGGTCCGCCTGCACGTCCGCGTACAGCCCGTACGGGCGGGCCTTGACCCGCCCCTCCACGGGGCGCTTGTCGATGGCGGTGACGCCCACCGTCCCGGCGTCGGGCAGGAGGGCGAACACGCGGCAGACGGCGAGGAGCTCGGGCACGGCAGCATTCTCTCAGGTCACCTACCGTGGTCCCCGTGAGCGAACGCACCGAGAACCTCCCCCATGTCGTGGTCGTCGGCGGAGGGTTCGGCGGTCTCGCGGTGGTGAAGGCGCTCGCGAAGGCGCCGGTGCGGGTCACGCTCGTCGAGCGACGCGTCTACAACACGTTCCAGCCCTTGCTGTACCAGGTCGCCACCGGGGGGCTGAACCCGGGCGACGTCACCTACTGGCTCCGCGGGCTGCGGCTGAAGCAGAAGAACCTGCGGGTGCTGCACGAGCACCTGGTCGGCGTCGACCACGACGCGCGCACCATCCGGCTCGCCAACGACGAGACGATCTCCTTCGACCACCTGGTGCTCGCCAACGGCGTCACCGTGAACTTCTTCGACACCCCGGGTGCCAAGGAGAACGCGTTCGGCATGTACTCGCGCTCGCAGGCCCTGCGGATCCGCGACCAGCTCTTCATCCGGCTGGAGCGCTCCGCGTTCACCCCGGAGTCCGACGACGGCCTGCGCGTCGTCGTGGTGGGCGGCGGCGCCACGGGGGTCGAGGTCGCGGGGGCGCTCGCGGAGCTGCGCACCGCCGGGCTGGCGCCCGCGTACCCGGAGATCCACGGCGACGCGTTCGAGATCACGGTCGTGCAGCGGGGTGGCGAGCTGCTCAAGGCGTTCCACCCGAGCCTGCGCGAGTACGCCGCGCAGGAGCTGGGCCACCGCGGGGTGAAGCTGCACCTGGGGGCGGGCGTCGCGGAGGTGCTGCCCGACGCCGTCGTGCTCACCGACGGCACCCGCATCCGCGCCGACCTCACGGTGTGGTCGGCCGGCGTGGGACCGCACCCCGAGGTGGACGACTGGGACCTGCCCCGCCGGAAGGGCGGGCGCATCGCCGTCGGCCCGGACCTGCAGGTCGAGGGGCGGCCCGGCGTGTTCGCGATCGGCGACATCGCCGAGACGCCCGACTGGCTGCCGCAGCTGGCGCAACCGGCCATCCAGGGCGGGCAGCAGGTGGCGCGCAACATCCTCGCGCTCCTCGAGGGCCGGGCCACCGAGCCGCTGAGCTACCACGACAAGGGCACGATGGCGGTCATCGGCCGCCGCGCCGCGATCGCCGAGATCACCCTGCCCGTCACGTCGAAGATGCTGCGGCTCACGGGCGGTCTCGCGTGGCTGGTCTGGCTGTTCGTGCACATCATGTCGCTCGTCGGCCCGCGCAACCGCGTCACGACGCTCGCCGGCCTGGTCACCCGGTACGGATTCCCGTTCCACCGGCGCCCGATCCCGATCGTCGGCGACGTGCCCACGATCCGGCCGGCGAAGCCGGACGCCGCCCCCGACGGTGCTAGCGAGCGGCGCGCACCCGGCGCGTGACGGCGTAGACCGCGAGGATCACGACGACCAGGCCGCCGGTGGCGACGAGCTGGGCGCGCGCCGCCGGGTCGGAGAGCATGAGCCCGGCGAGCGCGACGAGACCCGCGAGCGTCACCCACGTGAGGTACGGGTAGCCCCACATGCGCAGCCGCATGGGCTCGCCCGACCGCGCGGCGTCGGCCTCGAGGCGCGGACGCAGGCGCAGCTGCGACACGGTGATGAGCAGCCACACCACGAACAGCGCGGAGCCGACGGCGTTGAGCAGGATCGTGAGGATCTGCGCGGGCAGCAGCCAGTTGAGCCCCACGGCGACGACGCCGAAGAACACGGACACGAGCACGGCCACCCACGGCACCTCGCGGCGCGAGATCCGGGTGGTGGCGGGGGGCGCGTCGTCGCGCTGCCCGAGGGAGAAGAGCATCCGCGACGTGCCGTAGACGTTCGCGTTGAACGCGCTGAGCAGCGCCAGCACCACCACGACCTCCATGAGCCGCGCGCCGCCCTCGAACCCGGCCATCTGCAGCACGGAGACGAACGGCGAGGCCAGCCGCGCGGCGTCGTCCCAGGCGATGAGCGCGACGATGATCGCCACCGAGCCCACGTAGAACAGCAGGATGCGCCACACGATGGTGCGGGTGGCGCGGGCCACCGCGGTGCGCGGGTCGCGCGCCTCGGCCGCCGCGATCGCGACGATCTCGATGCCGCCGAACGCGAAGACGACGGTGAGCAGGCCCGCCGCGATGCCCGCCCAACCGGCGGGGGCGAACCCGCCGTGCGCGGCCCAGTCGCCCAGCACGCTGCCGGACACCGGGATGACGCCGACCACGATCAGCACGCCCACCACGAGGAAGGCGAGGATGGCGGCCACCTTGATCGCCGCGAACCAGAACTCCGACTCGCCGAACTGCCGCACGCCCACGAGGTTGATGCCACCCAGCACCAGCACGACCACGGCGGCCACGACCCACTGCGGCACGTCCGGCCACCAGCCGCTGACGATGCCCGCGACGCCCGTCACCTCGACGCCGAGCACCATGATCAGCGTGAACCAGTACAGCCAGCCCAGCAGGAAGCCGGCCCAGCGGCCCAACGCCGCCTCCGCGTAGACGGAGAACGAGCCGGAGGCGGGCAGCGCGGACGCCATCTCCGCGAGCATGCGCATCACGAGGACGACGAGCGCCCCCGCGATGGCGTAGCTGACGAGGACGGCGGGGCCCGCGGTCGCGACGCCGACGCCGGCGCCGAGGAACAGGCCCGCCCCGATCGCGGACCCGAGCCCCATCATCGTCAGGTGGCGGGTGCGCAGGCCGTGCGCGAGCTGGGTGTCGTGGCCGGCGCCGGGCTGCTCGCTCGCCGTCGTGCCGGGATCCGTGGGGGTGCTCACGGCCGACCACGCTAACCCGCCCCCGCGAGTTGTCAGGACCAGCGCCCGGTATACGGCGCGCAGAGCCTGACGACTCGCGGGGCGGGGCGCTACTTCGTGGCGACGTCCCGACGGCGGAAGCCGGCGAACGCCAGCACGAACAGCACGAGCGCGACGGCGCAGAGCCCGGCCACGTGCATCCCGTCGACGTCGCCGGTGAGCGGGTCGGGCACCCACCAGAACGGCGAGATCCGCCGCGCCCAGTCGGGCAGGTGGAGCAGGTCGGCGAACAGGGAGACGACGATCGTGTACTCCAGCAGCAGCCAGACCAGGGACGTCGCCCGGGGGACCCAGGCGAAAAGCGCCGCCGCGAGCCCGACGAAGACGGCGAGCGCCGGCAGGTACAGCAGCCCCGCCTCGGCGACCTGGCCGAACGTCACCTCGTCGGTGCCCGCCACGGCCGCGCCGCCGGCCAGCGCGAGGACGCCCGTCACCAGCACCACCAGGGTGCCGAGGGACGTCACGGCGAGGTTCGCCCCGAGCCACCGGCCCCGGGAGACCGGCGTCGCGAGCGCGTACTCCGCGCGTCCGGCGTCCTCCTCCGACCTGACCCGCAGGGCGGCGACGATGCCGTACGCGGCCGCGCCGAGCGCGGCGTACAGCGTGACGATGCCGACAAAGGCCTGGGTCACCTCGCCGCTGCCGAGGACGCTCGCGTACACCGGGTTGTCGGCGAGCGACTCGGTCATCGACCCGACCTGGTTGACGATCGTGCCGGTGGCGAACCACATGAACGCCAGCCCGAGCGTCGTCCACAGGAGGGCCATGCGCTGCTGCACCCGCACGAGCGCCGACGGCGTCCGCAGGCTCGGCAGGGCGTCGGCGCGGCCGGGGCGGTCGGGCACCAGCCCGGCGCCGAAGTCCCGGCGCGAGGCGAGCGACGCCGCCACGACCAGCAGCAGCACGATGGCGACGGCGCCGAGGGCGGCGGGCCACCAGCGCAGGTCCACGTAGGCGCGCATCTGCTGCGCCCACGCGATCGGGGACAGCCACGAGACCCAGCTGCCGTGCTGCTCCTGCATGTCGCCGATGGTGCGCAGCGTGAACGCCGCGCCGAGCGCCGCCATCGACAGCCCCGTGGCGCCGCGGGAGTGCTCCGTCACCTGCGCCGCGACCAGCGCGATCGCGCCGAACGTCATGGCGCTCATCGCGACGCCGAGCGACATCGCCACCGAGTCCGTGGCCTCCAGCCCGCTGCCGACCAGCACCGCGGACGACAGCGCTGCGACCACCAGGTTGACCAGCAGCACCACGATCAGCGCCGACGCGACCGACGCGTGCCGCCCGACGGCGGCCGCGCGCACCAGCTCCGACCGGCTCGACTCCTCCTCGGCGCGCGTGTGGCGCACCACCTGCATGATGCTCATGACCGCGAGCGCCAGCACCATCCACAGCACGAGCTCGTTCGAGACCGCCGCGCCGACGGTGTAGTCGTCGGTGCCGTACCCCGGCCCGGTCATCGACACCATGGCGGGCGTCTGCACCAGCGCGGCCCGCGCCTGCATGCCGGCCGGGTCGTCCGCCATCGACGTGTACTCGCCGAGGGAGGCGAGGTACAGCGCCGGGATCGCGAGGGACCACACGAGCAGGCGCACGCGGTCGCGGCGCAGGATGAACCGCACCAGGCTCCACGTGCCCGTCAGCGTGGTGCCGCCGGAGCGCGCGGACCCTGCGCGGAGCCGCGGCGCGGCGGTGACGGCACTCATCGTGCGCCCGCCTTGCTGGTGGCGCCCGCGACCTGCACGCCGTCGGCGGCGAGCTCGTCGCCGTAGTGCCGCATGAACAGCTCTTCGAGCGACGGCGGCTGCGCGGTGAAGGAGTGCACGCCGAGGGCGGAGACGGCGGGCAGGACACGCCCCATCTCCGAGTTGTCGACGTCGAACGTCACGCGCGTGCCGACACCGTTCTCGCTGGTGGCGAGGTCGTGCACCCCGGCCATCGCCCCGATCGGGGCCGGGTCGCCGTCGACGACGGCGGTGACGGCCGAGCGCGTGAGGTGGCGCAGGTCGTCGAGGGTGCCGGACTCCACGGAGCGGCCGCCGCGAATGATCGTCACGGTGTCGCAGACCTTCTCGACCTCGCTGAGGATGTGGCTCGACAGCAGCACGGAGGTGCCGGCGGCCTTGGCCTCGCGGACGTGCTCGGTGAACACGGCCTCCATGAGCGGGTCGAGGCCGGAGGTGGGCTCGTCGAGCACGAGCAGGTCGACCTGGGAGACGAACGCCGCGACGAGCGCGACCTTCTGCCGGTTGCCCTTGGAGTAGGTGCGGGCCTTCTTGGTGGGGTCGAGCTCGAACCGCTCCAGCAGCTCGGCCTTGCGCTTCTTGTCGGGCTTCCCGCGCAGGCGGGCGAGGTAGTCGATGGCCTCGCCTCCGGTGAGGTTCGGCCACAGCGACACGTCGCCCGGCACGTACGCCAGACGGCGGTGCAGCGCGACGGCGTCGCGCCAGGGGTCGCCGCCGAGCAGCCGGGCGCTGCCGGAGTCGGCGCGCAGCAGGCCGAGCAGCACGCGGATGGTGGTGGACTTCCCGGCGCCGTTCGGGCCGAGGAAGCCGGCCACCTGGCCGGCCTCGACGGTCAGGTCCAGCCCGTCGAGGGCCTGGACGGAGCCGAAGGACTTGCGCAGGTCGTGGATCTCGACCGCGCTCGCGGCCCGCGGGCCGGTGGTGGTTGCAGCCGTGGTGGTCATGGTTCCTCTTCGTCGTGGTGGGGGGTTCCGTCGGTGGGGGCCTGCGCCCCGGGCGGCGGGTCCGGCACGTACAGGAGGTAGTCGTCGAGCATGCGACGGGTGGTGAGGAAGCCCTCGGTGAAGAGCTCGAGCATCGGCAGGTACAGCTCGTCCATGAAGCGGCGCATGGCCGCGGTGACGTCGGAGGCGTCCTGCGGCGGGTCGAGCGTGACGGACAGCAGCATCGCGCCGAGGGAGGAGTAGACGAGGTAGCGCACCCGCGCCGCCTCGTCCCGGCTGGGCCGCACGACGCCGTCGCGCACCGCCTCGGACGTGTACACCTCGGCGTCGGCGATCATGTGCTCGGTGAACTCGCGGCCCACCGCGCCGCCCACCTGCAGCGAGCGCAGCACGTAGCCCACGAGCGGCGCGTACTGGTCCGCCGCGGCGAGCACCTGCAGCAGGCTGCCGCCCGCGGCACGGCCGATCGAGTCGCGCTTGACGTCGCGGATCCACGCGAGCACGTACTCGTCGCACGCGGCGTGCAGCTTGTCCTTGGAGCCGAAGTGGTGGATGACGAGCGCCGCGCTGACCCCGGCGTCGGACGCGATGGTCCGGACGGACGCGCCGAACCCGGACCGGGCGAAGCGGCGCATCGCGACGTCGAGGATCCGGCCGCGCGTGCTGCCGTCGGGTTCCGGCACGAGCGGCCCGCGGTCCTCGGCAGGGACCTCGGGCGCGACATCGACTGAACGCATGTTCAACAGACTAAACACGTGTTCAGCCACCCCGCAAGACCCTGATTTCCGTCGCCCCCGTGACGGGCGGGCGGCTAGCGTGGCCGGATCCGCCCTCCCGTCCCGCAGGAGCCCCGTGCCCGACCTGTTCGGCCAGCTGTCGGCCGTCACCACCCGCCCCGCCCTCTACGCGACGCTCACGACCCCCGACCTGTGGACCGACCCCCACATCTCCGCGCGCATGCTCGCCGCGCACCTCGACCCCGACGTCGACCTCTCGACCTACCGGACCGAGCTCCGGGAGCGCGTGCTGGCGTGGCTGGTCGACCGCTTCGACGTCGGCGAGGGCACGTCGGTGGCCGACCTCGGCTGCGGCCCCGGCCTCTACACGACGCCGCTCGCCCGCACCGGCGCGGCGGTCACGGGCCTCGACCTGTCGACGCGGTCGCTCGACCACGCCCGCGCGCTCGCCCGCGCCGAGGGGCTCCCGGTCCGCTACCTACACCAGGACTACCTCGCCTACCGGGAGGACGTCCGCTACGACCTCGTCCTGCTGATCATGCGCGACTACGGCGCCCTGCCGCCGGAACAGCGGCGGGCGCTGCTGGGCACGGTGCGCGACCACCTCGCCCCCGGCGGGTCCTTCGTGCTCGACGTCGACCACCTGCCGGCGTTCGCCGCGGTCCGGGAGGAGACGGTCTTCGCGCCCGACCTCATGGACGGCTTCTGGTCGGCGGACCCGTACTTCGGGTTCCGCACCACGCACCGGTACGACGAGGAGCGCGTCTCCCTGGACCGGTACGACGTCGTCGAGGCCGAGCGGACGCGCACCTTCTGCAACTGGGTCCGGTACTTCGACCCCGAGGAGCTGACCAGCGAGCTGGACGCTGCCGGGCTCCGCACCGTCGACGTGCTGGGCGACCTGTCCGGCGCCCCGTTCGACCCCGACGGCCCGCAGTTCGCCGTCGTCGCGACCGCCGGCTGACCGGCGGGGCGACGGAGGCGCCGGGTGCTCGGCGTCGGGCTGCTCGTGCGGTGGGTGCGCGTGTCACGATGACCCGGTGCGCCTCTGGTCCCTCGCCCCCGACTACCTCGACCGGCAGGGGCTGACGGCCTGCTGGCGCGAGGCCCTGCTCGCCCAGGCGGTGCTCGCCGGGCGCACGAAGGGCTACCGCGACCATCCGCAGCTCGCCCGGTTCCGCGCCACCCCCGACCCGCTCGCCGCCGTCGGGGACTACCTCGAGGGGATCGCGGCCGAGGCGTCCGCCCGCACGTACTCCTTCGACCGCGGCCGGATCCTCGACGCACCCCACGCCGGTCGCCCGCCGGTGCCGCGGATCCCGGTGACGGACGGGCAGCTGGAGTTCGAACGCGCGCACCTGGCCGCCAAGCTCCGCGTCCGCACCCCCGGCCTCGCGCCGGCGCTCGAGGAGGCCGAGCGCGTCCGTGCGCACCCGCTCTTCACCGTCGTCCCCGGCGCACGCGAGGACTGGGAGCGGGGCTGACCCCGAGCCCGATCCCGAGCCCCGACAGCCTCCGGGCCGGGGTCAGAGCCAGCCCAGGCTGACGGCGATGAGCAGCTGCGTCACCAGGAACCCGGTGACGAGGTTGAGCCACAGGAACCGCCGCCACCCGGCGTGCGCCTCCTCGCAGCGGTCGTCGGGCAGGTTCCGGTACGGCGCGACGCTCACCACGTAGGGCACGACGAGGACGGCGGCGAGCGCCGCGGGCCAGCCCGCCAGGACCAGCACGACGCCGGCCGCGGCGTAAGCCACCATCGCCCCGCGCACGGTGCGCGCCGCGCCGAGCCACGTGGCCACCGAGCCGATCCCGGCGGCGCGGTCCGCCTCGACGTCCTGCACCGCGCCGAACGCCTGGGACGCCATGCCCCACAGGAAGAACGCCGCGAGCACCCCGACCACCGGCCCGGTGAGGGTGCCGCCCGCCAGCGCCAGGCCGAAGACGGCGGGGCTGACGAAATGGGTGCTCGACGTCGCCGAGTCCAGCACCGGCCGTTCCTTGAACCGCAGCCCCGGCGCGGAGTACGCGACCACGGCGAAGACGCTCACGGCGAGCACCGCGGTGGAGGCGGCCGACCCGACCACGACCAGGTAGACGAGGAACGGGACGTTGCTCAGGACGGCGGAGCGCACCGTGAGGCGGTGCCACCGCCGCGACAGCACGACGCCCTCGATCCCGCCCTTGCGCGGGTTGCGCAGGTCCGACTCGTAGTCCCAGACGTCGTTGAGCCCGTACATCAGCAGGTTGTACGGGACGAGGAAGTAGAGCGTGCCGACGACGAGCTCCGCGACGCCCACCCGGCCGGCCCCGCCCGCCAGCAGGTACGCCGCGGCGAACGGGTACGCCGTGTTGATCCAGCTCACGGGGCGGGACGACCCGACGACCTGGCGCAGCGCGGCCGCCGGCCCCGTCGTCTGTCCCCCTCTCGCGGGCGCCGTCATGCGTCGACCTCCCCGCGCCCGTCGTCGCCCACCAGCGCCCACAGGGCGGGCAGCAGCAGCGCGGCCACGACGGGCCACGCGAGGTCCTCCACCGGCGTGAGCCACAGCCGCACGCCCACGAGCGCCGCGTCGTCGTACCGGAACAGGTCGGCGGCGATCATGAGGCTGTCGAAGACGACGGTGAGCGCCACGAGCACGACGGCGGCGAGCGCCGTCGCCGCCCACCACCGGCGCCCGAGGCGGCGCACCCGCGCGACGACCAGCGCGACCACCAGCGCGCCGGCGACGGCACCGACCGCGAGCCCCGCGTACGTCATCGCGCGCCCCGGGCGAGGCGTCCGGCGAGCGTGCGCCGCAGGAGCCCGTGCAGCACCAGCGTGAAATAGCAGAGGAACAGGATGAAGAAGAGCTCCTCGAGCGGCAGGTGCGGCGCGAGCTCGACGCCGGTCATGGCGGCGCCTCCGCGGGAGTAGAAGCCCGCCGCGATCGCCACGAGGTCCCACCCGAGGAACACCAGGGTGCCGACGGCGAGGACGGCGGCGCCGCGGCCGGGGTGCGCGGACCAGAGGACGAGCCGCGCGCGCCGGTCCACGAGGGCCATCGAGGCCAGCGCCCCGAGCAGCAGCGCGAGGTAGACGAAGGAGGTCCAGTGCAGGGCGATCACTCCTGGGACGCGAGGGCCGGGCGGGGCTCGGGGAGCGGGCGGGCGGTCGTGTCGCCGCGCACCCGCTTCACGGCGAGCTCCGCGCTGATGAGGCACATCGGCAGCCCGACGCCGGGGATCGTCGACCCGCCGGCGTGGAGCAGCCCCGCGACCCGCCGCGAGCGGTTGCCCGCCCGGAACATCGCGCTCTGGCGCAGGGTGTGCGCCGGGCCGAGCATGCCGCCGGACCACGACGACAGGTCGGCCGCGAAGTCGCCCGGCCCCACGGTCCGGCGCACCACGACGCGCTCGCGCAGGTCGGGCACGCCCGCCCACGCGGCGACGCGGTCGATCGCGGCGTCCGCGACCGCCTCGACGGCGGCGTCGCCCGCGCCGTCCTCGCCGCCGCGGCCGAGGCCCGGGTCGGCCGGCACGGGCACGAGCAGGAAGAGGTTCTCGTGCCCGGGCGGGGCCACGGTCGGGTCCGTGCGGGACGGCGCGCACACGTACAGCGACGCCGGGTCGGGCACGCGCCCCTCGGTGATGGCGCCGAAGTTCTCCCGCCAGTCCGCGGTGAAGAACAGCGAGTGGTGCGCGAGCTGCGGCACGCGGCCGCGCACGCCCAGCATCACCAGGACGCCGCCCGGCCCCGGGTCGCGCCGGGCCCACCACGACGGCGACCGGTCGCGCAGGTCGGGCGGCAGCAGGTCCTGCTCCACGTGGTGCAGGTCGGCCGCGGTGACGACGACGTCGGCGGGCGCGTGGTGCTCGTCCCCGGCGGCGTCCACCCAGCGCACCCCGGTGACCGCAGCCCGGGGACGGCGGGACCCGGGGACGGGGATCCGGGTCCGTGCCGCCCCCGGGCCGTTCCCGACGGCCGTGGTCGTGATCGCGGTCGCCCGCGCGCGGGTGCGCAAGGTGACCCCCGCGCCCACCGCGAGCCCGGCGACCGCGTCGACCACGCGCGCGAATCCCCCCTGCGGGTATCGCACGCCGCCGTCGAGGTCCAGGGCGCTCATCAGGTGGTACAGGCTCGGCGCCCGGTCGGGCGACGAGCCGAGGAAGACCGCGGGGTACCCCAGCACCTGGCGCAGCCGCACGTCCTGGAACGACGCGGCCACCCGGGAGCCGAGGGATGCGCCCAGCAGCGGGGCGAGCCGGTGCCACCGCTTCGCGACGTCGGGATGGGCGAACGGCCGCCAGGAGGCGAACGTCGTGTACAGGAAGTGCCGCAGCGCCAGGTCGTACGTGTCGTGCGCGGAGTCCAGGTACCGCTCCAGGCGCTCCCCCGCGCCGGGCTCGACCGCCTCGAACGTCGCGGCGTTGGCGGCCCGGTCGGGCGAGACGTCGAGCGCGTCGTCGTGACCCTCGAAGAAGACGCGGTAGGCCGGGTCGAGCCCGACGAGGTCCAGCTCGCGGTCGGCGCTCGAGCCCATGAGCCGGAACCAGTGGTCGAAGACCTCGGGCATGAGGTACCAGGACGGGCCCGTGTCGAAGCGGAAGCCGGCGCGCTCCCAGGAGCCCGCGCGCCCGCCCGGTGCGGCGTGCCGCTCGAGCACCTCGACCTCGTGCCCGTCGCGCGCGAGCAGCCCGGCCGTCGCCAGCCCCGCGATCCCCGCACCGACCACGACCACCCTCACCGGAGCACCTCCCCCGCAAGGGCCCCGGCCACCAGCCGTGCCTTGACCGGACCCGGGACCCTCACCCGCTCCTGCCGGATCGTGGCGGCCGGGGTGGTCGCCAGCCGACGGGAGAGCTCCGCGAACAGGTCGTGCGCCACCCGCACCGCGAGGCGCGAGCCGCGCGGCAGGTCGTCGATCGCGACGCGCGCGGCGGCCAGGTCGGCGTCGATGTCGGCGATGAGCCGGTCGCGGTCGTCGTCGCCGAACGCGTCCACGTCCAGCCCCGGGAAGTAGGCCCGGCCGCGGAGGTCCACGTCCTCGGCCAGGTCGCGCAGGAAGTTGACCTTCTGGAACGCCGCGCCGAGCCGTGCCGCGCCCGGGGCCAGCCGGTCGTAGGCCGCGTCGTCCCCCGCGACGAACACGCGCAGGCACATGAGGCCGACCACCTCGGCCGAACCGTGCACGTACGCGGCGAAGCTGGCCTCGTCGTGCGCGGTCACCGAGAGGTCGGCCCGCATCGACGCGAAGAACGGCGCCACGAGGTCGTCCCCGATGCCGAACCGGCGCGCGGTGCGCGCGAAGGCGTGCACCACGAGGTTGCTGCTGCGCCCGCGTGCCCGCGCCCGCGCGACCTCGTGCTCGAGCTCGGCGAGCAGCTCGCCGCGCTCGGCGGCGGAGAGCCCGGGCCGGGGGTCGTCGACGATCTCGTCGGCCACCCGGACCAGCGCGTAGACCCCGCGCACGTGGTCTCGCACGTCGTCGCCGAGCAGGCGGCACGCCCAGCCGAACGACGTCGAGTAGGCACGGACGACCACCGCGGCGCTGCGCACGGCCGCGGCGTCGTACGTCGGGTCGTCCGCCGCGACGCCGGGGATGCCGGGGACGTCGGGTACGGCCCGGTCCGGCGCGGTCGCGGCGCTCATGCGGCGCTCGTCGCGTGCGGTCCGGTCCCGACGAGACGCTCCACCACCGCGTCCAGGCCGAGGTCGCGGCCCAGCGCCCGGGCGTCGCGCTCGAGGTCCGCCACGAGGGTCTCGACTGCCGCACGGGCCCCGCACGCCGCGAGCAGCTCGCGGGCCCGCGCCAGCTCCGGCTCCCCGGCGTCGGGGTCGCCGAGCACCGCGCTCAGCTCGCCCCAGGCCCACGTGCCGCGGGCGAGCGCCACCAGCGGGGTGCACTTGCCCTCCCTCAGGTCGGAGGCGTTGCTCTTGCCGGTCACCTCCGGGTCCCCGAACACGCCGTCGAGGTCGTCGCGGAGCTGGAACGCGAGGCCCAGGTCACGCCCCAGGCGCAGGACGTCGGGCTCGAGGTCGTCCCGGCCCGCGAGGACCGCCGCGGCCCACAGCGGGAGCTGGAACGAGTACGCGGCCGTCTTGCGCTCGGCCGTGCGGAGCGTCTCGTCGAGGTCGGCGCACGGCCCGAGGCTCAGCCGGACGTCCGCGAGCTCCCCGTCGGCGGTGACGTGCAGGGTCTCGTCGAGTGCGTCGAGCAGTCGCTCGGTGGTCGCCGGGGCGGCCCCGCACAGCGCGACCGCCCGCACCGCGCCTGCGAGCGCCAGGTCACCGGCCAGGATGCCCGCCGCGGCGCCGTAGCCCTCGGCCCGCCGGTCGTCGACGCCCGCCTCCCGCGCCCGGGCCGCGAACGCCCCGGCGACGTTCGGGCGCCCGCGTCGGGTGTCGGCCTCGTCGATGACGTCGTCGTGCACCAGGAAGGCGTGGTGCAGCAGCTCGAGGGCCGCGGCCACGGCGAGCGCGACCTCCCGAGGCTCGGGCGGCGCCGCCGGTGCGAGCGCGTCGTAGGCGGCGAGCAGGAGGCGCGGCCGCAACCGCTTGCCCCCGCGGCTCGTGCCGCGCACGGACTCCCACAGCCGGGCGTCCTCCGGACGGGGGCCGGTGACGAACAGCCGGTCGACGGCGTCCTCGATGTGCTCGGTGTCCGCGGTCGACGGTTCGCCGGCCCACGACGAGCGCTCCATCCGGCCCACCTCCTCGCCAAGCATGTATTTAGCCTAGCAAGATACTAGCCAGATGTGCAGTGGCTAGGATGAGCGCGTGACCCAGGCACCCACGGGGGGCTCCTACTGGTTCGGGGAGTCGGACGCGGAGGCCCGCAGCCTCCTCGAGGCGCTGCGGGCGTTCCGCCGTGCCGACGAGGCGATGCGGCGCCGCGCCGGCCGCGACATGAAGATGAACCTCACCGACCTCCGTGCCCTCCAGCACGTCATCGCGTGCGAGGGCCACGGCGAGCCGGCGACGCCGCGCGGGCTCGCCGCGTACCTGGCGATCTCCACCGCCTCGACCACGAAGCTGCTCGACCGCCTGGTCGCCTCGGGGCACCTGGAGCGGCGCCCGCACCCGTCGGACCGCCGCTCGGTCGTCGTCGTCGCCTCCGACGCCGCGCACGCCGAGGTGCGCGAGCGGCTCGCCCCGGTCCACGCCCGCATGCTCGAGATCGCGCGGGCCGTGCCGGCGCGCTCCCGCCCGGCCGTGCGGGACTTCCTGCTGGCCATGGCGGCCGAGGCCGAGCGGGAGTCCGACCACGCGGCCGGGACCGTGGCCGGCGACGCGCCCGCCTGACCCTCGCGGCGCCCGCTACGCGACGCCTGGCTGCGCGCCGCCCGGCGCGGTCCAGCCCGCCGCGCGCAGCTCGGGCACCTGCTCGACCATCCACGGGCTCACCGCCCAGGGCGCGAGGTCGACGAGCGCCTCGACGTCACCCGGCCGCACCCACCGCCAGTCCATGACCTCGTCCGGGTTCGGCGCGGGGTCGCGGTCCACCGACGCGAGCAGCACCGGGCAGATCTCGTTCTCGACGACGCCGCCCGCGTCCACCGCGCGGTAGCGGAACGACGGCAGCACGGGCTCGCCGTCGGTCGCCACGTCCAGCCCGAGCTCGTGCCGGCCGTGCCGCAGGACGGCCTGCGCCAGCGGCTCGCCCCGGCGCGGGTGCCCGCAGAACGAGTTGGTCCAGACGCCGGGCCACGTCCGCTTCGACAGCGCGCGCCGGGTGACCAGGAGCCGCCCGTCCGGGCGGAACAGGTAGCAGGAGAACCCGAGGTGCAGCGGGGTGTCGCGGGTGTGCACCGTCGCGCGGGGGGCGACCCCCAGCGGCGCGCCCGCGTCGTCGAGCAGGACCACGTGGTCCTCGGCGGCCCCGGGGCCGCCGTCGACCCCGCTCACGACGCACCCGCGACGACGCGGCCGCGAACGGCCCGCAGGCGCAGCACCACCGCCGCCCCGAGCACGACGACGGCCGCGGCGACGGCGCTGGCCGCGGCGGGTGCCGAGGCGGGCTCGCCCCCGGACCGCGCGACGGCCACCCACGCCAGGCCCCAGGCGATCGCCGCCGCCACGGCGATGCGTCCCTGCCCCCGCACCGCGAGCGCGACGCCGACGGCGGCGACCGCCGCGAGGATCCCCACGGCCCACCAGTCCGCCGCCACCGCCCCGCCGTCGAACCCCGCGGCCGCGAGGGCCGCCGCCACGTTGGCGACGGTGGCCACGCAGACCCAGCCCAGGTAGAGGCCGAGCGTCCCGTCCACGAGCACGCGCTCGACCACGCCGCTCGCCGGCGTCCGCACCAGGACCAGGAACGTCCGGGCGAGCACGGCGAGGAGCACCACGATGACGAGCACGCTCCACCACAGCGCGCCGGCCTGGACGACGAGGATCCAGGCCGCGTTGAGCAGCATGGTCGCCGCGACCGGGAGCCGCAGCCGCCGCTGCCGGTCGTCGGCCGCGTGCGCGGGGAGCCACTGGAACACCGTGTAGCCCGCGAGGCCGAGGTAGATGACGGTCCAGATCGAGAACGCGGGGGACGCCGGGGCCACCAGGGTCGCGTCGGCCGCGAGCGCGCCGCCCGCGGCCTCCGACACCCGGGTGCCGCCGAAGACCCCGACGCCGATCATCGACCCCACCACGCACACCAGCAGGCTCGCCGTCACCGCGACCTGCTGCAGCCGCGGAGCGGTCGTCGCGTCCGCCATCGGATCCTCCTCGCACGTCGGACGTCGCCGCGGCGAGGCGCCGCGGCACCTTCCACCCTGCCACCACGCGCACAGTATTGCTAGCCTGGCTAGCAACTTGAGACCCGAGAGGGGTCCGCCGAGAAGGAGGTACGCCCGTGCCGACCGACGCGCCGCTCGTGCTGGTCACCGGCGCCACCGGGTACATCGGCGGGCGGCTCGTGCCCGAGCTGCTCGCCGCCGGGTACCGGGTCCGCGTGCTCGCCCGCCATCCCGAGCGCCTCACCGCGCGCGCCTGGGCCGACGCCGTCGACGTCGTGACGGGCGACGCCGGCTCGCACCAGGACCTGCGCCGCGCCCTGGACGGGGTCGAGGTCGCCTACTACCTCATCCACGCCCTCGGCGCGGGGCACGGGTTCGCCGACACCGACCGCCGCACGGCCCGCGGGTTCGCGGAGGCGGCCGCCGAGGCCGGGCTGCGCCGCGTGGTCTACCTGGGCGGTCTCTACCCCGACACCGCGGACCTGTCGCCGCACCTCCGCTCCCGCCGGGAGGTGGAGAGGATCCTGCTCGCCGGCCGGGTCCCCACCGTCGTCCTGCGGGCCGCGGTCATCCTGGGCTCCGGGAGCGCGTCGTTCGAGATGATGCGCTACCTCACCGAGCGCCTGCCCGTCATGGTCGCCCCGCGGTGGATCGACAACCGCATCCAGCCGATCGCCGTCCGCGACGTGCTGCGCTACCTGGTCGGGGCGGCCGAGGTCCCCGACCACGTCAGCCGCGGCTTCGACATCGGCGGCCCGGACGTGCTGACCTACCGCGGGATGATGCAGCGCTACGCCGCCGTCGCCGGGCTGCGGCCCCGCGTGATCCGCGCCGTGCCCGTGCTGACGCCCCGGCTGGCCAGCCTGTGGGTCGGGCTGGTGACCCCGGTGCCGCCGGCGATCGCCCGCCCCCTGGTGGGCTCGCTGGTGCACGAGGTCGTGGCGCGCGACCACGACATCGCGCGGTACGTCCCCGATCCGCCCGAGGGGCTCGTCGGGTTCGACGACGCGGTCGCCCTGGCGCTGGCCCGGATCCGTGACCTCGACGTGCGGACCAGCTGGAGCTCGGCGTCCACGCGCGGCGCGCCGTCCGACCCGCTGCCCGACGACCCGGACTGGGCCGGAGGCAGCCTGCTCGTCGACGACCGGGCCCGAGCGGTGGACACCACGCCGGAGTCGCTGTGGTCGGTGATCGAGGGCATCGGCGGCGCCCACGGCTGGTACTCCTGGCGCCTCGGCTGGGTCGCCCGCGGCGTGCTCGACCGCCTCTTCGGCGGCCCCGGGCTGCGGCGCGGCCGGCGGCACCCGCACCGGCTGGAGCCCGGGGACGCGCTCGACTGGTGGCGCGTGGAGAAGGTGGTGCCCGGGCGGCTGCTCCGGCTGCGCGCCGAGATGCGCCTGCCGGGGCTCGCGTGGCTGGAGCTGGCGGTCGAGGAGGGTCCCGGCCCGAGCCCGGTGTTCCGGCAGCGCGCGATCTTCTCCCCGCGCGGCCTGCCGGGGCAGCTGTACTGGTGGGCGATCAGCCCGTTCCACGGGATCGTGTTCGGCGGGATGCAGCGCAACATCGCGCGCGCGGCCCACGAGCACGCGGTCGCCGAGGGGCGCGGCTGAACGACGTCAGTGGCGGGCCCGGCGGGCGCCGAGCGGGCCGCCGAAGACCAGCGAGATGCCGAGCACGTACCCGACGTCGTACCAGTTGCCGGTGTTGTGCACCTCGTACACCGACACGGAGTCGGTGAACAGGGAGACGATGAACGTGATCGGCAGGATCATGCCCTGCCACAGGCCCCACCAGAACCCGTAGGGCCCGACGCCGCTGATCGTCGACGTGTCGACGGCCGGGTTCGGGCCCGCGGCGCACGCGCCGAGCACCGCGAGCGCGGCGAGGGCGAGCGCCGCCGCCGTCACGCGGCGGGCCGTCCGGCCGCGGGACGCACCCGCCTGGCCATGCTCCCTCTGCGCACGTTCCATCTGCCCACGATGACACCGGCCGGCCTCCGACGCCCTGCGGACGGCGTCCGGCGCCCGGGTTCACCCCTCCCCGGGCCGCTGGCTCCCGACCGAGACGGGGATCCGGGCGGGCAGCGCCTCGAGCCGGTCCGCGGTCTCGTCCGCGCACGCGGCGAGCTCCCGCGCGATCTCCGTGCTCAGGCCGAGGTAGCCCGCCGGGTCGAGGAGGGTCCGCAGCTCGTCGTCGTCGAACGCCTCGCTGACCACGGGGTCGCCGTGCAGCAGCTCGAGGAACGGGCGCCCGTCGGACGCGGCCGCCTGCGCGACGGTGAACACGACATCGTGCGCCTTCTGCCGCCCGATCTTCTCGCCGAGGGCGAGCATGAGGGACTCCGAGCCGATCATGCCCTCGGACAGGCGGATGTTCGCCCGCATCCGGCCCGGGTCGAGCTCCAGGCCGTCCATCACCACCTCGAGCCGCGCGAGCATGTCGCCCGCCAGCACCGCGGCGGACGCCGAGACGTCCTCGAGCAGGGCCGTCATGGCGCCGTTCGCCTCCTGGTCGTGCAGCATCGACTCCAGCGCCGGGCCGGCGAGGGCGCGCAGCTCCGCCGACATCGTCTGCATGTCGAGGGCGAGCTGGGGGTTGCGCTTGTGCGGCATGGTCGAGCTGCCGACCGTGCCCTCCGGCACCGGCTCGAACGCCTCCGCGAACTCCGGCTGCATCAGCGTGTAGACGTCCCGGCCGATCTTCCCGATCGTGCCCGCGAGCTGCGCCAGCACCAGCACGAGCTCCACGATGCCGTCGTTGACCGACCGGGACGGCACGCGCATCGGGTGCAGCCCGAGCCGCCGCGCCACCCCCGCCTCGATCGCCCGGCCCGAGCCGCCGAACGACGCGAACGTGCCCGCGGCGCCGCCCATGAGCACGCAGAACAGCCGCTCGTCGAGGCGCTCCAACCGGTCGGCGTGCGCGGCGAGCTGGTCGATCCACACCGCCACCTTGAAGCCGAACGTCACCGGCACCGCGTGCTGGCTGTGCGTGCGGCCCGCCATCGGCAGCGCCGCGGACGACTCCGCGAGGCGGCCCGCCGATCGCAGCACGCGGCCCAGCTGGCGCAGCACCGCCCGGTGCGCGTCGCGCAGCACCAGCACGTCCGCCGTCTGGGTGATGTTCTGCGTCGTCGCGCCCCAGTGCACCCAGCCGCCGTGCTTGGAGCCGACGGCGCGCGCGAACTCCTCGATGAGCGGCACCAGCGGGTGGCTCGCCTCGGCGGTCGCGGCGAGCACCCGCCGCACGTCGAGCTTCTCGATGCGCGCCGTGAGCGCGATGGCGCGGGCCGACTCCGCCGGGATGAGCCCGGCGTCGGCCTCCGCGAGCGCGAGCGCCGCCTCGACGTCGAGCCGCGCCTGCCACCGGTTCTCCCGCGTGAACAGCCGAGCGATGCCGGGGTCGGGCACACGGCCCTCGGTGAAGCGTCCGAACGGTGCGACGATCATGCGGCCCCCAGGGCGTCCGACGGCGGTGAGCAGCATGATCGCCCCGCCCGGCGGCGCTGTACAGCCCCGGCGCGCTGCGGGTGTCGGAGGTCCGCGGCACGCTGGGCCCCATGAGCGACGAGACGACGACGTGGGTCGCAGCCCTGGACGCGGTGGTGTTCGACGTCCCCGAACCGCAGGTCGCGGCGGACTTCTGGCAACGGCTGACCGGCGCGGAGGTCGAGCAGCAGGGGTACGGCGAGGACTGGATCACGCTGAACACCCCCGACGGCTGGTCGCTCGCCTTCCAGCCCGCCCCCGACCTGGTGCCGCCGCAGTGGCCCGGGCAGGAGCACCCGCAGCAGCTGCACCTCGACCTGCGCGTGCCCGACGTCGCGGCCGCCGTGCAGCGCGCCGTCGGCCTCGGCGCCACGGTGCTGCGCGAGAACCCGGAGTGGACGACGCTCGCCGACCCCGCCGGGCACCCGTTCGACCTGTGCCACGCGCCCGACAACGACGGCCTGACGATCATGGGCCTCACCTTCGACGTGCCGGACGCCTCGGCCGCCGCCGCGTTCTGGTCCGGCGTCCTCGGCGACCCGGTGGTCTACGACGCCGAGGGGATGGCGATGCTCGGCGGGGAGAGGGCGCTGCTGTTCCAGCAGGTGGAGGGCTACGCCGCCCCGCGCTGGCCCGACCCGGCGTACCCGCAGCAGCTGCATCTCGACCTCCAGATCGGCCCGCAGACGCTGGACGAGGCGGAGGCCGCGGCCCTCGCCGTCGGCGCGCAGCGGCTGCCCGGCGGTGAGGACACCTTCCGCGTCTTCGCCGACCCCGCCGGCCACCCGTTCTGCCTCTGCCGGGGCTGACCCGACAGGCGCGACCGTAGGTCAGCCCGGGAGCACCAGCGCGGGCCGGTCGGGGTGGTCCACCCGCACGACGACATCGGCGCGGCGCTCGGGCTGCGCCTCGCGGCGGTAGCGCCCGTACGCCGCGAGGGTCCACGCGTCGTCGAGCGGCGTGTTCCGCGTCTCCGTCGCGGGCCGCAGCGCCAGGTGGACGGCCAGGTCGACGTCGAGCCCCCGGCCCAGCGCGAGCGACCCGTCCAGCACGACGACGGTGCCCGGCGGCGCGTCCTCGTACCCCGCGCGGGTCGAGCGGCCGGTGTCCGGGTCGCGCAGGCTCGGCAGCCAGCGGCCCCGCGTCACGACCGCGCCCAGCACCTCCCGGTTGAGCCCGTCGACGTCGATCCACTCGTCCAGGAGCGCGTCGGCGTCCCGGCGGCCGCGCTCGAGCCGCAGCGACCGGGCGCGCAGGAAGTCCCGGACCCGCACCCGTGCGACCGGGCGGCCCGCCGCGCGCAGCGGCTCGACCAGCGCGTCCGCGAGCGCCTCCGGGCGCGTGGACGGGTGCCCGTCGACGAGCACGCGCACCGGGACGTCGCCCGCCCCGCGACCCAGGACGCGCGCCACGACGTGATCCACCACGCCGTCCGGGGTCAGGGGTTCCACGCGCACGCCGTCATGCTGCCAGGTCGCGCGCCCTCCGACGCCCGGCCCACGCCTCAGCGCGCGTGCTCGACGCAGCGGGTGGCGGCGGGCCGCGCCTCCAGCCGGGCGGCGGGGATGGGCCGGCCGCACACCTCGCAGACGCCGTACGTCCCGGCGGCGACGCGGTCGAGCGCGGCGAGGAGCTGGTCGCGCTCGCGCTCCGCCTCGGCCGCGAGCGCCGCCGCCTGCTGCCGCTCCCACGCGAGCGTGGCGCCCTCGGGGTCGTGCTCGTCGTCGGCGTTGGAGTCGCGCGCCGACTCGACGATCCCGTCGACGGCGCGGCGCTGCGCCGCGAGACGCTCCTCCACCTCCGCGAGGCGCGCGCGCAGACGGCCCTCGGCGTCCTCCCGGTCGGTCATCCCGGCAGTCTCGCACCCCACCCGAAGTTCGTCCGACCGTCACCGGCGGGTCACCCCGTCGGCCCCGGTCCGGACATCCGCGCTGCCTAGCGTGCCCGCCATATCCGTCCGACGACGCCAGGAGGGTCCACCATGACCGCACGCCGCCGCACCCTGCTCGCCCCGCCCGGGACGCGCACCGTCCCCGCCACGCTCGCGTTCGCCGTCGCCGCGGGGGTGTCCGTCGCCTCGTTCGGCGCGACCCTCGTCGCGCCGCCCGTCGCGACCGCCGCGCCGCTCGCCGCCGAGCCCGGCGACGTCGTCTACGCCCAGGACTTCGACGACGTCGCGGACGGCGCGCTGCCCGACGGCTGGCGGGTCGGGGCGGGCGCGTGGGCCGTGCAGGACGGCCGCCTCGTGGGCGAGCCGTCGACGATCGGGCGCGTCACCTTCGGCCCGCACCTGGAGAACTACCGGCTCGAGGCCACGGTGCGCTTCGACGCCGTGAACAACGCGGCCCGCTGGCTCGCGCCGATCCTCGACATCGACCCCGCCGGCGGCGTGCCGTGGTGGCAGGCCGCCATGCGCTCCACCACGACGGCGGGCAACGGCCTCGAGCTGGCCGAGCGCACGTCGGGCAACGCCTGGAACGTGCCGTCCACGGCGGCCGCGCCGTCGGACGCCGGCGTCGGCAAGGACGTGCCGATCGCGATCGAGGTGCAGGGCAACCACGCCACCTGGGTCTTCGACGGCCAGGAGGTGCTGGAGGGGCGCATCGGCCGCACCGACGACGGCGTGCTCGGCTTCTCCGCCGACGGCGCGCGCGTGAGCATCGACGACGTCGTCGTCACGGAGCTCGAGCCGAAGCCCGTCGTGAACGAGCCAGGCGACCTTCCCGTCACCGCGGCGCACCGCGGCTACTCGTCGGTCACGCCGGAGAACACGCTCGCCGCGTACGCCGCGGCGATGAAGACCGGCGCCGAGTACGTCGAGATCGACGTGCACACCACCGCGGACGGCGTGCCGGTCGTCCTGCACGACCAGACCGTCGACCGCACCACGGACGGGACGGGCGACGTCGCGTTCCTGCGGTCGCCGTACCTCGGCTCCCTCGACGCGGGATCGTGGTTCAGTCCCGCGTTCACCGGGGAGAAGGTGCCCACGTTCGCGCAGGTGCTCGACCTCATGGACACCGGCAGCTCCGACCTGCTGCTCGAGATCAAGGGGCCGGAGACCCGCGCGGAGGTGGACCGGACGGTCGACATGATCCTCGAGGCCGGGCTGGAGGACCGCGTGGTGCTGCAGTCGTTCGACGAGAAGGCCCTGGAGTACGCGTACGACCGCGCTCCGCAGATCCCGCTCGGCCTGCTGCGCGGCGCCCTCGACGCGGACCCGGTCGCCACGGCGGAGCGCCTGCACGCCACGTACTACAACCCGTCCGGCTCGGCGCTGGCCACGCGGCCGTCCGTCGTCGAGGACCTCAACGCCGCCGGCGTCGGCGTCTTCGTGTGGACGGTCGACTCCGCCGCCGACTGGACCCGGTTCACCGACCTCGGTGTCGAGGGCATGATCACCAACCGGCCCGGCGCGTTCGTCGGGTGGAAGGCCGCGCAGGAGCAGGCCGACCCGGAGCCCGAGCCCGGCCCCGGCCTGCTCGCCCGGCTCGCCGACCTCGACCTCTCGACCGGGCAGGCGCAGCAGCTGTTCTCCGCCCTCGCCCGCGAGGACTGGGACCGGCTGGAGCGCGTGGTGACGAAGCACGTCGACGACGCCGAGCAGCGCGACGCCCTCCTCGCGGAGATCGCCGAGCTCCGCGCCTGACAGCCACCGTCGAGCACGGGATCCGTACCGCTACGGGCGCCGACGGCGGTACGGATCCCGTGCTCGAAGGACGCGCTGGTGGGCGTCAGAGGGCGTGGTGCGTCCACCGGCCCGCGACGAGCGTGCCGGCGACGGCGGTGCCGCGCAGCGCGTCGGCGAGCGCCACGGGGTCGTCGTGCGCCAGGGAGCCGCGGGCCGCGGGCAGCGCGAGCGGGTCGACGTCGAGCACGGCGAGGTCGGCGGGGCTGCCGACGGCGAGGTCGAGCGGGCGGCCGTCGACGGACGCCTCGAGCGCGGCGCGCACGTCGATCCGCTGCTCGGGGTGCCAGGGCGCGCGGCCGTCGCGGGAGCGGGTGACGGCGGCGGCGAGCGCCGTCCACGGGTCGAGGGGCGCGACGGGGGCGTCCGACCCGAGGGCCAGCGGCACCCCGGCGGCGCGCAGCTCCGCCAGCGGGAACGCGCGGGCCGTGCGGCCCGGCCACAGCTCCTCGGCGACGTCGCGGTCGTCCATCGCGTGCTCGGGCTGCACGCTCGCGGTGACGCCCAGCGCCGCGAACCGCGCCACGTCGTCGGCGCGCAGCAGCTGGGCGTGCTCCACGGATCCCCGCGCCCCGGAGGCCTCGAACGCGTCGAGGGCGAGCGAGTTCGCGCGGTCGCCGATGGCGTGGATCGCGCACCGCAGTCCCGCGGCGTGCGCGCGGGCCATGAGGGGCGCGAGCTGGTCGGTCGCGATGTTGAGGATGCCGTGCGCGTCCGGCCCGGCGACGCCCGCGTACTCCTCGAAGCAGAATGCCGTGAGCGTGTTGAGCGACCCGTCGCTGATCACCTTGAGCGGACCCTGCGTCACCAGGTCGGACCCCTGCGGGTGGCCGAGCGGGTCCCCGTGCCGCAGCCCGGCGTCGAGCACGGCGTCCAGGTGCTGCTCCCACACCCCCGCGCGCACGCGCAGGCCGTCCCAGCCGCCGGCCACCCGGCGTCGCCACGCGGTGAGGTTGTCCGCCACCTCGAAGTCGACGACGCCGACGACGCCGCGGGCGGCGGCCGCGCGGGCCGCGTCCACCACCAGGGCGTCCGCCACGGCGTCGTCCACCGTGACGATGCGCGGGCTGGCGGGCATCCACTCCTCCTCGCGCAGCAGCCCGGTGGGGTGCTCCGCGATGCCGAGGAAGCGCAGGCCCGCCGTCGACGCCCAGGCGCTGTGCAGGTCGCCGGACAGGAGGACGACGGGCACGTCCCCGGCGACGGCGTCGAGCACCGCGGCGGTCGGGTCGTCCGGCCACGTGGCCCACCGGAAGCCGTAGCCGACGAGCGGCGTGCCGCCGGTGGGCGGCGCGGCCAGGTCCAGCCGGTCGCGCACCAGGGCGGCGGCGTGCGCGGCGCTCGTCGCCGCGGACACGTCGAGGCGCTGGCGCACCATCGCCCACTGCGTGAGGTGCGTGTGCGCGTCCCACAGGCCGGGCACCACCGTGCGGCCGTCGACGTCGACCCGCTCGGGGAGGGTCGAGACGGGCACCGGGGCCGGGGAGCCCGCGGGCGTCACCGCGGCGACCCGGCCGTCGTCGAGCAGGACGTCGACGGGCCGGCCGGGCCGGCCGGCGAGGCGGGCGTTCGTCAGGAGCAGCGCGGGCACGGGGCCACCGTAGACGGCGGGCGTCGCGCCGTGCGCCGGTCAGGCGCCGCCGGCGGCCTGCACGCGCAGCGCCTCGACGACCAGCGCGTGGTCGTCGGCCTGCGCCAGCCCGGACACGGTGACGACGCCGACGATCCCCACGCCCTCGACCCGCACGGGGAACGCGCCGCCGTGCGCCGCGTACTCCTGCAGCGGCAGCTGGTGCTTGGCGTTGAAGTCCTCGCCCTTCGCCCGCGCGCGCAGGCCGGTGAGGTACGACGACGCGCCGAACCGCTCCACGACGCGCACCTTGCGCTGCACCCACGAGTCGTTGTCCGGCGTCGTGCCCTCGCGCGCCGCGTGGAACACCTGCTGGGGCCCCTTGCGGACGTCGACCGTCACGGCCAGGCCGCGCTCGGTGGCGAGCTCGACCAGCAGGCAGCCGAGCTGCCACGCGTCGTCGTGCGCGAACCGGGAGAGCACGAGCTCGCGCTCCTGCTGCTCGACCTCGGCGACCAGGGCTGCGACGTCCTCCGTGTTCCCCATGGGCCCAGCGTCCCACGCCCGCCGCCCCGCGCGCGGCGCGTCCGCGAGGGCCGGCCGACGCGGGTGGGTACCGTCGCCCGCGTGACCCGACTGGTGCTCGTCCACGGCCGTGACCTCGACGGACGCGACCCGGAGGTGCTGGAGACGCAGTGGCTCGGCGCGCTCGGCGCGGGGCTCGCCGCGGCGGGGTCGCCGCTGCGGCCCGCGGACGACGACGCGTCGTTCGTCTACTACGGCGACACCCTGGAGCGGCTGGTCGACGGCCGCACGCCGCCGCCCGTGACCGTGCACGCGCTGGCCGCGGACCCGGCGGCCCTCCCCTGGCTCGTGGGAAGGCTGCCGGACGGCGAGCTGCGGTTCCTGCTCGACGTCGCACGCGAGGTCCTGGCCGGCGCCGGCCACGGCCCCGGGGCCGCGCCGCCCGCCGTCGTGGAGGGCGCGCTCGGGGACGCGCTGGTCGAGGCCGTCGTCGCGGCGCTGGCGCTCGTGGACCGCGTCGTGCCAGGCGTCAGCGCCGCCGTCCTGCTCACGCTCACGCGCGACGTGTACGCCTATCTGCACGACGACGCCGTCCGGCGGGCCATCGACGCGGGCCTCGCCGACGCCTTGGCCGACGCGACGGCCGGCGACGAGCCCGCCGTCGTCGTCGCGCACTCCCTCGGCAGCGTGGTGGCGTACTCGGTGCTCGCCGCGCGGGCCGCGGTGCCGGAGGTGCCGCTGCTGCTCACCCCCGGCTCGCCGCTCGGCATCCGGGCGGTCCGGGAGGCGCTGGAGTCGCGCGCGCCGCTGGTGTTCCCCGCAGGGGTGGGGCGCTGGATGAGTCCGCGCGACCCGCGCGACCTGCTCGCGCTGCACGACCTCACGCCCGACGTCTTCCCGCTGCCGGGGATCGAGGCCCTGCGCGTCACCAACCGCGCGCCCGGGCATCACGCCGCCGCGTACCGGCTCGACGACGGCGTGTGGGCGGGGTACCTCGCCCTCCCGGAGGTCGCCGGGCCGGTCGGCGAGGCGCTGACGTAGCGCTCGGTCGCCGTCCCGGCACAGGACGACGACGAATCGCTACGTCGCGGCGTCCCGCCAGCCGGGCAGCACCCGCTCCAGCGCGTCGACGAGCTCGATCGAGCTGCCGTCCTTGCCGCCCGCACCGAGGATCATCGGCGGGCGCTGCGGCTCGACGCGCGCCCCGCGCACCCGGTCGACCAGCGTCAGCGGGGCGGTGAGCACGTAGAACGCGCCGTCGGCCGTGACGGCCGCCGTGCGGTCGTGCCGCAGGTACCAGCCGCGCAGCGACGTGCGCGCCGTCCCGCGTCCGCCGTAGCCCTTGACCTGCAGCGGCTCGGGCTCCAGCCCGGCGGCCGCCGCGGCCCGGACGAAGTCGCGCAGCAGCGCCTCCGCCTCCGTGTGCTCGGCGTCCTGCCGCGCGCGCAGCCGATCCGCCTGCACGCGGGCCGCCTCCGTGCGCTGCGCCGCCCAGTCGTCGCTCACCCGGGCATCCTCCCACCCGCCGGGTCGTCAGGGTGCGCGCGGGTATGGCGCGCACCCTGACAACGTCCGGGGCAGGTCAGAGCTCGCGCTCCGCGTACGCGACGAGGGCGTCGCGCACGAACGTCGCGCCCTCGGTGCCGCCGTAGTTCTTCGCGAACCGGGGGTCGGCCACGTACATCTCGGCCAGGCCGACGACGTAATCCTTCGTGGGCCGACCCCGCTCGGAGCCCGGCGTGCCGGGGATGCCGCCGAGCCAGGCCGCGTGCCGGGCGGCGAGGGCCTGCGCCTCGTCGGACGTCGGGGCGACGCCGCGGCGGGCGGCGTCGCCCCAGGCGTCGCCGAGCTCCTTCGTCCGCGCCTGCCACTCCTTCTGGCCGGCGGGACCCAGGCCGCGCCACCACGCGTCGCTCCTCGCGTACGCGTCGGCGCCCCAGCGCTCGGCCACCTCCTCCTGGTACTGCGTGTGGTCGAAGCCGTCGAGCATGTCCTCGGCCATGAGCTGTTCTCCCTTCTCGATCGCGGTCACGGTCCGTTCCACCGACGCGATCTGCCGCGTCAGCCGGTCCTGCTCGGCACGCAGCTGGCCGAGGTGGCGGCGCAGCGCGCCGGCCTCGTCCGCCTGCTCGTCGAGGACCCTGCCGACGTCGCTCAGCGGCAGCCCCAGGTCGCGCAGCAGCAGGATGCGCTGCAGACGGCGGACCGCCGCGTCGTCGTACCGGCGCAGCCCGCCGGAACCGGTGCCCGACGGCGGCAGCAGACCGATCTGGTCGTAGTGCCGCAGCGTGCGGCTGCTGACGCCGGCGAGCCGGGCGACGTCCTGGATGGAACGGGTCATGACACCGACGGTAGGGGTTGACGCAGCGTCAACCGCAAGGCAGCAGATGAGGGTCTTCTCCTCCGCATCTCATGCGGGGGCCACCGACCGCCCGGAGGATCGTCGTCATGAGCAACCGCACCGCACGCCGTCTCGCCGTCCCCGCCGCGCTCGCCCTGACGCTCGGCCTCACCCTCACCGCCTGCGCCGACGGCTCCGGTGACGACGGCGCGCCCGCCGGGGACGCCACGACGTCCGCCGGCGCGACCGACGACACCACGACCGACGACACCACGCCGGACGACGGCGGCGCGGCAGAGGACACGTCGCCGAGCGCGTCCGCGGAGCCGGAGCACCGCACGGCCGCCGGCCTGCTGGCGATCGCCACCGCGGAGAAGAAGGCGGGCGGCACCGCGTTCGCCATCGACGACCCGGACCGCGACAACACGTGGGAGGTCGACGTCGCGACCGGCACCATCAGCATCGAGGTGGAGGTCAGCGCCGACGGGACCGAGGTGGTCCGCACGCAGGAGGACGACCTCGACGCCGACGACCGCCGCGCGCTGGCCGACGCGACGCTCTCCCTGACCCAGGCGATCGAGCGGACCGTGGCGTCGTCCGGGGGCGACCTCGACGACGCCGAGCTCGACGAGGACGACGGCCGGTACCACTGGTCGGTCACGGTGCTGGTGGACGGCGCCGAGACCGACTACCGCGTCGGTACCCAGGACGGGAAGGTCGTCCAGGAGCGCGACGACGACTGACCGCCGCCGGTGTCGCCCGGGGCACGCTCAATCACCCCCGGCGCCCGTTGACCGACCCGTGAGGCCGGTGGGTCACTGGAGTCATGACCCGCTCGGTCGACACCGACTACCTGGTCGTCGGCGCCGGGGCGGCCGGGATGGCGTTCGTCGACGCGCTGGTCGACCACGACCCGACCGCGCACGCGACGCTCGTCGACCGGCGTGCCGCGCCGGGCGGGCACTGGCTGGACGCGTACCCGTTCGTCCGCCTGCACCAGGCGTCGCAGTTCTACGGGGTCGCGTCGACCCGCCTCGGCTCCGGGCGCGTCCAGGAGTCGGGCCCGGAGCAGGGGATGCACGAGCGCGCCGCCGGCCCCGAGATCTGCGCGTACTTCGCCCGGGTGCTCGCCGACCGGCTCCTGCCGACCGGGCGCGTGGAGCTGCTCGGCGGGCACGAGTACCGCGACGGTCTGCTCGTCGACCTCGCGTCGGGGGACGTCGTCGAGCCCCACGTCCGCCGGCGGGTGGTCGACGCCCGCTACCTCGCCCCGTCCATCCCCGCCGTGGGCCCGCCGCCGTTCGACGTGGACGACGGCGCCGACGTCGTCCCCGCGGGCGCGCTGCCCGACGTCGGGGAGGCCGCCGCCTACGTCGTCGTCGGGTCGGGGAAGACGGCCACCGACGCCGTGGTGTGGTTGCTCGGGCGCGGGGTGGACCCGGACGCGATCCTGTGGGTGCGGCCGCGGGACCCGTGGATGCTCGACCGTGCCGTCGTCCAGCCGGACCCGGCGGTCTTCCTGGGCATGGCGGGGACGCTGATGGCCTCGGCCTACGACGCCTCGTCGGCGGACGATCTCTTCCTGCGCCTCGAGGACGCGGGCGTCATGACGCGCATCGACCCGGCGGTCGTGCCGACCATGGCCCGCACGCCGACGCTCGGCCGGTGGGAGCTCGAGCTGTTGCGGTCGGTGACCCGCGTCGTCCGCGACGGGCACCTGCGCCGGGTCGAGCCCGGACGGCTCGTGCTCGACGACGGCGAGGTCGCGCTCCCGCACGGCGCCGTCGTCGTGCACTGCGCGTCGTACGGCCTGCACGTGCGCCCGGGGCTGCCGATCTGGGACGAGCGGATCACGCTCCAGTCGGTGCGGGCGGGGTTCCCGCCGTTCTGCGCCGCCCTGGTCGGCTACGTGGAGGGCACCCGCCACGACCGGCCCGACGCCGAGAAGAACGCCCTCTGCCCGCCGACGCCCTACTGGAGCACGCCCGCCGACTGGGCGGCCATGCAGGGCCGCGGCGCGCGGGCCGCCGCGACGTTCATGGCCGACCCGGACCTCGCCGCCTGGTCGCACTCCGTGCTGCTCAACCCCGCCCGTGTCCCGCCCGAGGAGACCGCGCGGCCCGAGGTGCGCGCCGCCGTCGAGCGGTACCTCGAGTACGCCCCCGCGGGCATCGCCGGGCTGGAACGGATCGGCCGGGACGCCGGGGTGCGGATCTGAGGGCAACTCGCCGTCAGCCGGCGAGCACCTCCCGCAGCCGGGCCGCGAACGCCGCCGGGTCGTTGCCCGGGGACCACTCGTTGGACGCGAAGCCGCCGTGGTCGCCGGGGAAGACGACGGTGTCGAGGCCGAGCGCCGCGGCCAGCGCCTCTCCCCCGCGGCGGGGCATCGAGCCCGGCGCCTTCTCGCCGACGGCGGGCACCAGCCGCACGGTGGTGCGGCGCAGCGCGTCGAGGTCGGGCTCGAACCAGGGCAGGGCCTTCATGTTCCCGTTCAGCAGCAGGTCGTCCCGGGAGCCGTCGTCCTCGGTGGGCAGGCCGAACGCGGCCGGGTCGGGCGCGGGCTGCGTCAGGTAGTCCTCGGTGAGCGGCGCGTCCTGCATGGAGACCTGGATGAACTTCGCCATCGCGGGGCCGAAACCGTCCCGCTCGTACGTCTCGACGATGTCGCGGGTGACCTGGCGCTGCACGTCGCGGTCCTCCAGGAGCGCCCACAGCGGGGGCTCGTGCGCCACGACGGTGCCCAGCTCGTCGGGGTGGTCCACGATCCACGGCAGCACGTTGACGGCGCCGCCGCTGGACGCGAACACGTCGACGGGACCGTCCCCGATCACCGGCCGAGCGGCGGCCACCACGCGGTGGAAGTCGTCGGCGTGGAGCTCGACCGACACCGCGCCGCCGGCGGCGAGCGTGCTCCGTTCCGTGCCGCGCGGGTCGTACGTGACGACGGCGCGGTCGTCGACGTGCCCGAGCAGCTGGGTGAAGCCCGACGCCGCCATCGGCGACCCGAGCAGGAACAGCGGCGGGTGCCCGCCGGGGGCGGCCGGGATGCGGACGTCGTAGGTGAGGACGGCGCCGGGCACGTCCACGGTGAAGGTCTGCTGGGTGCTCATGGGGTGCCTCCGTCGGCCTGATGGGGTTCTCATCCTGTGGTGGGGGAAAGACGGCGCGCCACCCCCGAACTCATCGGTCGTGACCAGGCACGACGTCGCCGCGGCGCTCCGGGAGTGGGAGCCTGCCCCCAGGTTCCGCGTGTCCACAGGCCGCGGGCCCGGGCGCCTCGACGACGGCCGCCGCCCGCGAGGCTCGGCCACGGACGCCCGCCCCGGACGCCCCGAACCCGAGGAGCCACCCATGCCCGTCGCGACGCCGCCCCCGCCCACCTCGCCGGCCCCCGGTCCCGCCCGCTTCGTCCCGCCCGACCTCGTCGACCTGCGCACCGCGTGGACCCGGGAGCGCGAGCTCGCGGCCGCCGCGGGCGGACCGCACCACGGCGGCCGGGGCGGCGGCTGCCCGGGCCGGCACGGCTGGTTGCTCGACGACGGGCTCGACGTCCTGCTGGAGCCCGTGCTCGCCGGCTCGACCACGCCCGGCTTCTACCCGTTCGCCGCCCTGGACGAACGGACCGCCGCCGGGCTGCTGGAGCGGCTGGACGAGGAGGAGCTGGCGACCGAGCGGCAGAACCTCGGCCCCACGCTCGGCACGGTGCTGCGGGCCGTCGTGCGGTACCCCGACCGCGTCCGCGCGCAGGGGTACGTCGTCGGGCCGCTGCGGTGCGACGAACGGATCACCGTGACCGGGGTGCTGCTCCGGCCGGGCCGGGGCGTGCGCCTCGAGGGACCGCACGAGCCCGGCGGTGAGAGGGCCGACGTCGTGCGCGCCCTCGCCGCGCTGGGTGTCGACGACATGCACGCGCCCCCGGACGAGGTCGCGCCCTGGCGGGGGCGACGGCTCGACGGCGGCACGGACGACGAGCCGTGGTTCCGCGTCTGGTGGGACTGACCTGATGGGCCTGACCTGATGGGACTCACCCACCCGACCGACCCTGTGGATAACCGCGACCCGCCCGGTCCCACCGTCGTTAGCGTCGTGCCCGCGCCCCGGCGCAGCCTCCGACGGACCCACGACGAACAGGGACGGGATGACCCAGCTCGACCTCGACACCACGACCCTCGCGGCGGTGGGCGCGGACCTGCGCGCGGGCGCCACCACGCTCGCCGGCGCCCGCGCCGGAGCGCTCACCGCGGCCGCGGCGCCGGGCGCGAGCGGCGACGTCGCCCTGTCGGCCGCGGTGGAGGACCTCGCCGCGGCCTGGCGGTCGGCCCACGAGTCGCTCGTCGGCGCACTCGAGTCGCTCGGCGCGGGGCTCTCGGAGGCTGCGGAGGTCTTCGCCGGTGCGGAGCGCGGGACCGTGCGCGACCTGGCCGCGCTGCTCGGCGCTGCCGGGACGGCGGACGGCGCATGAGGCCCGAGGTGCGGCACGGCGGGCAGCGCGGCGGCGGACAGGGCACCCTCGACGGCGAGCTCGACGCGCTGACGGGCAGCCCGCCCGCGCTGGTCGACGCCGCCGACGCCGCGGCACGCGCCGCGGCACGGCTCGCGGACGTGCACGCACAGCTGCTGCGGGTGCACGCGTCGCTCGACGGTCAGCGCAGCACCGCCGTCGAGCGGGCGCGCGGGCGGGTCGCCACCGTGGCCGACGACGCCCGCGCGAGCGCCGGCCTGCTCGAGGCGGCGGCCGGCGCCCTGCACCGGTACGCGGTCACGCTCGGCGACGCCCGGTCCGCCGCGGGACGGGCGCTCGCCGACCGGGCGGAGGCCCTGGGGCGGGAGGCGCGGTGGCGGTCCGAGGCCGACGAGGCCCGGCGTTCCACGTGGAACATCGCCGGGGCGGGCCTCCTCCCCGCGGCCCCCGACGTCGGCGTGCCGGGAGCGACGACGCCGCTCGGCGGCCCGGGGCAGGCGCACCAGCGGCTCGTCGTCGCGGAACGAGAGGTCGCCGCGGCGCGCGAGGACGTCGCGGCGGCGGAGGCGCGCTGGCGGTCCGCCCGCGACGCCAAGGCCGAAGCGTCGCGCCGCGCCGCCGCCACCCTGGCCGCGCTCGCCGACGTCCGTGCGGTCCGAGCCGTCACCGCCGTGGGGGCCGACCCGGCGGGTCTCGTGGCCTCCGGGGACGCCGCGCGGCGGGTCGTCGCGCTGCTGCCGCGCGCCGCGTCGGGCGGCGACGACACCGCACGCCGCGAGCTCCGGGACGACGTCCGTCGCGTGCTGACCGGCTACGCGGACGACCCCGCGTTCTGGGCCGTCTTCTGGGACACCACGACGCCGCAGGACCTCTACCTGGCGCTCGGACCGACCTCCCTCGACCCGACCCGGCCGGTCCCGACCGAGCTGCGCACCGCCCTGGCCCAGGGCGCGACCGCCTGGGCCGGCACGGCGTCGGACGCGGAGCTGCGCGAGTTCGGGCGGGACGTCGTCACCGGCGTCGGCGACTGGCCGCTCGGCCTGGGCGAGCGGTCCCGGATCGCCGCGACGCTCCTGCCCGCCGAGCTCCCCGCGGCGGCGCACTCCGCCGCCGGCGACGCGCTCGACGCGAGGTGGCAGGCCCGCGCGGACGAGCAGGCGGCCGCCACCGGTGCCCGCGGCGGCCTCGGCGGTGAGGCCCTCGTCGACGCCACGATCACCGCGCCGCTCGCCGCGGCCGTGCTGGCGGGCTACGCCCGGCACCCCCGGCTCGCGCTCGACCGCCTCGCCCCGGCGCAGGACGCCCAGGTCGCCGGCAGCGTGCGGCGCTGGTTCGGGTGGGTCCCGGACGGGGGCTGGCCCGACGGCGGCCGGGCCGTCGCGGGCGCGTTCGCCGCCGCGGTGGAGGAGGGGACGACGTCGCACCATCAGGCCGACCAGCGGAGGGCCGCCGTCCTCGTCTCGCACGCCACGCCGGTCCTGCCGTCCGGGCTGCTCGCGGGCCCCACGCTGGACGACCGCGCCGGCGCCGACGTCGCGCGCGCGTACGAGCCGTACCTGCCGTCGGTGGGCGACGCGACCCTGGACCAGACGCTCCACCGCGGATCCGAGGGCGGGCCTCCGGAGCCCGCCCCGGCACCCGGGATCGACGCGGACGACGGTCTCGCCGCGGGCACGGGACGGCGCGCCGACGTCCTCCAGCCGGAGCTCGACGCGTTCGCCCTGCGCGACGTCGTCGCCGCGACGTCGCGCAGCCCCGAGGCCGCGCAGGCCTGGCTGGGGGCCACCGAGCGCTATGCGGCGGCGATGGTCGAGGTCGCGACGTCCGGCGCCTACGACGTCGACACCGCGCCGCGCTACCACCTCGCGGAGCAGGTGCTCGGCGGGGTGGGTGCGGTCACGGGCGCCATGCAGGCCGAGACGCTCGCCACCGCCTACGACGAGGTCGAGACCCGCAAGGCGCTCATCTCGCTGGCCGGCGACACGCTGGGGCTCGGCACCCTCGGCCGCAGCAGCGCGGAGGCCCTGGCCGCCACGGCGACGACCAAGGGCCTGGAGTTCCTCGACACGAGCGGCCCGGTCGCCGAGGCACGGGCCGAGGTCGGCGACGTCGGCCACCAGACGTACACCCGGTACGCGACGACGATCCACGACCTCTACCTCGCCCACGACCTCGACCTCGGCATCCCGCTCGACGAGGCGATGCGGCGCGCCGAGAGCACGGACGTCGCCGCCGCCGACCACGAGAAGCTCTCCGTCGCCCGCCAGTTCTGGGGCGCGTTCAAGGACATGTCCCAGCCCGCCGGAGGAGGTCGATGAGCACCGTGCTGAAGCGTGTCTTCGCCAACCCGCAGGTCACGCCGGCGGTGGTGCTCGTGCTCCTCCTGGTGGCGCTCGTCACCGTCCCCCGGGCGCTCGACGCGGCGACGGACCGCCAGCGGCAGCGCGAGCTCGAGCAGGCGCAGACCTGGATCGCGGACCGCTGGGTGTTCACCACCGCCGACTTCCCCGCGCACGACACGGCCGAGCTCCCGGTGGAGCGGTGGTGGCTGGACCGGGGCCTCGCGGGGGCGGGCTGGCTCGTCGAGCCCGTCCGGGCCACGGGCATCGCCCCGCTGTTCCACGCCCCGTTCGCACTGACCGGTGGGTGGTCGCCGGAGTCGACGTCCGGAATCTCCGGCGTGCGGGTCGACGGCGTCGACGTGTACAGCTATGTCGCCACTCCCCCGGGCGCCGGTTTCGACACCGCACGAGGATCCGATGGTGTCTGGCGGCTGCAGGAGGAGGCGTCGAGGGTCGCGGACTATCTCCTGGACCCCGGCTCCGCGTGGGAGGAGTACCGCGGCACGGAGCTCCTGTCCGTCGCGTACGTCGGGACGCCCGCAGGCCCCCGGTGGTACGAGGATCACCTCGGCGAGCCGTTCGACGCCGGCGGGCCGGGCTATTTCGGCGTGGAGGTCCACGAGCGTGCCGAGGACGACCTGGCGTTCCGGACCACGACGATCGGCACGGTGGTCGAGGGCTCGCTCGCCGTGGTGGGCGTCGTCGTCCCCGACGGCGTGGTGCCGCCGGCCGAGCTGGAGCCGGCGCTGCTGCTCGAGCGCCTCTCCCAGGAGCTTCGCTCCCACCCGCCGGCACCGACGGACACGGTCGGCGGCGCCGTCAGCGGCACGGACCGCGGCGCTCAGGCCGACTCGCGCACCACCAGGGAGGTGGGCAGCGTGATGGCCGCGGGCTCCTGACCGTCGACGACCTCGAGCAGCAGCCGCACCATCTCGGCGCTGATGCGCTCGTAGGGCTGGCGCATCGTGGTCAGCGGCGGGTGGAGCTGCGCAGCGACGCCGGAGTCGTCGAAGCCGCCGACGGCGACGTCGCCGGGCACGCTGCGGCCGGCGGCCTGCAGCGCGACCAGGGCGCCGGCGGCCATGAGGTCGGAGTGCACGAACACGGCGTCGACGTCGGGCCGCCGCTCCAGCAGCTCGGCCATCGCGAGGCGGCCGCTCTCGCGGGAGTAGTCGCCGTGCGCGACCAGCTCCGGGTCGTAGGCGTCGCCCAGCACCTCGCGGTAGCCCTCGAGACGCAGCACGCCGCCCGGGGTGTCCATCGGGCCGGTGATGGTGGCGATGCGCCGCCGGCCGGAGTCCCACAGGTGCTGCGTCATGGTGCGCCCGCCGGACCGGTCGTCGGCGGCGACGTACCCGACCTTGCCTTCGTACCCGAGCGGGACGCCGCACGCGACGGTGGGGATCTCGTGCCGCAGCAGCTCCCTCATCATCGGGTTGCCGCGGTGGGAGCTGATGAGCAGCACCCCGTCCACGTGCCCGGCCTCGAGGTACTGCGCCACCCGGCGACGCTCCTGGTCCGTGCCCGCGACGAGCAGCACCATCGGCATCTCCCGCTCGGCGGCGGCGTGCGTGGCGCCCCGCAGGAGCAGGGAGAAGTTGGGGTCCTCGAACAGCAGGTGCTGCTCCTCCGTGAGGAGGAAGGCGACGGAGTTGGCGCGCCCCGTCACCAGGGAGCGGGCGTGCGGGTTCGCGCGGTACCCGGTGGTGCGGATGGCCTCCTCGACCGCGGTGCGCGCGTCGGGGGACACCCAGTGCCCGCCGTTGATGACCCGCGAGACGGTGCCCCGCGACACCCCCGCGACCGCCGCGACGTCGCGGATCGTGGGCCGCTTCGCCCGGCCGTCGTCGGCCCCGTGCCCACCCGTTCCTTCCACGCCCGCGAGTCTAGGGACCCGAGCGGCCCCGGCCTGACCGGCGCGAGGAGGCGTCACGACTTCACCGCGCCCGCGGCGAGGTCCACCTGCCAGAACCGCTGGAGCGCGAAGAACAGTGCGACGAGCGGCACGATCGACAGCAGCGCACCGGTGATCACGAGCGTGTACATGGCGGGCTGGCTGGCGCCCTGGTTGAGGAGGCCGGACAGGCCCACCGTGATCGGGAACAGCTTGTCGTCGCCGAGCATGATGTACGGCAGCATGAAGTTGTTCCAGATCGCGACGAACTGGAAGAGGAACACCGTCACGAGGCCGGGCACCAGCATCGGCACGGCCACCTGGAAGAAGGTGCGGGTCTCGCTCGCGCCGTCGGTCCGGGCGGCCTCGACCACCTCGTCGGGCACGGCGGCGGCCGCGTAGATGCGCGCCAGGTAGATGCCGTACGGGCTGATGATGCTGGGCAGCAGCACCGACCAGTACGTGTTGGTGAGGTCGAGCTCCGCCAGCAGCAGGTACTGCGGGATCGCGAGCACGATGGCGGGGACGAGCACGCCGGCGAGCAGCACGTTGAACACCGCGTTCTTGCCGGCGAACGTGTACTTCGCCAGGCCGTAGCCGGCCATCGCGGACACCAGCGTGGACGCCGCCGCGCCGACACCGGCGTACAGGGCCGTGTTGAGCATCCACCGCCAGAACAGACCGTCGCGGTAGGCCGAGAGGTCGGCGACGTTGTCGGCCAGGTGGGTGGAGGGCGCGAACGTGAAGCTCGAGAACAGCTCGGCGCCGGACTTGGTCGAGGCCATCACCACCCACACCACCGGCAGCAGGCAGTACAGGGCCCCCAGGAGGAGCACGGCCGTGGCCACCGGGGACGGCCGTTCGCCGGCGCCGCGCCAGTGGCGGCGTCCCTTCGCGGCCGGGCGGCGGACGTCGGAGCGCGCGGCCGGGGCGTCGGCGGGCAGCGGGCTGGTCAGCGTCGTCATGGTCACTTCTCCTGGCCGAAGGCGCGGCCCTGCACGAGGCGCAGGAAGCCGAACGAGAGCACGAACGTCGCCGCGGCGATGATCACCGAGGTCGCGGCGGCCGAGTAGAGGTCGCCGCGCGTGAACGCGTCGCGGTACACCTTCATCAGCGGGGTCCAGGTGGTCGAGATGGCGTTGCTCAGCGGGCGCAGCGTGGTGGGCTCGGCGAACACCTGGAGCGTCGCGATCATCGAGAACACCGCCGTCATGATGATCGACGGCGTGACGATCGGGATCTTGATCCGCAGGGCGACCGCCACCTGCGACGCGCCGTCCAGCTCGGCCGCCTCGTAGAGCTCCGACGGCACCGCCTTGAGCGCCGTGTAGATGACGATCATGTTGAACCCCGTGCCGCCCCAGACGGCGATGTTCGCGACCGCGAACATCACGAGGTCGCCCTCGAACAGCGACGGCACGTCCCAGCCGAACCGCTCGAACAGGTCGTAGAAGGGGCTGACCCCGGGCAGGTAGAGGAAGCCCCACAGCAGGGACGAGATCACGGCCGGCACCGCGTAGGGCAGGAAGATCGCCGTCCGCGAGAACGTGCGCGTCCGCGCCCGGCGCGAGTCGAGGAGCAGCGCGAACAGCAGCGCCAGGCCGAGCATCGTCGGCACGACGATCAGCCCGTACAGGGCCACGCGCCCCACGGACGCGAGGAACTCCGGGTCGCCCAGCGCGGCCGCATAGTTGGACAGCCCCGCCCACACCTCGGTGCGCGAGCCCGAACCGAGGCCCAGACCGCTCACCTTCTCCGTGCGGAAGGACAGGTAGACCGCGTACGCGATCGGCAGCGCCAGGAAGAGGACGAACAGCACGATCGCCGGCGCGAGGAAGCCCCACGGGGCGAGGCGGCGCCGGCCGGACGTGCTGGGCCCGGTCGCGCGGGCCGGCGGCGCGGCGGTGGTCGTGGTCATCTCAGGCTTCCCTCTCGGATCTTCGCCGATCGTGCTCGACGGCGATCGTGGTCGACGCGGGTCGGGCCGCCCGGGGGGATCTCCCCGCCCCGGGCGGCCCGCGTCGTCACTCGCTGACGCTGAACCCCTGGTTCTTCAGGTCGTCGAGCGTGATCTGCTGCATCGCGCCGACGGCGTCGAGGAACGCGCTCGCCGTCTTGGCCTTGGTGGCCTTGGCGAACTCGTCGTTGTACGCGGAGTAGGCGACGTTGATGTTCGGCCCGTAGGTGAACGGCTGCACGGTCTGCGCGGTCTGCGCCGCGACCTCGTAGAAGTCGGGCTGGTTGGAGAAGAACTCCGGCGGGTCGCTCAGCGCCTCCGTGCTCGCGGGGACGTCGGCCGGGTAGATGCCGGTCTCGTCCACGAGCGCCTGCACGGCCTCCGGGTCGGTGTTGAGCCAGGTGACGAACTCGGCGGCCTGCTCCGGGTGCTCCGACTGCGACGTCACCGCGGTGGCCGAGCCGCCCCACGCGCCGGTGGCGGGCGCGTCGGTGTCCCACTGCGGCATGGGCGCCATCTCCCACTTGCCCGCGGTGTCGGCGGCGTTGCCCGACAGGACGCCGGGCGCCCAGATCGCCGACAGCCAGCCCACCTGGGTGCCGTCGTTGAGGCCGGCGTTCCACTCGGGGGTGTACATCGGCCTGTTGTCGATGACGCCCTCCTCCACGAGGCCGCCCCAGTACTCGGCGACCTTCGTCGTGGCGTCGGAGTCGATGTCCACCGACCAGGCGTCGCCGTCGATCCCGTACCAGGACGCGCCGGCCTGCTGCGTGATGCCGGCGAACCAGCCCGCGTCGTTGGCGGAGAACGTGCCGAGGTACGCCTTCGGGTCTGCCTCGTGCACCTTCCGCGCCGCCTCCGCGTACTCGTCCCACGTGGTGGGGACGTCGATGCCGAGCTTCTCGAAGATGTCGGCCCGGTAGTAGAACTGCATCGGCCCGGAGTCCTGCGGCACCGCGTAGACGGCGTCCGACCCGAGGGTGACGGCGTCCCACACGCCGTCGGCGAAGTGCCCGGCGACGTCGTCGCCCAGCGAGCCCGAGAGGTCCGCGAGCGCGTCCGAGGACACCAGCTGCGGGATCTTCTGGTACTCGGCCTGCATGATGTCGGGCGCGCCCGAGCCGGCCTTGATCGCGGTGAGCAGCTTGGTGACGGCGGGGTCGCCGCCGTCCTGCTTGTTCACCGTGACCGTGATGTCGGGGTGCTCGGAGTTCCAGAGGTCGACGACCTTCTCCATGTTCGGCGTCCACGTCCAGAAGGTGAGCTCGACGGGGCCCGCGGCCGACCCGCCGTCGTCCGTGCCGGCGACGTCGCCACCGCCGGAGCAGGCGGACGCGAGCAGCGCGGTGGCGGCGGCGAGGGCCGCGATCCGGGTGCCTGTGGTCAGGCGCATGACTCCTCCTCGTCAAGGACCATCGCACCGCCGCGTCAGGCAGGGAGCGCTGGGCGACTCACGACAGTGTGGCTGTGCACGGTCACAGTAGCGACACGGCTCCCGGGATTGTCAACTTCAGGTTTCGTGGTGTTACCTAGTCGTTGCCCGACCACGACGACTGTGACCGAGCACAGACAGCCGAGCACAGCACCGACGCGAGGAGCCTCTCCCATGCCCGACGCCACGCCCCTCGAACTGCCGGGCGGCGCCCCCACCCGGACCGCGCCTCTCCGCCCCGGCCCGGACTTCGACGGCTGGCTGCCGGGCATCGACGAGATCTCCTACGGCGGCGACTACAACCCGGAGCAGTGGCCGGAGGAGGTGTGGGCGCAGGACGTCGCCCTCATGCAGGAGGCCGGCGTCACCCTGGTGAGCGTCGGGATCTGGAGCTGGGCGCTGCTGGAGCCGCGCGAGGGCGAGTACGACTTCGGCTGGCTCGACCGGCTGCTCGACCTGCTGCACTCCGGCGGCATCCGCGTCGACCTCGGCACCCCCACCGCGTCGCCGCCGGCATGGTTCTTCCGCACCTACCCGGACTCGCGGGTCGTGACGCGCGACGGCACCGTGCTGGAGTTCGGCTCGCGCGGCGCCGCCGCGCCGTCGTCGCCCGCCTACCGTCGCGCCGCCACCCGGATCGCCGGCGCGCTGGCGGAGCGCTACGCCTCCCACCCCGCCGTCGTGCTGTGGCACGTGCACAACGAGTACGGCGCACCCGTCTCCGACGACTACTCCGACCACGCGCAGCGCGCCTGGCGCCTGTGGCTGCGTGCCCGGTACGGCACGCTGGACGCGCTCAACACCGCCTGGGGCACGCGCTTCTGGGGTCAGGTGTACGGCGAGTGGGAGCACGTCGTCGCGCCGTCGGCCACGCCGACCGTCGCGAACCCGGCGATGCGCCTCGACTACGCACGGTTCACCGACGCGATGCTGCGCGAGTGCTTCGTGGCCGAGCGCGACGCGATCCGCGCGCACTCCGACGTCCCGATCACCACCAACTTCATGGCGACGGCGTGCCCCTCGACCGACCTGTGGGCCTGGGGCCGCGAGGTCGACGTCGTCTCCGACGACCACTACCTCACCGCCGCCGACCCGCGCGGCCACGTCGGCCTGGCGATGGCCGCCGACCTCACCCGGTCGGTCGCGGGCGGCAAGCCCTGGCTGCTCCTGGAGCACTCCAGCTCGGCCGTGAACTGGCAGCCCCGCAACGTGGCCAAGCGGCCCGGCGAGGAGCGGCGCAACGCCCTGTCGCACCTGGGCCGCGGCGCCGACGGCATCCTGTTCTTCCAGTGGCGGGCCTCGCGCAGCGGCGCGGAGAAGTTCCACTCGGCGATGCTCCCCCACGCCGGCACGGGCAGCCGCGTGTTCCGCGAGGTGTGCGCGCTCGGCGCCGAGCTCGGCCGCCTCGGCGAGGTGCGCGGGTCGCGCGTGCGCGCCGACGTCGCGCTGCTGTGGGACTACGAGTCGCACTGGGCGCAGGACCTCGAGTGGCGGCCCAGCGTCGACGCGTCGCACCGCGAGCGCACCGAGGCGTTCTACGACCGGCTGTGGCGCGACGGGCTCACCGTCGACATGGCGCACCCGGAGCAGGACCTGTCCGGCTACCGCCTCGTCGTCGCACCGGCGTCGTACCTGCTCACGGCGGCCGCGGCCGACAACCTCACCCGGTACGTCGAGGGCGGCGGCACGCTGCTGGTCAGCTACTTCAGCGCCGTCGTGGACGAGCACGACCGCGTGCACGAGGGTGGCTACGGCGCGCCGCTGCGCCGCGCGCTCGGCCTCACCGTCGAGGAGTTCCTGCCGCTGCGGGAGGGCGAGACGCTCGGCGTCGTCGGCCTGTCCGACGGCGCGCTGACCGGCGACGTGTGGGCCGACGACCTCGCGCTCGACGGCGCGGACGTCGTCGCCACGTACGACGGCGGCCCTCGGCCCGGCGCCGCGGCGGTCACGCGGAACTCCCTCGGCGCGGGAACCGGCTGGTACGTCTCGACGCGGTTGGACGTCGACGCCCTCGCGCCCCTCATGGCGCGGGTGTACGACGACGCGGGGCTCGCGCCCGCCGGCCTGCCCGCGGAGCTCGAGGTCGTGCGCAGGCACGGGGACGGCGCCGTGTTCACCGTCGCGCTCAACCACGCCGACGCCGACGCCAAGCTGCCCGACGTCGCGCCGGGCTCCACCGACCTGCTCACCGGGGAGGGCGTCGCAGGCTTCGTCGTCGTCCCCGCCGGCGGGGCGCGCGTGCTGCGCACGCCCGTCCCGCACTGACCCGCGAGCTGTCAGGACGAGCGCGGGGCATACCCCGCGCTCGTCCTGACGGATCGGGGCCCACAGGAGCTGTCAGGGCACGCGCCCGGCACACCGGGCGCTGACCCTGACGGCTCGCCCGACGCGAAAGGACGATGATGTCGCACCGCACCCGCACGATCGCCACGAGCCTGCTCGCCGCCGCCCTCTCCGCCACCCTCGCGGCCGCGCTCGCCGCGCCCGCGGGCGCCGCCCCCGGCGGCCGGTCCGCCGTCGAGCCCACGAACGCAGGGTTCTCCGGCCTGGACGGCTGGACCGTCACCGGCGACGCCTCCGCCGCGACGACGGAGGCCGGGGGCCGCACCGGCGACCGGCTGACGCACTGGTCGGACACGCCCTACGAGGTCACGACGTCCCAGCGCCTCGGCCGCCTGGGGACGGGCTGGTGGACGGCGAGCGCCTGGGTGAAGTCCGGCGGGCTGGACACCTCGACGCTGTCCCTGACCTGCGCGGGCGGCACGTCCGGCACGGTCACCCTGCCGCAGTCGCTGCAGGACGACGCGTGGGTGCGCGTCGCCGTCTCCGCGAAGAGCCGCGGCGGCGACTGCACGCTCGCCGTCGCGACGTCGGACGACGCGGGCGGCGCGTGGGCGGGCGTCGACGACGTCGCCGTCGAGCGCGGCCGGGTGACGCGCGACGTGCGCGGCGGCGACCTCTCCGGCCTGGCGAAGAACGAGGACCACGGCGCCGCGTACGCCGACGTCGACGGCACGCCCGGCGACCCGGTCGAGATCCTCGCCGACCACGGCATGAACCTCGGCCGCCTCAAGGTGTGGGTCGACCCGGCCGACGGCTACAACGAGGTGACGCACGTCGTCGAGACGGCGCGACGGATCCAGGCCGCCGGCATGGACGTCATGGTCGACTTCCACTACTCCGACCGGTGGACCGACCCGGGGGCGCAGGGCGTGCCGGCCGCGTGGGCGGGGTCGAGCGTCGCCGCGATGACCGACCGGCTCGCCGCGCACACCCGCGAGGTGATGGCCGCCCTCGTGGACGCGGGCGTCGACGTCGCGTACGCGCAGGTGGGCAACGAGATCAACCCCGGCATGCTGTGGCCGTACGGCCAGACGTGGGACGTCGACCCCGACGACGGCGTCGCCGACGCGCAGTGGGACGCCCTCGCCGGCTTCCTCACCGCCGGCCACGACGCGGTGAAGGCCGTCTCGTCGTCGACGCGGACGATCCTGCACCTGACGAACATCAACAACGGCGTCGACTCGCTCACCTGGTGGTTCGACGAGGTCACCGCGCGCGACGTGCCGTTCGACGTCGTCGGGCTGAGCTACTACGGCTACTGGCACGGGTCGCTCGCCGACCTGCAGGGGGCTGTCAGCACCCTGTCCGCGCGCTACGACCGCGACGTCATGGTGGTCGAGACGGCGTACCCGTTCACGCTCGAGGACGACGACCCGGCCTGGGAGAACGTCATCGCGTCCGAGGACCAGCTCGTCGACGGCTACCCCGCCACGCCCGAGGGCCAGGCGGCGGCGTTCCGCGCCGTGCAGGACACGGTCGCCGCCGCCCCCGGCGGTCGCGGCCTCGGCGCCGTCTACTGGGAGCCGGCCTGGACGGCCGTCGAGGGCAACGGCTGGGACCCGGAGGACCCGGCGTCCGGCAACGCGTGGGAGAACCAGGCGATGTTCGACCACGACGGGCGCCTGCTCGGGCCCGTCGCGGCCGAGCTCGCCGCCGACTGACCGACGTCGTACGGCGGGTCAGCAGGTCGCGAGCAGCGCGGGCACCAGGGCGGTGCCGAGGTCGGACTCCAGCGACGTCAGGTCGCGGCCGGTCAGGGCCACGGTGACCTGGCGCTCGGCGTCCGGCGAGGTCAGCGTGATGCTGAGCGTGCCGAACGACGCGCCGTCGTGCCCGTACAGCCATGCGCCCTCCTCGCACGGGTCGGGCAGGCGGTACACGCCGAGGCCGTAGTCCGGCAGCGTCTGGCTGTCGACGGTGCGCGGCGTGAGGACGTCCGTCACGGTCTCCGGCTCGAGCAGGTCGCCCGTCACCAGCGCCTCGGTGAACCGCTGCAGGTCCTCCGTGGTGCTGGTGACGGCGCCGGCCGAGCCGAACAGGCTGGGATCGAAGCCGTCGAGGCCGTACCAGCCGGCGCCGAGGTCGCCCGTGTACGCGGCCTCGCGCAGGAACGGGCCCCGGTAGCCCGGGTCGTCGGGGTACGCGGAGTGCCGCATCCCGGCGGGCTTGAAGACGCGCTTCTCGAGGAGCCGCTCGACGCTCTGCCCCGTCGCGTGCTCCAGGGCGAGGCCCAGCAGCACGTAGCCGGCGTTGGAGTACGAGGCGTCGGTGCCGGGCTCGAACAGCCACGGCTGGTCGTCCATCGCGGCGAGGTGGTCCGCCGTCGTGTACTCCTCGCCGAGGACGTCGAAGAACTCGTCGTAGTCCTCCGGGTCGGTCATCCGGCTCGCAGTGAGTGCGGCGAGGTGGTCGGGCAGACCCGAGCGGTGCGTGAGCAGCAGCTCCAGCGTCACGTCGTCCTCGTACGCGTCGGGGACGACGGCGGCCGCCTCGGGCACGACGTCGACCACCGGGGTGTCGAGCGACCACGTGCCCTGCTCGACCTCCTGGAGCACGAGCGTCGAGACCATCATCTTGGTGTTGCTCGCCGCGCGGAACCGGTCCTGCGACCGCGCCGGCCCGTGCCCGTCCAGGCGGCGCGTGCCGTCCGCGCCGCTCCAGTGCAGGCCCGGGGCGTCGACCCGGCCGACGACGCCGATCGGGACGCCCGCCGTCGTGTCCGCGAGCGCCTGGTCGAGAGCGTCGGTCACGGCGTCGGCCCGTCCCGACGCCTCGCTCGGCGCGCTGAACGTCCTCGCGCGAGCCTGGCGCTCCGCCTGCGCGACGGCGTCGGCCACCGCCTGCGCGACGGACGAGCGGTCCTCGTCGAGAGCCGCCGACGGCGAAGGGCCCGGCGGCTCGTCCGCCCCCGCGGGCAGCGCGCCGAGGCCCAGTGCGAGCGCGGCGACGGTCGTGACGGTCAGGGGCGTGCGCATGCGGCGGCGCATGGTGTCTCCTTCGTCCTCGGTGTCGGTGCACCCACCCTCGCAGGGCGGGCCGCCCGGGCGGATCCGTCGGGCGACGGAGATCCGCCGTCGTCGCCTCCGCCGTCCGCCGGACGCCGAGGTCGTACTACCTCGGCAGGGTCCGAACTACCTCGGCAGGGTCGGTACTACCTCGGCAGGTTCGGTCCTACCTCGGCGTCTGCGGGACTACCTCGGCGAGGCGGGCGGCGGCCTCGTCGCGGCGGCGGGTGGCATCGGCCAGGGTGCGCTCGGCGCGCTGGCGGGCGACGACGGCGCCGCGCAGCTCGGCGTCGACGGCCGCGGCCTCGTCGTCCAGCTCGGCGAGGCGACGGCGGGCGGCGTCGCGCTCGGCGTCGGTGCGGTGCGCGACACCCTCGATGCGGCCCACCTCCGCGGCCGCCGCGCTGCCGGCGTCGCGCGCGGCGGCGACGTCGTCCTCCGCGTCGGCGAGCTCCTGCTCCGCCTCCTGCCGGGCCGCCTCCTGCGCGGCCTGCTCCGCGGCCGCCGCGTCGTCGCCCTTCCTCGACGGGCCCCGTCGCCGGCGGCCGCCGCGCCCCCCGCCCGGCAGGTCGGGCACCGCGTGCAGGTGCCGCGACGGCGCGCCGTCGTCGTCGACGGGCGCGATGCCGAGCGCGTCGGGGACGGCGACGGCGGACGCGACGTCGGCCCGCCCGATGCCGGTGGCCTGCAGCGGCCCGACCAGCAGCCCGCCGCGGACGGCGCGGCCGGCGTCGGCGTCGATCATCGCGGCGGTGAGCGTGGCCTCCACCTGCGCCAGGACCGCGCCCGAGACGGTCGCGCCGGTCTCGACGGCGAGCGATCGCGCCCGCGCGGCGACCGCGGCGACGAGCAGCCGCCGCTGGCGCGTGAGCTCGCGCAGGCGCTTGCCGTCGAGGTCGTCCTGCGCCTCGCGGAACGCGGCGCCGAGCTCGACCACCTGCTCCACCTGCGCGGCGTCGGCGCGCGCGAGGAGGTTGACCACCCAGGCCGCCGTCGACGGCTTGCGCAGCCGCTTCACCCGGTCGGCCGCCTCGTCCTCGCCGTCGGCGCGCAGGGCGGCGGCGCGCGCGTCGCGCGCGGGGACGAACGCCGCCGGCTCGAGGGCGTAGAGCTCCCCGGCGACGTCGGTCAGCAGCTCCGCCAGCGTGGGCACCCTCCGAGAATCCGGAACGCCGCCGCCCACCGCAACCCCACCCGCGCGAGCTGTCAGGACCAGGTCACGGTATTCATGCTCCTGGTCCTGACGACTCGCGCCTACGATCGTCTCGATCCCCATGACCGAGAACCTTCCCCACGCGCCGGCGTCCGCCATCACGCCCCCTGTCGACGAGCGTCGCGCCACGATCATCCTGGTCGCGATGGCGCTGTCGACGTTCCTGTTCGTCACCGTCGAGTCGCTGCCGTCCGGACTGCTCACGCTCATGGCCCCCGACCTGGGCCGGTCGACGTCCGAGATCGGCCTGCTCGTCACGGCGTACGCGCTGGTGGTGCTGGTCACGACGGTGCCGCTGGCGCACTGGGCACGACGCGTGCCGCGCCGGTGGGTGCTGTCCGCGTGCGCGGGCGTGGCCGCCGTCGCGACGCTGTGGGCCGCGCTCGCCCCCAGCTACGAGCAGCTGCTGGCCGCCCGCCTCGTGACGGCGACGGCGCAGGCCCTGTTCTGGGCGGCCGTGGTGCCCGCGACGACCGGGCTGTTCCGGCCCGTGGTGCGCGGCAGGGTGATGACGCGCCTCGCCCTCGGCAACTCGCTCGCTCCCGTGCTCGGCGTGCCGGCGGGGACGTGGCTCGGCGAGCACACCTCATGGCGGTGGACGTTCGCCGCCGTCGCGGTCCTGTCGCTCGTGGTGACGTTCGTCGTGCTGGCGCTGTTCCCCACGATGGGGCCGTCCGAGGGCGGCGCCAGCCGGGCGCCGCACCCCAGCCGGCGCCGATTCGGGTTCCAGATGGTCACGACCGGCCTGGTGCTGACCGGCGCGTTCGGCGTCATCACGTTCGTCACGCAGTACTTCATCGAGGTCACCGGCTTCGCGCAGTCGGACATGGCCCGGCTGCTGCTCCTGCAGGGCGCGGCCGGCGTGATCGGCACGATCGTCGTGGGCCGGTTCATCGACGCCCGACCCGTGGCGGTGCTGCTGGTGGCGCTCGCCGTGCTCACCGCGGCCCTGCTGGGCCTGTGGGCGTTCGGCGAGCAGCCGGTCGCCGCCGTCGCGTCCCTGGCGCTCTTCGGTTTCTCGTTCTCCTGCGTGCCACCCGCCCTGTCGCACCGCGTGATGCTCGTGGCCCCTGGTTCGACCAACATGGGGGTGGCCATCTCCTCGTCCATGTTCAACGTGGGCATCGCGGCCGGTTCCGGGCTGGGTGCGGCGCTGGTCGCCGCCGTCGACGTGCGCGTCGTGCCGCTGGCGAGCGCCGTCGTCGTGCTGCTGGCGCTGCTCGTCGCCCTCGGCGAGGAGCGGTTCAACCCGCGCCTGCCCGGCGCGCACTGACCCGACGCACCGACCCCCAGGAGGACCCGTGCTCGACGACGACCGCTGCCCCTGCGGCTCCGGCGACACCTACGGCGCGTGCTGCGGGCCGCTGCTGCGCGGCGACCGGCCCGCCCCCACCGCGGAGGCGCTGATGCGCTCGCGCTACACCGCGTTCGCCGTCGGCGACGCCGCCTACCTGCGCGCCACGTGGCACCCGCGTACGCGCCCGCCGTCGCTGGAGCTCGACGACGACCAGCGGTGGCGGCGCCTCGTCGTGCTCGCCACCCACGCCGGGGGCCCGTTCGACGACGGCGGCGAGGTGGAGTTCGTGGCGCAGTACGTGCAGGCGGCCACGGGTGAGCGTGGCCGCCTGCACGAGGTGAGCCGGTTCGTCCGCGAGGGCGGCCGCTGGTTCTACGTGGACGGCGACGTCGGGGCCTGAGCCGCGGCCGGCTCCAGCTCGGCGTCGGGCGCCATGTCGGAGGCCGGCTCGGACGCCGGCTCCGGCGACCGCCGGAGCTGGTCGCCGTTGAGCAGCAGGTTGAGCAGGATGGCGCTGATCGCGCCGGCGCTGATGCCGGAGTCGAAGATCAGCTGGAACCACGTGGGGAACTCGGCGTAGATCTCGGGCCGCACGGTCGGGAGCATCGCGACGCCGAGGGACACGGCGACCACGAGGATGTTCTTGCTGGTGAACGTCACCTTGGTGAGCGACCGGATGCCGGACGCCGCGACCATGCCGAACAGCGCGATCCCCGCGCCGCCGAGCACGGCGCTGGGCACGCCCTCGACCACCGCGCCGACCTTGGGCACCAGGCCCAGGACGACGAGGATGCCGCCGGCCATCGTCGCGACGTAGCGCGACGCGACCCCGGTGAGGCTGACGAGGCCCACGTTCTGCGCGAACGCGGTGTACGGGAAGGTGTTGAACAGGCCGCCGATCATGGTGGACAGCCCGTCGGCGCGCAGCCCGTCGCCGAGGCGCTGCTTGGTCACCGGGCGCCCGGTGATCTCGCCGACGGCGATCATGTCGCCCGTCGTCTCCGTCATGATCACGAGGCCCACGACCAGCATGGACACCACGGCCGCGAGCGGAAACGTCGGGAGGCCGAAGTGGAACGGCGTCACGACGGCGAACCAGCCGGCCTCGCCCACGCCTGACCAGTCGACCTTGCCCATCGGCAGCGCGGCGAGCGTGCCGAGGGCGAGGCCCAGCAGCACCGAGAGGCGCGCGAGCGCGGGTGGCGCGAACCGCTCGACCAGCACGATGAACAGCAGCGTCCCGGCCGCGAGCGCCAGGTCGGACGGCGCGGCCGTCTCGCCGTTGTTCGTGATCCAGCCGGCGGCGACGTCCATGAGCGAGACGCCGATGATGAGGATGACCGTGCCCGTGACGATCGGCGGGAAGAACCGCAGCAGCGCCGAGAAGAACGGTGCGACGAGGATCATGAAGAGGCCGCACGCGATGGTGGCACCGAAGACGGCGGTGATGTCGTAGGTGGTGCCGATGGTGATCATCGGGCCGACGGCGGCGAACGTCACGCCCTGCATGAGCGGCAGCCGCACCCCGAACCGCCAGAACCCGAGGGACTGGATGATCGACGCGATCCCCGCGACGAACAGGTCGGCGCTGATGAGGAACGCCAGGTCCTGGGCGGAGTAGCCGAGCGCGCCGCCCACGATGAGCGGCACCGCCACCGCCCCGGCGTACATCGCGAGCACGTGCTGCAGCCCGAGCGGGAACAGCCGCGCGAACCGTGGCACCTGGTCGACCGGGTGCCTCTCGGTGGTGCTGGGTGATGCGTCGGACATCGGTCGTCCCCTTCCGTCACCGGGCGCCTGGACGGCGCGTCGGGACGACGGTAGGGAGCGACGGTTTCCGTGGGATCAAACAGCGTTTCCGGGAGGTGACATCTTCTCGGATGAACCTTTCACGGCCGGCCGGTGGCGAGGACGACGACGTCGTACGGCGCGAGCGGGAGGGTCGCGGAGCCGTCGTGCCGCGCGCCGGTGAGCAGGTCGGTGAGCACGGCGGTGGGCACGGCGGCGGGGCCCACCGCCCGGGCCGCGGCGAGATCGAGCGTCGTCGACCGGTCGGCGTGGTTGATCGCGACGAGGACGCCGCCGCGCCACACGGTCTCGACGCCGGGTCCCTGCCCGCCGAGGAGCACCCCCGCGTCGTCCAGCGCGGCGCGCAGCACGTCACCGAGGCCGCCGGCGGGCCCGGCGAGCGCGGTCCCGACGTACCAGGTGCGGCCCGACCCGTGGGCGTGCCGGGCGACGGCGACGCAGCCGGCCAAGGGTCCGTCGTCGTAGGTGGCGAGCACGTCCGCGCCGTCGGACCGCGTGCGCTCGCCGAGGGTCGCCGCCGTGCCGCGGAGGCCCTCCACCCCCGCCCCGGACCACGCGACCGCGCTGCCGCCGTCGGGCAGCGGCACCCACTCCTCCGCGGAGACGCCGAGCACGTGCCGCAGCGGCGCGGGCGAGCGCCCGGCGTGCAGGTGCGACAGCCCGTCCGCGACCCCGCCGAACGGGCCCCACACGAGGTGGCCGCCGCCCGCGACGTACGCGTCGAGGCGGGCCGCGGAGTCGTCGTCGAGCACGTACTGGGCGGGGGCGAGCACGAGGTCGTAGTCGTGCAGCGCGACGTCCGCGCGGTCCGCGGGCACGACGTCGGCCACGACGCCCAGCCGCCACAGCTCGCGGTGCCAGGCCTGCAGGGTGGCGAGGGGGTCGAGGCGCGCCGTCGGGAGCGCGACCTGGGTGGCGGCCCACCAGGACGTCCAGTCCCACAGGAGCGCGACGCGGCGGTGGACGGGCTCGCCGACGAGGCCCCGCAGGGCGCGCAGCTCGGCTCCCAGGCTCCGGACCCCCTGGTGCACGGCCGTGTCGGCACCCGCGACCGGCAGCATGGCGGAGTGGAAGCGCTCGGGGCCGGAGCGCGCCTGGCGCCACTGGAAGAACAGGGCGCCGTCGCAGCCGTGCGCGAGCGCCTGGAGCACCTCGGTGCGCAGCCGCTCGGGCGACTTGGTGAGGTTGTGCTCGCGCCAGCTCACCGCGCTCGCCGCCTGCTCCATGCGCAGCCACGACCCGCCGCCCGCCAGCCCGCGGGCCAGGTGGTTGACGAGCGCCGCGTCCGCGGCGGCGTCGGGCGAGGCCGGGTCCGGGTAGGCGTCGTCGGCGACGACGTCGAGGTCGGCGCGCCAGTCGTGCGGGTCGATGCCGCCGAAGAACCCCATGAGGTTGGTGGTGACGGGGCGGTCGCGGTCGTGCCGCCGCACGACCGCCTTCTGCTCGCGGTAGAGGTCGAGCAGCAGGTCGGAGCCGAAGCGGCGGAAGTCGAGCTCCTGCGCCGGGTTGCGGTGGTACGGCGCGACGCGCGGCGGCAAGATCTCGGCCCAGTCGCCGTACTCCTGCGACCAGACGGCGGTGGCCCACGCGGCGTTGAGGTCGTCGAGCGTGCCGTACCGGGCGCGCAGCCAGTCGCGGAACCGCTCGGCGCAGCGGTCGCAGAAGCAGACCTGGCCGTACTCGTTGCCCGCGTGCCACATCCGGACGGCCGGGTGGCGGGCGTACCGGGCGGCGACCTGCTCGGCGATCGCCACCGCGGCGGTCCGGTAGGCGTCCGAGGACGGGCAGAACTGGTTGCGCGACCCGTAGCTCAGCACCGTGCCGTCGGCCGTCGTGGGCAGCGACTCCGGGTGCCGGTGGCCCAGCCACGGCGGCGGGGAGGCGACGGGGGTGGCGAGGTCGACGGCGATGCCGGCGTCGTGCAGCAGGTCGAGCACCTCGTCCAGCCAGGCGAACCGGTACTCCCCCGGGCGTGGCTCGAGGTGCGACCAGCTGAAGACGCCGACCGTGACGAGGTTGACCCCCGCCTCCCGCATGAGCGCGACGTCCTCCCGCCACACCTCGCGGTCCCACTGCTCGGGGTTGTAGTCCCCGCCGTACAGGATGCCCAGCTCGTCCGTGAGCCGTGCCAGACCACCCGCCATGCCGCGATACCCCCGTGGACCGTCGAAGCGCTTCGATGCGCGCGCCAGCCTACCCACCCACGAGTTGTCAGGACCAGCGCCACGTATACGCGGCGCTCGCCCTGACAACTCGTGATCAACCGACGCGGCCGGCCAGCCACCCCGCGAGGCGGTCGGGGCGGTCGGTGATGATCTCGTCCACGCCGAGCGCGACGGCGGCGGCCCAGTGCTCGGGCTCGTTCAGCGTCCAGACGGCGGTGGCGAGGCCGGCGTCGTGCAGCCGTGCGACGACGCCCGGGTCGTCGCGCAGCACGGTGCCCTGCGGGTTGCACATGACGACGTCGAGCTCGCGGCAGCGCTCGACCAGGTCGTCGCGGGCGGCGGTGACGAGCAGGCCGCGACGCAGACCCGGGTCGGCGTCCCGCAGCGCGGCCACCGTCTCGGGCCAGAAGCTCTGCGCCACGGTGCGGGCGGCGAGGCCCGCCTCGCGCAGCGGCCCGGTGACCCGGCGCACCTCCTGCGCCGACCAGGCGCCCTTGACCTCGAGCACCAGGTCCAGGCGCGGACGGACGCGCAGCAGGTCGATCACCTCGGCGAACGTCGGCACCCGCTGCCCCGCGTACGCGGGCGAGAACCACGACCCGGCGTCGAGCAGCCGCACCTCGCGCAGCTCGAGGTCCGTCAGCTTGCCGCTGCCGTTGGTCGTCGCGTCGACGGTGTCGTCGTGCAGGACGACGACCTCGCCGTCCGCGGTGAGACGGACGTCGATCTCGAGCGAGTCCGCCCCCGCGCGCGCGGCGGCCTCGAACGCCGCGAGCGTGTTCTGCGGCGCGACGGCGCTGTTGCCGCGGTGCGCGACGACGCGCGGCCGGAGCGTGCCGTCGGCCTCGCTCAGCCCTGCCGTGCCCGTCACAGGTACGGCTCCACGTTCTCGGTGTACGCCGTCTCGATGCGCGGCGCGATGGCCTCGAACGCCGCCTTCGGGTCGGCGTCCTCGATGACGATCTGCTCCAGCGCCTCGTTGAGCAGCGCGTCGGCGCCCGGCACGAAGACGCGGACGTCGTCCTGCACGCGGGCCTTGTCGGCGAGCTGGTCGACGGCGGTGCGGAACTGCGGCGTCTGCTCGTAGGTCTGCTTCATCGCGTCGCTCTCGACGGCGGACGTGCGCACCGGCATGTAGCCCGTGGCCTGGGAGAACGTCGCCGTGTTCTCGGTGTTCGTGAGGAACTCGAGGAACATCGCCGCCGCGAGCTGCTGCTCCGGCGTCTTCGACGACGGGATGGCGAGGCCGGTGCCGCCGGTCGGGGTGCCGCCACCCTTCGGGCCGTCCGGCAGGTAGGCCGTGCCGACCTCGAACGACGCGGCGTCGAGCGCGCCCTTGAGCGAGCCGGTCGAGCCGATCGTCGAGGCGATCAGGCCGGACGAGAAGTCCGCCATCGCGTCGTCGGCGGAGAGCGTCGCGACGCCCGAGCCGTGGAACAGGTCGCGCACGAACTCGCCGCCCGCGACCGCCTCCGGGGTGTCGAGCGTGAGGTCGAAGCCGTCGGAGTAGGCGCCGTCCTGCCCCCAGATCATGTTCTCGAACCACCACGCGCCCCAGGACGGGCCGGTCGAGAGGCCGAAGGTCGAGCCGCCCTTCGGCACCTCGTCCTTCAGCTTCGCGTCCCACCCGACGAGCTCGTCCCAGGTCTCGGGGCCGCGGTCGGGCAGGCCGGCCTTCGTCCACAGGTCCTTGTTGTAGTAGAAGAGCGGGGTGCTGCGGGCGTACGGCACGGCCCAGTGCTGGTCGTCGTACTCGTAGTCCGCGTAGAGGGCGGGCTGGAAGTCCTCCGCGTCGGCGTCGAGGAACTCCATGACGTCGTCCACGGGCATGATCTGGTCGTTCAGGTGGTACCGGAACCACCACACGTCGGACGCGATGACGAGGTCGGGCAGCTCGTCCGTCTGCGAGGCGGCCTGGAAGCGCTGGGCGACCTCGTCGTAGTCGGCGCCGGCGGTCACGAGGTCGACCTCGATGCCGGACTCCGCGGTGAAGTCGTCGATGAGCTGTTGCTCGAGCTCCTGCGACTGGCCCGGATGGTTGCTCCACCAGGTGATCTCCTTCGCGGGCTCGACCTGCGACCAGTCGACGGCCTCGGCCGACGCGTCGTCGGTCGCGGTGGCGCCGACGCTCGGGCCGCCGCAGGCGGTGAGGGTGAGGGCCGAGACCGCGGCGAGCGCCGCGACGGCGGTGCGGGTGCGGCGGGCGGGACGGTGGGACACACGTGCTCCTTGGTTCGGGGTGGTGCGGGGGTGGAGGTCGCGGGCGCTCAGCCCGTGACGGCGCCCGCGGTCAGTCCGGCGACGAGCCGTCGCTGGAGGATCAGGAAGACGAGCAGGATGGGCAGCGTCACGACGACCGTCGCGGCCAGCAGGACGCCCCAGTTCGACATGCCGTCGGTGTTCTGCAGCAGCGTGAGGCCGACGGGGAGCGTCATCTTGTCGGCGTGGTCGACGACGAGGAACGGCCAGAGGTAGTCGTTCCACTCGGTCACGACGGAGACCAGCGCGACCGCCGCGAGGGTCGGCGTGCTCATCGGCACGACGAACTTCCACAGCTTGCGCCAGTGCCCGGCGCCGTCGAGCTCGGCCGCCTCGAGGATGGACGCCGGCAGCGTGAGGAAGTGCTGCCGGAACAGGAACGTGCCGAACGCGCTGGCCAGGCCGGGCACGAGGATGCCCTGGTAGGTGTTGAGCCAGCCCAGGCTCGCCACCAGCGTGTAGTTGGGGATGATCGTGATCTGCGGCGGGATCATCAGCGTCGCGATGACCAGCCCGAACACGAGCTTCTTGAACGGGAAGTCGAGGAAGACCAGCGCGTACGCGCAGGCCAGGCCGAGCGCGACCTTGAGGCCCGCGCCGACGACGGTCAGGCCGATGCTGTTCGCCAGCAGCCGGCCGAGCGGGATCGCGCCCGCCGCCTGCGCGTAGTTGTCGAGGCTCGGCGACCCGGGCAGCCACTGCAGCGGCACCTGGTAGAGCGCTTCGGGCGTCTTGAGGCTCGCGAGGAGCAGCCAGACCAGCGGCAGGCCGAGCACGACGGTCGCGAAGAGCATCGTCACGTAGCCGCCGACCTGCGGCGACCGTCGTCGTGCCGGGCGTCCGGGGATCCGCCGGTCGAGCGTGACCGCGCTCATGCGTAGTGCACCTTCCGCTGGACGTACCGCATCTGCACCGCGGTGACGGCGAGCAGCACGAGGAACAGGACGGTGGCGACGGCGGACGCGTACCCGGCGCGGCCGTTCACGAAGCTCTCCTCGTAGATCGAGTACATGAGCGTCGTCGTGGAGCCGAGGGGGCCGCCCTGGGTCATCGCCTTGATGATGTCGAACGACTGCAGCGACGCGAGCATCATCGTCACCAGCAGGAAGAACGTGGTCGGCGTGAGCAGCGGCAGCACGATCGAGCGCAGCGTGCGGGCGGGGGACGCGCCGTCGAGCGCGGCGGCGTCGCGCAGGTCCTGCGGCACGGCCTGGAGGCCGGCCAGGTAGATGAGGGCGACGTACCCGAGGTTCTTCCACAGGTAGACGACGATCACCATGACCAGCGGCCACGGGCGCGCCGTGTACCAGGCGGGCGAGTCGAGGCCGACCCAGCCGAGCAGCTCCTGGACCAGGCCGTAGCGCGGGTCGAACATGAACAGCCACAGGATGCCGACGGCGAAGCCGCTCAGCACGTAGGGGGCGAACGCGACCGTGCGCGCGACGCCGCGGCCCCGCAGCCGCCGGTTCAGCAGCAGCGCGAGGCCCAGGCCCAGCACCATCGCGCCGCCGACGGTCGTGACGGTGAAGACGAGCGTCGTGGTGACGATCCGGCCCGTGGTCGGCGCGGTGAACCACTCGACGTAGTTCCCGAGGCCGACGAAGCGGGCGGCGGGAGAGCCGAGGTTCCACTGCAGCGTCGAGAGGTACAGGCTCTCCAGCAGCGGACGGTAGACGAAGACGAGGATGAGGGCGACGTTCGGGCCCGCGAGCAGCAGCGCCCACAGCAGGGCGTTCCGACGACGGCGGGCGCCGAGCCGGCTGCGCGTGCGGGTGGCGGCGGGTGGTGGGCCTGCGGGCGGGGTGCCCGCCCGGGCCGACGGGGCGTCCGGGAGGCCGGACGGCCGTGGGGTCACGACGGTGGTCACAGCCGCGACTCTAGGAACCGCCCTGTCCGAGATGTCCGGATGAGTCGGGGCGCCGACGAAGCGTTCGGGCAACGTTCATCGGCGCTGTCCCCGCAGGTCACCAGCGCTCCCGGCCCGTCACGCGGGCGTCGGCCGGACGTCAGCCGGGCGACAGGCAGGCGTCAGCCGGGCGTCGCCGCGGGGACACCTGCGCGCGGGTAGGCCCGGGTCTTCTCCGAGGTGCCCATCCCCCACCGCACGGCGCGGGTGGCGAGCGCGCCCGCCGGGCCGCCGAGGGAGCGACGGAACCAGGTGTCGACGTCGAGCTCGTCCCGCGCCCACGCGGGGAGGGTCGAGACCGCGCCGGCGACGAGCAGCGCGTACGGCGGGCGGGCCGCGCGCGGCAGCGGCGGTTCGCGCAGCAGGAAGCGGACCGTGTCGAGCGCGGCCGGCGACGCCTCCAGCTCCGGTCGGTACGCCTCGATCGTCTCGCGCAGCTCGGCCACCGTCCCGGGTACGACGACGGCGCCCAGCGCCCGCGCGACGCGCGCGACCTGCCCCACGTACTCGTCCGCCTCGACCGCCGTGAGCGGCCGCTCCCCGAACCGCTGGTGCGCGGTGAGGAACGAGTCCGCCTCCGCGGCGTGCACCCAGGTCAGCAGGTGCGGGTCGCCCGCCCGGTAGGGCCGCCCGTCCGGCGCCTTGCCGCGCACGCGGTCGTGCACCGACCGGACCCGGTCGATCGCGGCCTGCGCGTCGTCGGCGGTGCCGAACGTCGTCGTCGCGAGGAACGTCGCCGTCCGCTCCAGCCGGCCCCACGGGTCGCCGCGGTAGCCCGAGTGTCCCGCCACGCCCGCCATCGCCAGCGGGTGCAGCGACTGCAGCAGCAGGGCCCGCAGCCCGCCGACGAACATGGACGCGTCCGCGTGCACCCGCCCGACCGGGCCGTCCGGCGGGAACCATCGCGGACCCGGGGTCAGGTGGATCCGGTCGCGCGAGGCCTCCGCCTCCGGGCCCGCGACCTTCTCGAACAGCGCGTCACCCAGCCGCAGCCGCAGCCGCTCCACCGGGTTCGTCGCCGTCGTCATGCCGTCAGTATGGCGCTCAGGTGGTGTAGTCGGCGTTGATCCGGACGTACCCGGCGGTGAGGTCGCAGCCGAACACCGTGAAGTCCCCGGACGCGATGCCGAGGTCGACCTCGATGAGGACGTCGTCGCCCCCGAGGTACTCCTCCACGGCCCGGCGGCGCTCCGGCGTGGGCAGGTCGGGGAAGGTCTCGATGCCACCGAACGCGATCCGCACCCGCTCCTCGAGGATGTCGGGCTCGTCGCACTTGCCCACCGCCATCGCCACGCGACCCCAGTTCGGGTCGGCGCCGTGCACGGCGGTCTTCACGAGCGGCGAGTTGACCACCGACTTGCCCACCCGCTTGGCCTGCGCGTCGTCGCGGGCACCGGTCACGCGCACCCGGATCAGCGTGGAGGACCCCTCGCCGTCGGACGCGATCGCGGTCACCAGGTCGGTGCAGACCTCCAGGAGCGCCGCGTGGAAGGCGTCGAGGTCGACAGCGCCCGCCAGCCCCGACGCGAAGACTGCCGCCGTGTCCGACGTGGACGTGTCGGTGTCGATGCTCACGGCGTTGTAGGTGCGCTCCACCACGGCCCGGAAGACGCGGTCGAGGTCGTCGGCGGGCACCTCGGCGTCGGTGTAGACGAACGACAGCATGGTCGCCATGTCGGGCTCGATCATGCCGACGCCCTTGGCGATCCCGACGATGCGGGCCTCCCCGACGCGACGCTCGGACACCTTGGGGAGGGTGTCGGTCGTCATGATCGCGCGGGCGACGGCGTCGAGGTCCACCGGACCGGCCGCGGGCAGGGCGGCCAGGCCGTCGCGCATGCCCGCCATCGGGTACGGCACGCCGATGACGCCCGTCGAGGCGACGAGCACCTGCTCCGGGCGGCACCCGGCGGTCCGGGCCGCCCACTCCTGGAGCTCCCGCGCGTCGTCGGCGCCGCGCGCGCCGGTGGCGACGTTCGCGTTGCCGGACACGACGACGACGGCGCGCAGCGCGCGGGTCTCGGCCTCCCGGCTCACGCGCACGCTGGGCCCGGCGAACCGCGACCGCGTGAACACGGCGGACGAGGTGGTGGCTCCGGGGGCGTACACGAGGCTGGCGTCCGGGACGCCGTCCTTGACGCCGACGTTGCCGGTCGTGCCGTGGAATCCGGCGACGGTGGTGGTCATCGTGTGCTCTTCTCGCGGGTCGGGACGGGTTCGTTGTCGATCGGGGCGAGCACGGCGCCGTCAGCGCCCTCGCGGAGGGTGAGCACGCGGTCGCACAGCGACCGCAGGGTACCGAGGTCGTGGCTCACGAGGAGCACGCCCGTCCCCGCCCGCGCGGCGCGGTCGACGACGGCGAGCAGGTCGGCGGCGGTGCCCGCGTCCAGCATGGACGTCGCCTCGTCGAGGACGAGGTACTCCGGCCGCAGGGCCAGGGCCCGCGCGACGCACGCGCGCTGCAGCTCGCCGCCGGACACCTGGTGGGGGCGGCGCGCGAGCAGCCCGGGGCCCAGCCCGACGTCGCGCGCCAGCGCGACCGCGTCGACCGGCAGCCCGGCCAGGCGCGCCGGCAGCTCGATCGCCTGGCGCAGGGTCAGGCGGTCGTCCACCGCGGTGCGGGGGTGCTGGGACACCCAGCCGACCCGCCGGCGCTGCGCGGGCGGCAGGTCGAGGCCCGCGCCGTCGACGCGCACCCCCGCCACCGCGACGTGCCCGGCGCCGGGCACCTCGAGCTGGGCCAGCACCGACGCGAGGGTCGACTTGCCCACACCGGACGGGCCGGTGAGCCCGACGACCTCGCCCCGTCGGACGGCGAGGTCCGTGGGGCCGAGGACGGCGGCGCCGCCCCGCCGCACGGCCACGGCGTGCGCGGCCAGCGCAGGGGCGTCCGGGTCGAGGGCGGCCGCCTCGCGCGGCGCGGGCGCCACGCCGGCGACGACCTCGTCCGCCCTCCCCCGGGCGACGACCCGCCCGGCGGCCAGGCGCGTGACGGTGCTGCCGCTGCGCCGGGCCAGCGCGAGGTCGTGCGTCACGACCAGCACGCTGTGCCCGGCCCCCGCGTAGGCGGACAGCAGCAGCCCGACCGTCTGCGCCGCGTCGTCGTCGAGCCCGGACGTGGGCTCGTCCACGAGGAGCACGGGCGGGTGGTTGACCATGGCCGCGACGAGGTTCAGCCGCGCGAGCTGGCCACCCGAGAGCTGGTGCGGGTAGCGGCGCAGCCACGCCGGGTCGACGCCGGCGGTGTGGGCGAGATCGACGAGCTGCTGCCCGCCGCCGGTCACGCGGTGCGGGTGCGCGGCGCCGAGTCGTGCCCGGCCCGGCGCCGCCACCCCCTGCGCCTCACGGAGCTGGGCGGCGATCGTCGACGTCGGGGTGAACGCGGCGCCCGCCCCCTGGGGCGCGATCCCGACCAGCCGCCCGCGCACGGCCCGACGGTGGGTGCGGGCCGACGCGGCCAGCAGGTCGACCTGTCGGCGGCCCGCCGTCAGGACGGCGGTGCCGGTGGCGCGCGACCGCCGCGGGAGCGCCCCGGTCAGCGCCGACAGCACGGTGGTCTTGCCGGCGCCCGAGGGTCCGAGCAGCACGTGCACCTCGCCGGGGACGAGGTCCAGGTCGACGCCGTCGAGCACCGGCACGTCCCCGTGGGTGACCGTCAGACCCCGCACGGAGACCGAGGCGGGGTCGTGCGCGACGTCGAGGTGCGGGGCGTCAGTCATGGTGCTCCTTCGTCCGGCCTGCCAGGCAGCCGGAGAGACAGACGGTGACGGCGACGAGCAGCCCCGCGGGGGCCGCGAGCGTCCACCACGCCCCGGAGAGCAGCGCCTGCTGCCCCAGGTCGAGGAGCACACCCAGCGACGGCTCGTGCGGCGGCAGCCCCAGGCCCAGGAACGTCAGCGTGGACTCGTGCCAGACGGCGTGCGGGACCAGCAGGCCCAGCGCCACGGCGAGCTGCGCGGCGACCCGCGGCACCGCGTGGTGGCGCAGCAGCTGGCGCCGGGTGAACCCCTGCGCGACCGCCGCGCGGTAGAAGTCCGACGTCCCGACCGCCAGGAGCTCGGCGCGCACGAGGCGGGCCGTCTGGGTCCAGTGCGTGGCGGCGACCACCAGCACGATGGTGAGGAACGACCCGCGCAGCACGGACGCGACCACGATCCCGAGCAGCAGGTGCGGCACGGCGTTGACGCCGTCCACGATCCGCATCCCCCAGCGGTCCAGGCGCCCGCCCGCCAGCGCGCAGCCGGCGCCCACCAGGGCGCCCACGACCACGGCGCTGGTCGCGCCGGCGAGCGCCGCGAGCAGGGAGATGCGCAGCCCGTGCGCGGAGCGCACGAACAGGTCGCGCCCGGTGAGGTCGGTGCCGAACGGGTGCGCCCACGACGGGCCGGTGGCGCCGGTGGCGTAGTCGACGTGGTCGATGTCGACGGGCAGCAGCGGGACGACCACCGCGTAGGCCACCAGCAGGGCCAGGCCCCCGGCGGCGAGCGCGTGCCACGGCACCGGGCGGAGCAGCCGGGACGGACGGACGGGGCGGGCGGGGAGCGTGTCAGAGCGCATCGGCGTCCGTCCTCGGGTCGATCCGCACGAGGCAGAGGTCGGCCAGCAGCCCGCCGACCACGGCCACCACGACGAGCAGCACCGTCGAGGCCGCGAGCAGCGTGAAGTCCTGGGCGAGCGCGGCGTCGACCAGCGCGCTGCCCAGCCCGGGCCAGGAGAAGATCTCCTCGACGAGCACCGACCCGGCCACGACCTCCGGCAGCCGCGCGCCCGCGATCGCGAGCGTCGGGACGGCCGCCGTCGGCAGCACGTGGCGGAGCAGCACCCGCCACTCCGCGACCCCGCGCAGCCGGGCGGCCTCGGTGGACGGGGTCCGCAGGTGCTCGGCCATGCCCCGGTGCAGGTGGAGCGCCATCCAGGGCAGCTGCGACGCCGCGACGGCGAGCACCGGCAGCACCAGGTGCGTGCCCACCTGCGCGGCCGTCACCGGGGCGCCCGGGTCGGTCAGCCCTCCGGCCGGGAACCAGCTGAGCCCGAGCGACAGCACGCTCATCAGCACCATCGCGACGAGGAACGCCGGCACGGCCGAGAGCGCCCACAGGCCGCCGGTGAGGAGCCGGGCGAGCACCCCGTGCGGGCGCAGCGCGGCCAGCAACGCCACCGGCACGGCGAGGAGGACGGCGACGACCAGCCCGGAGACCATGAGCAGCAACGTCCAGGGCAGCCGCGCCGCCACCACCGCTGCGACGGGCGCCCGGCCGGTCGTGGAGGTGCCGAGGTCGCCGCCGAGGGCCCCGGTGACCCACCGCCACCAGGCGTCGAGCCACGGTGTCCCCGCCACGAGCCCCTCCACGCCGCCGCGCGCCGCACCGCCCGTGAACTCGTCGCGGGCACCCAGGAACGCCGACGCCGCGTCGGTGGGCGAGGCCGCGGCGAGCGCGAACACGGCCAGGCTCACGAGCACGACGAGCGGCACGGCCCACCCGAGCCGCCGGCCGGTCAGGCGCAGCGCGGCGACGGTCCGCGTCACCGGCGCGTCCAGTGCTGCACGTCGAACCATGGGCCCCACGCCACGCCGTGCTCGTGCGGCTCCAGCACGTGCCCCACGCCGTCCCACGCGTCGAGGCCGCGGGCGACGTACGTGTGCTCGAGCGCGAAGACGGTGACCAGGGGCGGGTTCTCCACGAGCCGCTCCTGCAGCAGCCGGTACGTCGCGGCGCGGGCGTCCGCGTCGGGCTCGCGGCGCGCCTCCTCCAGCAGGCGGTCCACCTCGTCGTCGGCGTAGCCGGACGGGTTGGAGTAGGCGTCGTCGGTGTCGAAGACGGCGTAGTCCGAGTGCAGCTGCCGGTAGACCTGGGCGTCCGGGTCGTACGGCATGTCGCCCCCGCCGAGCACGAAGGCCTTCTGGTCCATCGCGGTGACGGCGTAGGGGCGGTCGACGCCCTCCAGGGAGACGTCGATGCCGAGGCCGGCCAGGTCGGAGGCGAACGCCTGCGCCACGTCGCGGCGCAGCGTGTCCTCGGCGAAGTACATGACCGTGAACGCGAACGGGACCCCGTCCTTGACGCGGGTGCCGTCCGCCCCGAGCGTCCACCCGGCCTCGTCCAGCAGCGCCGCGGCCGCGTCGGGGTCGTGCTCGAACGTGGCCGTCTGCTCGTAGGCGTCGCCCTGCGCGGGGGTGAACGGCGTCGCGATCGCCTCGCCGTGCCCGGCGAGGATCCCGTCGACCATCGCCTGCCGGTCGGTGGCGAGATTGAGGGCGGTCCGCACGTCCGGGTCGGCGAAGAAGGGCAGCGTCTGCGGCAGCGAGATCGCGCGGAAGTCGCCCGACGGGTTGGTCACGAGCTCCAGACCCGCGACGCCGTCGAGCTCCGTCGCCGTCCTCGGCGAGAGCTGGGCCCCGTCGACGTCGCCGGAGCGGACCCGCTGCGCGCGGGCGTTCTCGTCGGCGACGAACGCCAGGTGGATGGTCGTGACCTCGGGGGCGCCGCCCCACCAGTCCTCGCGCGCCTCCAGCGTCAGGGACTCGCCGCGACGCCACTCGGCGAGCACGTACGGGCCGGTGCCCACCGGCTCGTCCGCGAGGGGCGAGTCGACCACGGTGGCGCCGAGCGCCTCGGAGGCAGGGATGCCCAGCGTGAGCCGCGCCGGCAGGCCCGCGTACGGGTAGGCCAGCTCGAACCGGACGGTGGCGGGGCCGGTGGCCACGACCTCCTCGATCATCGCGTAGTCCGCGCTCATCCAGGAGCCCCGGGCCGGGTCGCGCACGGCGTCGTACGCCGCGACCACGTCGTCGGCGTCGAACGCCGAGCCGTCGCTGAAGGTGACGCCCTCGCGGAGGGTGACCGTCCACGTCGTGAGGTCGTCGCCCGGCACCGGCAACTCGGTGGCCAGCCCGGGCTCGAGCTCCCCGTCCTGCCCCACCGCGACGAGCCCGTCGTACAGCTTCGACGTGATGCCCAGGGGGTACTCGAGGGGGTTGAGGGTGTCGTACTCGCCGGTCTCGGCGAGCCGGAGGGTGGTCGGGTCGTCGGTCGTCGTGCCGGCCGGGGCGTCGAGCGCGCAGCCGGACAGCGCGAGGAGGACGACGGTGGTGGTGGCCGCCGGGCCACGGCGGCGCGGGCCGGCGGTGCGGGCGGGCAGGGCTGGCTGGGCAGGCTGGGCGGGCTGGGCAGGCGCTGGGGTGCTCAAGAGACGGAGATCCTCGGGTCGGCGACGGACTGCAGGACATCGGCGGCCGTGTTGACGGCAACGTACAGGCCGCCGAGGACGAACGTGACGCCGGCCACGGCGGGGAAGTCGGACACGGGCAGGCTGGCCGACAGGTACGAGCCGAGGCCGCCCCAGGTGAAGACGCCCTCGACGAGCAGCACCCCGCCGAACATGAACCCGAGCTGCAGGGCCCCCATCGACAGGGACGCGCCGAGGGAGTTGCGCAGCACGTGCCCGCGCAGCACCTGCGACTCGGTGAGGCCCTTCGCCGTGGCGGTCCGGACGTGGTCGGAGCGCAGGGTCTCGGTGAGGCTGGAGCGCAGCACGCGGCCGACCGCCAGCGCCGGGCCGACGGCGAGGGCGAGGGCCGGCATGACGACGTGCGCGAGCGCGTCGCCCGTGGCCGCGGGGTCGCCGGCGAGGACGCTGTCCAGCACGCTCATGCCCGTGGGGCCGTCGGTGACACCGCCCCGCCCGGACGCCGGCAACCATCCCGCCAGCTTGTAGAACACGATGATGCCGACGATGCCGAGCATGAAGGTCGGCGCCGCCGAGCCGACGAACAGCAGACCCCGGAAGAGCCCCGACAGCGGCCAGCGCAGCATGCTCGACACCGCGAAGAGCACGCCGAGCAGGAGCGCGAGGAGGAAGGCGACCAGCACGAGCTCCAGCGTCGCGGGCAGGTAGGCCATGATGTCCTCGGCCACCGGGCGGCGGGTGCGGAACGAGGTGCCCAGGTCGCCCGTGAGCAGGCCGCCGAGGAACGCGAGGTAGCGCTGGGGGGCGGGGTCGTCGAGGCCGAGGCGCTCGCGCGCGGCGGCGACGGCGTCCGGGGAGGCGTTGCCGCCGATCGTGGCCGCGACCGGGTCGGCCCCGGAGACCTCCTGCAGCAGGAAGAGCACCAGGGACAGCACCCCCAGCAGACCCAGCAGCGACGCGAGACGGACGCCGACGAAGCGCAGACGGGACATGGACATCACCTCCGGTGGGCGAGCCGGTGGCGCAGCGCGTCCCCGGCGAGGTTCGACAGCAGGCCGAGCAGCATCACGGCGACGCCGGGGACGAGCGGGATCCACCAGGCGTCGAGGATCTCCACCAGCGCCCGCGAGGTGTCCGCGCCGAGCTCCGGCGCGGGCGCCGGCTGACCCAGCCCCAGGAACGAGAGGGACGCCAGCACCATCACGACGTTGCCGATGTCGAGGCTGGCGGTGACGATCGCGGTGGGCACCACGCCCGGCAGCACGTGCCGCCGGACGAGCCGCGCCCGGCCGACGCCGGCCATGCGGGCGGCCTCCACGTGCGGCCGGGCCATGATGCCGCGCACCTCGCCGCGCACGATCCGGGCGTAGTACGGCCACCAGACGATGCTCACCGCGAGGAACGTGTTGAACAGGCCCGGCCCCAGGGCGGCCGCGACGGCCACGGCCACCAGCATGGACGGCAGCGCGAGGAAGACCTCCGTGGTGCGCATCAGCAGCGCGTCGAGCCACCCGCCGGCCACCCCCGCGACCACGCCGACGAGCGACCCCACGGCCAGCCCGACCGCCGTGACCGCGATGGACAGCAGCCACGACGTCCGGAGCCCGACGAGGACCCGGGAGAACGTGTCCCGGCCGATCTGGTCGGTGCCGAGCAGGAACCCCTCGGAGAGCGGCGGGAGCTTGGGCGGGCCGACCGGCTGGACGGGGTCGTGCGGCGCGACGAGCGGGGCGACGACGGCCAGGACGGTGAGGGCCACGAGCAGGCCGATGAGCGTCCAGTCCAGCGCCCGGCGGGCGCGGGTGTTCGTGCCGCCGGACGCCCGGCGGGCGGTCAGGCGCCATCGCGGCGCCGGGTGCGGCGCGGCGGCGGGCGGGCCGGACGCAGCCCCGGGGGGTGGACGGTCGTCGGTGCGGGTCAGGACGTCGGCCATCAGATCTCTCCTCGGCGGAGGCAGGCCACCTCGTGGCGGCGGGCGACGTCGGCGGACGGGCGCCCGTCGACGGCGGTGAGCTGGATCCCGACCAGGGTGCTCGAGCACTCGGGGACGGCGACGGGGCACCGGGGGTGGAACGCGCAGCCGGTGGGCGGGTCGAGCGCGCTGGCGGGCTCGCCCGGCAACGGCTCCACCGTGACGCCCGGCTGCGGCACGGCGGCCACGAGGTTGCGCGTGTACGGGTGCTGCGGGCGGGCGATGACGTCGTCCGCCCGGCCCACCTCGACGATGCGGCCGAGGTACATCACGGCGATCCGGTCGCCGACGATGCGCGCGACGGCGAGGTCGTGCGTGACGAACATGACCGCGATCCCCAGCTCGCGCCGCATCTCGTTGACGAGGTTGAGCACGTTCGCCGCGACCGACACGTCCAGGGCGCTCGTCGGCTCGTCGCACAGCAGCACCCGGGGCGGCACGATGGTGGCGCGGGCCAGCACCACCCGCTGGCGCTGCCCGCCCGAGAGCTCGCCGGGACGGGCGTCGAGCACCGCCGGCGGCAGCCCGACACGGTCGAGGATCGCGAGGGCCCTCCGCTCCTTCTCCGCCCGGTCCGTGCGGCGCGGCAGGCGCTCGTGCAGCACCTCCCGGATCGTCATCCACGGCGTGAGCGACGAGCCCGCGTCCTGGAACACCATCTGCACGTCGGTGCCGCTCGGGCCGCGCACCGAGCCCGTGAACCGCTTCTCGAGGTGCCCTGCCACCCGCAGCAGCGTCGACTTGCCCGACCCCGACTCGCCCACCACGGCCACCGACTCGCCGGGCTGGAGGTCGAACGTGACGCCGCGCAGCGCGCCGAGCCGCGCCTTGCGGCCGCGCTCGTCGCGGACCTGGAAGGTGCACGTCAGCTCCGCCGCCTGGATCAGGGGCGCGCCGCGGTCGGGCTCCGGCAGCGGCGGCAGCGGGTCGAGCAGGGTGCGCGTGACGCCCTGGTCGCCGAGCCGGGCGGACTCGAAGCACGCGACGCGGTGCCCCGCGGCGCCGTGCTCGCCGGCCGCGTCCAGGGGCGGGGCGCCGGCCCCGCACGACTCGACGGCGAACCGGCAGCGCGCCCTGAACGCGCACCCGCCCCCGCCCCCGGCTGCCCCCGTGGCCGAGGTGGCCCCGGTGATCTCGGTGGGGAGGCTCCACAGCGGCCGCGTCCGGTCCGAGTCCAGCGACAGCCGGGACCCGAGCAGCCCCAGGGTGTAGGGGTGCCGAGGGTGCTCCAGCACCTGCTCCGTGGACCCGATCTCCACGATCCGCCCCCGGTACATGACGGCGATGCGGTCGGCGACCTGCGCGGCGACGCCCAGGTCGTGCGTGATCATCACGACGGAGCAGCCGACGTCGTCCCGCAGCCCCGCGAGCAGCCGGAGGATCTGCGCCTGGACGGTGACGTCGAGGGCGGTGGTCGGCTCGTCCGCCACGACCAGCTCGGGCCGGCCCGCCAGGGCCATGGCGATCATGACGCGCTGCCGCAGCCCGCCGGAGAGCTCGTGCGGGTAGGAGCGGTACCGGCGCTCGGGCTGCGGGATCCCGACCTCGCGCATGAGCCGGACGGCCTCGTCCGGCGACCCGGCCTTCTCGGCGACCTGCCGTCCGACGGTCATCGTCGGGTTGAGCGACGTCATCGGGTCCTGGAAGACCACGCCCAGGCGGCTGCGCCGGGCCTCGCGCAGCCGACCGGGCGACGCCGTCCGCAGGTCCAGCCCGGCCACCTCGAGGGTGCCGTCGATCCGGGGGCGGGACGACTCGGGCAGGAGCCCGAGCATCGCCATGCTCATCACGCTCTTGCCGGAGCCGGACTCCCCGACGACGCCGACGATCTCGCCGCGCCCGATCTCGAGGTCGACGCCGTGCAGGATCTGCGAACGGACCCCGTGGCGCTCGAGACTCACGTCCAGCCCGCGCAGCCGGGCGACGGGATCGGCGGTGCTGACGGTGCTGACGGTGCTGACGGGGCCCGGGTCGGGCAGCGTGCCCGTGGAGGGCGGTGCGGCGACATCCATGGGACCGGCTCCTTCGTTGCTGGTGCGGCGGGGACGAGCGGGCGGGACGAGCGGGAGGACGGGCGTGACGGGGGCGGGCCGGGCGAGGCCTAGGGGTGGCCGGCCTCCGCGGGCGCTCGCGGGCGCAGCGCGGCGCGGCGGGCGGCGTCGAGGGCCGTGACCTCGGCGACGCGGCGCTGCCGTGACCGGGCGGTGATCGCGAGCAGGGCCGCGACGACGAGCGCCAGCCCGGACGCGCCGAGCCACAGCACCTGCGACCCGTAGGCGTCCAGCACGAACCCGCCGGCGACCGGCCCGACCGCCGTCGCCAGCGAGTGGGTGAGCCCGTAGACGCCCTGGTAGCGCCCGCGCCGGAGCGGGTCGGCGAGGTCCGCCGTCATCGACGTCGCCTGGGGGTGGGAGCCCATCTCGCCGAGGGTCCAGATCGCGACGGTCACGAAGTACATCGGCAGGGTGGCGGCCAACGACTGCAGGCCGACGCCCACCGCCGTGAGGGTGATCGCGAGGACGATCACCAGGTCGCGCGACCAGCGGTTGAACAGCCGCGCGGTGGGCAGCTGCAGCAGGCACAGCAGCACGCCGTTGAGGGTGAGCAGGATGCCGAAGTGGCTGGACGGGTGCCCCTGCTCGGTCATGACCAGCGGCAGCGTGGTGGTGGACTGCACGTAGACGATCGAGTACACGAACATCACCGCGGCGAAGGTCATGAAGGTGCGGTCGCGGAGCACGGACAGCAGGCCGCCGCGCCCGGCCCGGCCGGGCTCGCGCGCGGCACCGTCCGTCGTCGGCGCCTCCTCGGGCAGCTGGACGCGGGTCTCGGGGACCTTGGCGGCGATGACGCCCACGGAGACGAGCACGAGCCCGGCCTGGCACCAGAACAGCAGGGAGAAGGACACCTCGGCCATGAACCCCGCGGCGAGCGGGCCGATGGCGTACCCGAGGTTGACAGCCCAGTAGTTGTAGTTGAACGCGGTGCGCCGGTGCTGCGGCTCGACGAGGTCGCCCACCATGGTCTGGATGACGGGACCGCAGGTGCCGTTGAACAGGCCGTACGCGGTGAGCAGGACGGCGATCAGGCCGGCGCTGTCGGCCATCGGGATGGCCACGAGGGCCACCACGCTCAGCAGCTCGCCGGCGAGGAGCACCCGCCGGCGCCCGACCTTGTCGGCGAGCACCCCGCCCGCGAGGGACGAGACCACGACCCCGACCCCGTACGCGGCGACCACGAGCCCCGCCTCGCCGGCGGACATGCCGACCGAGGAGGTGAGGAAGATCGTCATGTAGGGGACGACGAACCGTCCGATCCACACCACGAGCTGCGCCGTCCACAGCCACCAGAAGGCCGAGGGAAGGTCGCGCAGCCGGGTGTGTCCGGCGGTCACGGGCGGGGGCATGGCGTCTGTCTCCTTCGGTGCCGGGCGGGGAGCCCGCGTCACTCGGCGGCCGCGGGCTCGTCGATGCGGAGGGTCGCGAAGTCGAGCGTGGCGGGGGCCGCGATGGAGTGGGACGACTCGACGCCCTCCAGCCAGCCCTGGGCCACCATGAAGTCCGTGGACCAGGCGAAGACGGGCGCGCACCCGGCCTCGTAGGCGGCGGCGCCGGCCTCGACGTACGTCTCGGCGGACCCGGTGGTGAGGGCCTCGTCGAGCAACCCGGTCGTCGTCTCGTCGGAGCACTGCAGGTGGTTGAGCCCGCCGTCCGCGTCCCAGAAGACGTGGCCGTGCATGTAGGCGTTGTTGGAGTCCGGCCATGTGGCAGGCGCGATGAGCACGTCGGGGGCGTCCTCCGGGTGCTCGGGGAAGTCGCCGAAGACCTCGGAGGACTGGTGGCTGGTGACCGTCGCGGTCATCCCCAGCGCCTGCAGCTGGGCGGCGACGATGTTGGCCATCTGCTCGGCGTCCGAACCGCCGGCGTTGTAGCCGATCTGGATCGCGGTGCCCGGGGCCAGCGACCCCACCCACTCCTCGAGCGCCGCCGGGTCGTGCACGAGCTCGCGGGTGTCGACGTCGGCGGGCAGGGCGCCCTTCGGGTAGTAGCCCTGGGCCACCTCGGAGCTGACCCCGGTGACCTGGTCGATGAGCGCCGCCCAGTCGATCCCCTCGAAGAGGGTCCGGCGGGCGTCGGCGTCGGCGAGGAGGTCGCGGTTCGGGTTCATGTACATGACGCCCACCTGGAAGGACGGCAGCGCGAACGCCTCCAGCGCCTCCGAGTCGAGGTACTTCTGGCGCGACGCCGTCGGCACCCCCGACAGCAGGGCGTGCAGGTCGCCGTTCTCCAGCTCGAGCTGCATCGCGGAGATCTCGGTGTAGACCGGCAGCTCCACGGTGGTGAACGTGGGGTCGAGGTCGCCCCAGTACTCGTCGAACCAGGTGAGCTCGTAGCCCTCCCCCACGACCGCCTCGGACAGGACGTACGGGCCGGTGCCCGCCGAGTGCGTCGACAGCCAGGTCTGCGCGAAGTCGTCGCCCGCGTGCTCCTTCAGCGCCGTCGGGCTGATCATCCGCGGCCCGTACGGGGAGGCCAGGTAGTCGAGGAACGCCGAGTTGGGCTGCTCCAGCGTGACCGTGACGGTGTGGTCGTCCACCTCCTCGACGTCCGCGACGCCCTGCACCATGTAGGCGGGGCCGGCGTCCACGTCGAGGCGGCGCTGGAACGACGCCTCGACCGCGGACGCGTCGAACGTGGTGCCGTCGTGGAACGTCACGCCCTCGCGCAGCACGAAGGTGTACTCGGTGAAGTCGTCGCTGACCTCCCACGACTCCGCGAGCGACGGCACCACGGTGGCGGCGTCGTGGTTGCCCGCCTCGTAGCGCACGAGACCCTCGTAGGCGTTGGTGGTGATGGCCAGGCCGTTGCCCGAGTAGTACACGTCCGGGTCCGGCGGCTGGCCGATGTCGTTGAGCACCCCCAGCCGCAGCACGCCGTCGGTGGGGGCGGCCGCGGTGGCGGAGGCGTCGCCGGACTCCCCTCCGGCGCAGCCGGAGAGCAGGACGGTGCCGACGGCGAGGAGCGCCAGGGTGCGCCTCGCCACGACGGGCACACGGCGCGTGCGTGAGGTCATGGTGGTCTTCTCTCTCTGAGCTGGCTCGGCAGGGCGGTGCGGGGACGGTGCAGGGACGGTGCGGTCGGCGGTGCGTCAGTCGGCGGTGCGGAAGACCTGGTTGCGGCGGTTGCCGTCGGCGTCCAGGCCGATCGCGTAGGGGTGCAGGTAGTCGGGCTCGGTGAGGCCCTGGCGGTGCATCGCGATGCCGGTCATGGCCTCGCGGACGGCGCGGTTGGCCAGCAGGGCGGTGATCTCGCCGCGGTCGTCGTAGGGCGGGGAGACCTCGACGACGTCCATCGCGACGATCCCGACCTCGGCGGCGAGGCGCCGCACGGCCCGGAGGATGTCGTTCGAGGTGATGCCGCCGGGCTCGGGGGTCCCCGTGCCCGGGGCGTAGGCCGGGTCGCAGACGTCGATGTCGAGCGAGATGTACAGGTGGTCGGCCTGGTCGAGGGCCTCGTCGACGGCGCGCTCCAGGACCTTGTCGAAGCCGTCGCGGACGATCTCGGCCATGAAGTGGGTGCGCATGCGCTGGTCGTCCATCCAGTCGAGCGTCTGCTGGTCGGGCCAGTAGCCGCGCAGCCCCACCTGGACGAAGTTCTTGCCCGGCACGGCGCCCGAGTCGATGAGGTGGCGCATGGGCGTGCCGTGCGACGCGAGCGACCCCGGCATGTCCGACCCGGTGTCCGCGTGCGCGTCGAAGTGGACGATGCCGACCTTGCCGTGCCCGTAATGGTCCGCGACCGCCGTCGCCGACGGCCACGTGATCGCGTGGTCGCCGCCCAGGACGATCGGGACGGCCCCGGCGTCGACGACCGTGCCGATGAACTTGCGCACCTCCTCGAACGTCTTCGCGGTGTTTCCCACGAAGACGGGGGCGTCGCCGTAGTCGGCCATCACCAGCTCGTCGAACGCGTCGACGTGGGTGTCGAGGGAGAAGTGCGGGCGCCCGTAGCCGCCCTTGTAGTCGCACGCCCGGATGGCGAGCGGCCCGTGGTTGGTGCCGGTCCGGCCGGTGGCGGTCGAGTCCCACGGGACGCCCAGGACGGCGACGTCGACCTGGGCGGCCCGCAGGTCCTCGGGCGTGAGCGCCACCGGCAGCTTGGCGAACGTCTGGATCCCCGCGAACCCGCCCTCGGCCTTGCGGTTCGCGAACAGCAGCCCCGGGGGACGTCCCTCGTTGAAGTCGTCGGTGGCGCCGTGGCCCTCCAGCCCCTGGCCCAGGCGGCGAGGCTGCTCCCAGAAGCCGTCGGGCCACCGGTCGTGAGAGTGGTCGTGGTCGTGTGACATGCGTGTCCTCGGGTCGTCGGGGTGGGGGTCGTCGGGGTGGGGCGTCGGGTGGTGCTCAGGCCGGGGCGTCGCGGAAGACCTGCGTGCGCTGCCGGCCGTCGGCGGTGCGGTTGAGCGCGTGGGGGTCGGCGTGGTCGGGGCCCGTGAGGCCGAGCCGGCGCATCGCGGTGCCGGTCATGGCCTCCCCGATCGCGCGGTTGGCCAGCAGCACGGTGATCTCGCCGTCGTTGTCGTAGGGCGGCGCCACCTCGACGACGTCCATCGCGACGATCCCGACCTCGGCCGAGAGCCGCCGCACGGCCCGCAGCACGTCGATGGAGGTGATGCCGCCCGCGACCGGGGTGCCCGTGCCGGGCGCGAACGCCGGGTCGCAGACGTCGATGTCGAGCGAGATGTACAGGTGGTCGGCCTGGTCCAGGGCCTCGTCGACGGCGCGCTCGAGGACCTTGTCGAAGCCGTCGCGGACGATCTCCGCCATGAAGTGGGTGCGCATCTGGCGCTCGTCCATCCAGTCGAGCGTCTCCTGGTCCGGCCAGTACCCGCGCAGCCCCACCTGGACGAAGTTCTTGCCGGGCACCGCGCCGGAGTCGATGAGCTTGCGCATGGGGGTGCCGTGGGAGGCCAGGGCGCCGTTCATGTCGGTGCCGACGTCGGCGTGCGCGTCGAAGTGGACGATGCCGACCTTGCCGTAGCCGTAGTGGTCCGCGACGGCCGTCGCGCACGGCCACGTGATCGCGTGGTCGCCGCCCATGATGATCGGGATCGCGCCCGACGTGACCACGGTCCCCACGAACTTCCGGACCGACTCGAACGTGCCCGCCGTGTTCCCGACGTGGATCGGCGAGTCGCCGTAGTCGCACATCGTGAGGACCTCGAACGGGTCGACCCGCACGTCGAGGTGCTTGCTCGGGAAGCCGTAACCGGCGAACGACGGGACCTGCCGGAGCGCGAGCGGACCGTGGTTCGTGCCGGACCGGCCGCCCGCCGTCGAGTCCCACGGCACCCCCAGCACCGCGACGTCGACGCCCGCGGCGACGAGGTCCTCCGGCGTGAGTGCCATCGGGAGCCGGGCGAACGTGCGGATGCCCGAGTGGCTGCCCGAGTGGCGACGGTTGACGTGGAACAACCCGGGCGTGCGGCCCTCGTTGTAGTCGTCCGTGGCGCCGTGCCCGTCCAGTCCTTCGCCCAGCCGGCGCGGCTGCTCCCAGAAGCCCTCGGGCCACCGGTCGTGACTGTGCTCGTCGCCGCCGTGCGCGTGGTCCTGACCGTCGTGGTCGTCGTGCGCGCCGGCCGTCGTGTCCTGGTCGGCGCCGTCCGTGGTGTCGTGCTCGGAGGTCATGGCGGCGACGCTAGGGCGCTGCCTAATCGTTTATCCAGGCTTCGAGGGGAGCCGAAACGCACGTTTTACCCCAGGCACCACGGCTCGAGACCGCGACACGTGCCCGCACCTCGGACGTAACCGTGGTGAAACGATTTGTCAGACGCCGTCGCGAGCGGGCGTCCCCGCGGTGGACTCCCGCAGGTGCACCGGCGCCGGCACCGTGCGCACCGACCCGACCGCCTCCGACGGATCCTCCTCGCCCTCGATCAGCGCGACGAGCCGCTGGACGCAGGCGACCCCCAGTGCGTGGGCCGGGAGCTCGATCGCCGAGACCGGCGGGTCCTCGCTGAGCAGAGCCGGCTCGTCGGCGCAGGCGGCGACGAGCACGTCGCGGCCGGGTTCCCGGCCCGCCGCCCGGAGGACCTCCATCGCACCGCGGACCACGAACGACGACGCCCCCAGCACGAGGTCGACGTCGGGATGAGCGGCCAGCACCGGACGCAGCAGCTCACGGTGGAGCGCCACGGAGCGCTCCCCGAACGTGGTCTCGACCAGCACCGGCGTCACGCCTCGCTCATCGCACCAGCGGGTCACGACGTCGCGCAGCAGGATGCCCCACCCGCTGTGCGCGTCGGGGGCGGCGAGCAGCGGCCGGCGGGCGCCGCGCGCCGCCGCGGCGTCGAGCAGGGTGCGGACGGCCTTCTCGTGGTTGGCCGCGACCACCGCGCACCGCGACAGCTGCGGCGGCACGTGCTCGCCGGCGACCACCGGGACCGACATCGACATCAGCTCGCGGGCCCGCCGGTCGTCACCGATCGGGTCCACGACCACGATGCCGTCGACCCGCGGGGTCGTCGCGCGAGGCTGGGAGGCGTCGGAGGAGAGGACCACGACGTCGAGATCGTGCTGGTGCGCCGTCTCGATGGCGCCCGCGAGGAACTCGCGGAAGTACGGCTTCGCCAGGGCCGCCGCGGCGTGCTGGTGGTGGATCCCGATCGCCTGGGCGCGACCGGTCCGCAGCCCGCGCGCCAGGGAGTTCGCCACGTAGCCCAGCTCGTCCGCCGTCTGCTGCACCCGGGTGCGGGTCGCGTCGGTCATCCGGCCGCGACCGGTCAGTGCGTGCGACGCCGTCGCGACCGAGACCCCGGCGGCGGCGGCGACCTCCTTCAGCGTGACCGGGCCCGCGGCACGCCACCTGCTCGTCATGCGCAGACCCTACCCGCGAGCGCCGGCCAGGGACGGGCGTGCCGACCTCCCGCCCCGCGTCACGCGTCCATCGGCGTGAGCACGGCGATGCGCCACCCGTCGTCCGTGCGCACGAGCTGGTACACGAACCGTTCGGTGCCCTCGCCGGGCCCGTCGTGGTGCCACGTCACGTCGGCCCACACGCTGTGCGTCGTGGCGGCCGCGACCCGCACGTCCGACGTCATGTCCGTGACGCCCTCGTACTGGCTCCACGACGACCCGAAGAACTGCTCCGTCTGCGCGCGGCTCGTCACCGGCAGCGACTGCCCCGGGAACAGGATCAGGGCCGGTACCGCGTACAGGTCCGCGACCGCCGCCTCGTCACGGTCCAGCAGCGCCTGCCGGTAGCGGTCGAAGAACTCCGCGGCCACGGCGTCCGGTGCGTCCGTGCGGTCGGTGGTCATGGCGTCGCCTCCTTGCGGGTCGTACGTCGACAGATCGACCGTACGCGCGCCCGCGGACACGAGCCTCTGCCCGTCGGCCGTCGGGGAGGGACGGACGGCGGGCAGAGACGGTCATCGCGTCACGGGCGTCACTTCACCGCGACCTCGACACCGCCGGAGAACATCGAGTCGTGCAGCTCGAGCGTCGCCGGGGTGGCGTTCTGAGGGATGTCGAAGACCACGACCCCGTCGACCTTGTTGCCGGGGTTGATCTCGTTGAGGAACGAGTTGGACTCGTCGAGGTAGATCCCGGCCTCGGAGTCCGCCGAGTGCGTCCGCCCCTTCGTGTCGACGAGGCTCTGGCTGCTCCCGTCGAAGTACTGGGCCTCGTCGCCGATGTTCTCCACCGTCATGTGGACCAGCACGAACTGACCCTGCGCCGTCTCGCCCAGGAACTCGTCGCCGACCTCCTGCACGCCGTCCTCGAGCTTGGTCACGGTGAACTCGAACTTGCCGTCGCGGACCTTGTCGCCGACGGCGGGCAGCTCGTTCGACGTCTCGTCCTTCGCGGGCTTCTCGGCCTTCGCGTCCTCGGCGGGCTTGTCCGCGGTCTCGTCCGTCGCCGCCTCCGCCTGCTGCGCCGTGGCGGTGTCGACGTCGGCGACGGCGGGGCTGTCGTCGTCGCCCCCGCCGCCCGCGCTCGCGATGATGACGACGAGGGCCACGACAGCGCCGAGCCCGGTGAGCACCTTGTGGCGGGCGAACCAGTTCTTGCGCTTCTGCGGCGCCGGCGGCATCTGCGGCTGCGGCGACCAGCCCTGCGGCGCCTGCTGACCGGGCTGCGGCTGTCCGTACGGCTGCTGCGCGTACTGCTGCGGCTGCTGGGACGGGTCGGGGTGAGGCGTGGACATGTTGACTCCTGAGGGGTGCGGTGCCACGAGGGCCGGGGCGTCGATCGGAACGGGACGATCGTCCGGCGCGGGGGCACCCCGGCGGATCCTCTTCGCGGCTCGACCGGCCGAGCCGAAAGGTGGACAGGTTTCCCCCACCGTCGAGCCGATCGGGGGACGGCGCCCGGCCCATGGCCGCCGTACGCTGCCCGCATGTACCCGCCTCCACCGAACCCCGCCGACCCGTACGGCCGCCCGCCGTCGGGCGCGCCCGGTGGTCAGGGGGCCGGCACGCCACCCCCGCCGATGTCGCCGTACGCCCAGCCGTACGCCCAGCCCCCGCACGGGGCCTCCCCCTACGCGGCGCCGCCGCCCTACGGACCGCCGCCGCCCGCCGGCCCGGCCGTGCAGCCCGGCGTCCGGCAGCCCTACCGCCCGTACCGTCCCGTCCCCGTCGCGCCCGCGTCACGCATCTCGCCCGGCCGGCGGTTCTGGAGCGTCGCGGGCACGATCGGCGCGATGGTCGTGGCGTGGTCCTGCGCGATGGTCGGGATCGCGTTCGCCACCCCCGTGGATGACCTGGGCGGCGGTGACGTCGCCCTGTCGCTTCTGTGGTTCGTCGTCGCGGTCGGCGTCGGGGCCGCGATGTGGTGGCGGACGTCGCGCCCGGTACTGGTCTGCCTCGCGACCGCGGCGGTCGGCGTCGTCGGTCCGCTCGGCGCCGTCGCGCCGCTCATCGCGCTCCCCTGGGTGATCGCGCGGACGGACCTGAGGCGCAGCCTGCTGTGCGGCGGCGCGACTGCACTCACCCTGCTCGTCACCTTCTGGCGCGACGCCACGACCGCGCCGCAGGTGATCTTCTCGGTGGCGCTCGAGAACGGCTCCACCTCGTACATGTCGCCCGTGGGGTACATCGTGCTGGGCGTGCTCGGGCTCGCCGTCTCCGTCGGCGCCGGGCTCCTGCGAAGGCTCGTCACCGCAAACGCCGACGCCGACGCCGCGCGCCAGGTGGCGCACCGAGCCGACGCCGCGGCCCAGGAGGCACGGCAGCAGGCGACCGTCGAGGCGAGGCGCGCCGACGACCTCCGGGCCGAGTCCGAGGCGCTGCGCACCGAGCTCACGCGGCAGGAGGAGCGCGACCTCATCGCCCGCGAGATGCACGACACGGTCGCGCACCAGCTCTCCCTCGTGTCCCTCGAGGCGGCCTCGCTCGAGGTGTCGTCCGACGACCCGGAGGTCGGGGAGGCGGCGCGGTCCATGCGCTCGTCGGCGCACCGGGCGCTCGAGGAGATGCGCACCCTCATCAGGTCGCTGCGTGACGGCGCCGAGGAGTACTCGGGTACCGCGCCCTCCCTCGGCGACCTGGCCGAACTGCTCGACGGCGCCCGTGAGCGCGGCGTCGACGTCACCGCCACCGTGTTCGTCACCGACGCCGACGCCGCGCCGCCCGTCCTGACCCGCGCCGTCTACCGCGTGGTGCAGGAGTCGCTGACGAACGCTGCGAAGCACGCTCCCGGGGCGCGGGTGGACGTCAGCGTGCGCGCACGCCCCGGTGCCGGGATCGACGTCGTCGTGCGCAATGGTCCCGGTGCCGCGGGCGGCGGCGTCCCCGGCGGTGGCGTCGGCATCCCCGGGATGCGAGAGCGGTGCGGTGCCCTCGGCGGTTCGTTCGACGCCGCCCCGGCCGACGACGGCGGGTTCCGGGTGCGGGCCCACCTCCCGTGGGTGGTCACCGCGGACGACTGAGGTCACCAGCAGTGGCTAGGGTCGGCGTGTGGTCAGGGTGATGATCGTCGACGACGACGCGATGGTGCGCGGATTCTTGCGGACCATCCTCACAAAGAGCGGTCTCGACGTCGTCGCGGAGGCCACCGACGGGGACGAGGTGGTCACCGCCGTGCAGGCCCACCACCCCGACGTCGTCCTCATGGATCTCCGGATGGAGCGCATGGACGGCATCCGCGCCACCGCCGCCACCGCCGCGCTGCCCTCGGCGCCCGGCGTCATCGCCATGACGTCGTTCGACACCGAGTCGGCCATCCTCGACGCCGTCCACGCAGGCGCCGCCGGATTCCTCGCGAAGGACTCCGGCCCGGACGAGCTCGTCGCCGCCGTCCGCTCCGTGGCTGCGGGCGAGGGCGCGCTCTCGCCGCGGGCCGCACGCGTCGTCATGGAGCAGGTGGGCTCCCGGCCGGCCGCACGGGGCCGCCGCGAGGCGCGCGAGCTGCTCGCGCAGCTCACCGAGCGGGAGCTGGAGATCGCCGGGGGCGTCGCCGAAGGCCTGTCGAACGCGCAGATCGCGGAGCGGTTGTTCCTCGGCGAGGCGACCGTCAAGACGCACCTGGCCCGAGCCACCACCCGGCTCGGTGTGAACCGCGTGCAGCTCGCCCTGTTGGTGGACCGGGCGGGGTGACGCCGCTCCGTCCCGGGACATCACTGCTACGCGTACCGCAAGGGCGACGCGGCGGGTCCGCAGATCACGGCGTGACGTCCGTCGTCGAGCATGGATCGCCGCCGGGGCCATGCCCACAGTTCCCGGGACGGCCGGCGTGGTGCTGGCTACGCTCACGCCATGAGGAGAATCCCGACCGCCCGGACTCGGAGCCAGAACGTCTGGAAGTTCCTGGCCACGATCGTGGTGATCCTCGCGGCGGCAGGCGCCGTCGTCGTCGCACTGCCCCTCCTGCTGTCCCTCGGCGCCGACCTCTGACGACTCGGGTCGGCCCGTCGGAGGTCGGCCCTCGGACACCGCACAGAGTCTGCGGTGCAGCAATGAGTTTCGCCCCGTCCGTCGGTCACCACCGACACGCGGGACGTCCGGCCGGCCGTCGCCGCGGCAACCACGGGCCGTCGCCGCGGCAACCGGACAGGAGACCGACCATGGCCACCACGATCCTGGACACCGTGCCGTCGGTCGACGGCCCTGGGCTGACGCCGTGCTGACGCGGGTCGCGGACGGTGTGTGGGCGCACCAGAGCGGGCTGCTCCAGAACAACGCGGTGGTGGTGCGAGGCCCGAGCGGCGTGCTCCTCGTCGATCCCGGGCTCACCCACGACGAGATGGCGTGCCTCGCGCACGACCTCCGCGACCTGGGCGAGCCGGTGGTGGCGGGGTTCGCCACACATCCCGACTGGGACCACGTGCTCTGGCACCCCGGGCTCGGCGACGCGCCCCGCTACGGCACGGCCCGCTGCGCGGCCGAGCTGCGACGCCTGCTGTCGGACCCGGGCTGGGAGGCACGCGTCGTCGAGGGTCTGCCGCCCGAGATCGCGGACGACGTGCCGCTGGACGGGTACGGCCTCGTCACCGGCCTGCCGGACGGGGCGACGCGGATCCCGTGGGACGGCCCGCACGTCCGGGTCATCGAGCACCCGGCGCACTCCCCCGGCCATGCGGCACTGCTGATCGAGGAGCGCCGCGTCCTCGTGGCCGGCGACATGCTCTCGGACGTCTTCGTCCCGATGCTCGACGTCTTCGACGACACCAACGACCCGATCACCGACTACCTCCGCGGGCTGGAGCTCCTGGAACGGGTGGCCGGCGACGTCGACGCCGTGGTCCCGGGGCACGGGTCCGTCGGCGGGGCCGACCAGCTGCGTGCGCGGATCGCGCAGGACCGCGCGTACCTGCACGACTTGCGGGACGGCCGCGCTCCCGACGACCCGCGGATCGGCCCGAGGGCCAAGCCCGGCTGGGAGTGGGTGAGCGACATCCACGAAGGGCAGGCCCGGAGCGTCGCCCACCGACGCGAGGCCGGCGGGTCGCGCGGCTAGCGCGCGGCGGCGTCGGACGCCGTGGCGTCGAGGTAGCGCACGATCCGGTTGACGGCGTCCCGGCCGGCGCGGTTGGCGCCGATGGTGGAGGCGGACGGCCCGTAGCCGATGAGATGGACGCGCGGTTCGCCGTCGACCTGCGTGCCGTCCATGCGGATGCCTCCGCCCGCGGTGCGCAGGTGCAGCGGCCGCAGGTGGTCGAGGGCGGCGCGGAAGCCGGTGTTCCAGAAGATGACGTCGACGGGGACCAGCTCGCCGTCGGGCGTGACGACGCCGTCGGGCTCGATCCGGGTGAACATGGGCCGCCGGTGGAGCACGCCCCGCGCCTCGGCGGCCCGCAGCGACGGTGTCTTGATCAGGCCGGTGACGGACACGACGCTCAGCGGCGGCAGGCCCTCGCGGACCCGGTCGGCGACCATCGCCACCGCGCGCGAGCCGTCCTGGGGGTCGAACGAGTCGCGCCACACGGGCTCCCGGCGCGTGAACCAGTACGTCTCCGCCACGTGCGAGACCTCCTCCAGCAGCTGCACCGCGGAGATCCCGCCGCCGACGACGGCGACGCGCTGCCCGGCGAAGTCCTCCGCCCGCACGTAGTCGGCGGTGTGCAGCTGGCGGCCGCGGAACGTCTCCTGGCCCGGGTAGGCGGGCCAGAACGGCTTCGACCACGTGCCCGTCGCGTTGACGATCGCCCGCGCGGCGACGACGCCGGACCGGCCGCCACCCTCCCAGCGGACGAGCAGCCCGCCGTCGTCCCCCTCCTCGACGCGGCGCACGCGCACCGGGCGGACGACGTCGAGGCCGAGCTCGTGCTCGTAGTCGCCGAAGTAGGCGGGCAGCACGTCGACGCTCGCCGCCTCCGGCTCCACGTCGGGCTGCTCGATGCCGGGCAGGTCGTGGATGCCGTTCACCGTGCTCATCCGCAGCGAGCGCCAGCGGTGCCGCCACGCTCCGCCGGGCCCGTCCTCGGCGTCGAGCACGAGGGAGGTGCGCTCGCCGGTCTCCGCGCCGACCGCGGGCACGAACCCTCGCCGCCGCAGGTGGTACGCCGCGGACAGACCGGCCTGCCCCGCGCCGATCACGACGACGTCCGCAGCCTGCGGCATGTCCTCGGTCGTCGTCACGTGTCCCAGAACGCGCCGCACGCGACCAGGATTCCGGGTGGCTGGGGTCGCCCGTGTCTCGCCATGCGGGAGGGCGCCGGGGCGGGCGTGACCGGCGCCGACGCGGGCGCTAGACAACCCCCGGCCACGCTCCCGACACGGATGGACTCCCCATGACCGTCGTTCCCCCGCCCGTCGTCACCGCCGACGAGCTCCGCACCGCGATCGGGGACGGGTCCACCGTCGTCGTCGAGGTGAGCCGCGGCGGCACGGCCCCGACGCCCGGCGATGGCGCTCGCATTCCCGGCGCGCACGCCGTCGACCTCGCCGAGCTCACCGGCGTGGTGCGGCCCGGCACGGGCGCGACCCCGCTGCCCGACGCCGTGCAGGTCCGCGCCCTCGTCGAGCGGTGGGGCGTGCACGACGCCAGCACGGTGGTCGTCGCCACCGCCGACCACCCGTCCACGGCCACGCGCGCGTGGTGGGTGCTCCGCTGGGCCGGCCTGGCGGACGTCCGCTTCCTCGACGGCGGACGCGCCGCCTGGGTCGCGGCCGGGGGCGCGCTCACCACGGAGCGCCCCGCGGAGGGTGGCGGCACCGCGACCGTCACGCTCGGTGCGCTGCCGACGGTCGGCTCCGACACCGCCGCCGACGCCGCGCGCCGGGGCCGGCTCGTCGACGCGCGGGGCGCGGAGGCCCACGCCGGCACGCCCGACGACGGCGACGGGGCGCGCACCGGCCACGTCCCGGGGGCGGTGAGCCTGCCGGCGGCCGGGGCGCTGCGCGGCGGCGGGCTCGCCGACGAGCCGACGCTCCGCGCCCGGTACGCGCCCTACCTGGACACGGCACCGGCGGGCGAGGCGCCGCTCGTCGCGTCGTGCGGCAGCGGCGTGGCGGCGACGGTCGACGTGCTCGCCCTCGCGGTGCTGGGCGTGACCGTGCCGCTGTACCCGGGGTCGTTCACCGGCTGGGTCTCCGAGGGGCGTCCGGTCGCGAAGGGCGCCTGAGGTCGGGCTGTCAGCCCACCCGACCCGGGCCGCCGGACAGCGTGCCGGGGAACAGCTCCCGCAGCTCCCGGTCGTCCTCGGCGGTCGGCCGCCACCGCGTCGCGAGCAGGTTCTCGTCGAGCTGCTCGGGCACCGTGACGCCCGCGATCACCGAGGCGACGGTGGGCTGCGCGAGCAGCCACCCGATCGCGACGGCGCTGGGCGTCACGCCGCGCTCGGCGGCGAACTTGGCGAACCGGTCGAGCGCGTCCCAGGGGGCCTCGCCGAGCAGGTACGTCTTGAGGTTCGTGATCTTGGCGTCCGCGGGCGCGTGGTCCCTCGTGTACTTGCCGGTGAGCAGCCCGTTCTGGAGCGGGAAGTACGGCAGCAGCCCGAGCCCGTAGTGCTCCAGCGCGGGGATCAGCTCCTCCTCCGGCTTCCGCCACAGCAGGCTGTACTCGTCCGTCGTCGAGACGAACCGCGAGTACCCTCGCGCCGCCGCGACGTGCTCGGCGTCGGCCACCTGCCAGGCCTTGAAGTTCGACGCGCCCACGTACCGGACCTTGCCGTCGCGCACCAGCACGTCGAGCGCCGACAGCGTCTCGTCGATCGGCGTCCGGGAGTCCGGGAAGTGGATCTGGTAGAGGTCGATATAGTCCGTGCGGAGGCGCCGCAGGCTGTCCTCCACGGACGCGACGACGTACTTGCGCGCCCCGGTGAGGCTGTACGACGGCCCGCGGTCGGCGGCCAGCGAGCGCCCGAACTTGGTGCCGACGACCACCTGCTCGCGGCGGCCGCGCAGGGCGTTGCCGAACAGCTCCTCGGACAGGCCGGTGCGGTCGCCGTAGCCCTCGGCGAGGTCGAAGTACGTGACCCCGAGGTCGATGGCGCGGTCGACGATGCGGTTCACCTGGTCCTGCCCGACGGCGCGCATGCCGGTGCGGCCGAAGGTGCTGGCGCCGACGGCGAGCTCCGACAGGACGAGGCCCGAGCGGCCGAGCGTGCGGTAGCCGTCGGGAAGGGTGGCGGAAGCGGGCACAGCGGTCTCCTCGAACTGGTGGGTGGGTCAGCCGTTGTCGGTGTCGAGGAGCCCCTGGAAGGTGGACGCCTCGTACTCGGTGCGGAAGAGGCCGCGCCGCTGGAGCTCGGGGACGACGAGGTCGACGAACGCGTCCGCGGGGCCGCGGTGGTACGGCGGGAACACCTGGACGCCGTCGAGCACCCGCTCGGCGAAGTTCTCCTCGATCCAGTCGGCCACGTCGCGCGCGTCGCCGACGACGGCGGGCTGCTGGTCCTCGCGGGAGCGCAGCACGTACTGGTACAGCTCGCGGAAGGTGGCCTCCTCGCCGAGCTGCGTCGCGACGATCTGCCGCAGGAGCAGGCGGTCGTCGCGCACGTCGCCGGCGCCGCGCTGCACGCGGCCGCGGTACAGGCCCTCGAGCGCGTCGGGCTCGAGACCGTCGATGTCGACGACGTCGAGCACCCGCTCGGAGTCCCGCACGCGGGACAGGTCGACGCCGAGCGCCTTGGAGAACACCTCGGGGATCTCCTCGGCGGCCTGCAGCGCCACGACCTCCCGGAACTTGGCCCGCGCCTCCCGGCCCGTCCCTGCCACGTAGACCGTGACGCCGGGGACGATCTTGAACTTCTCCGGGTCGCGACCGGCCGACGCCACGCGGGCCTTCTGCGCCGCGTACTCGGCCCTGCCCCGGTCGAGCCCGAAGTACGGCGAGAACCGGATCTGCGCCAGGTCGGCGCCGTAGGCGAGCGACTCCTCGGACAGCCCGACGTGGACGTTCGGGACCCGCTGCTGCACGGGCCGCGGCACGTTGAGCGGCCCGCGCACCTCGAAGAACTCGCCGCTGTGCTCGATGCGGTGCCAGCTCCCGGGCCGGACGAGGGTGTCGTCCGCCTTGTCGTCGAGCAGGAAGTCCTCGTCCCAGCTCTCGTAGAGCAGCCGGTTGACGACCTCGGTGAATTCGCGGGCCCGCGCGTACTTGGTGCCCTCCGTCGGGACGGGGTTGCGGCCGAAGTTGCGCGCCGGGTCGCCCTCGCGGTCGATGCCGAAGACGACGTTGAGCGCCGTCCGCCCGCGCGAGAAGTGGTCGAGCGTCGCGAGCTGCCGGGCGGTCGCGTACGGGTGCTCGAAGGAGCTGTTGACCGACATGAGGAACCCGAGGTGCTGCGTGACGGCGGCCGCGTACCCGGCGTAGACGAAGTTGTCCCACCGGTAGATGCGGTTGAGCCGGTCCGGCTCGCTGCCGAGCGCGCTGCCGGAGAAGACGTAGTCGAGCTTCCCCCGCTCGGCGGTGCGGGCGACGTCGACGATCACGCTCGGGTCCACGAGGCCGCGGTTGTCGGCCTCCGGCAGGCGCCACCCGTTGAGGTCCCAGCCGGTGCCGTACGCGGCCAGGCCGATGCGGAGCTTCCGGTCAGCCACGGGCGGCCTCCTCGGCGGGCGCGGCGAACTGGTTCGGCGGCACCGGCAGCCCGAAGTGCCCGCGGAACGTGTCGGACTCGTACTCGGTGCGGAACACGCCCTTGTCCTGCAGGATCGGCACGACCTGCGACGTGAACCGCTCCAGCTGGTCGAGCATGAACGGCGACTGGATGTTGAACCCGTCCGCGGCGCCGGCGTCGAACCACTCCAGCAGCGTCGTGGCGACGTCGTTCGCCGTGCCGATCGCGAGCGGGAAGCCGCCCCCGAGGGAGCTGTGCAGCAGGTCGCGTCCGCGCACGGTGCCGGCCTCGACGGTGCGGTCGGTGCGCTCCGCGACCAGCGCGAGCAGCCGGCGTCCGGCCTCGTTGAACGACGCCGCCACCGCGGGCGTCACGACGCCGTCGAGCCCCAGCGGGCGCAGGTCGGCGCCGACGCGCTCCCCCACCGCGCGCAGGCTGCGCGTCCCGAGCGGCAGGCCGCCGCGCTGCGTGGCGAGCGCACGGAAGCGGTCGCTCGCGTAGTACTCCTCCGGCTGGTCCCCGGCGACGGGGTCGGAGTCGATCGGCAGGCCGGCGTTGAGGCGGTCGAAGAGGTCGATCGCCTCCTCGCGGGTGTCCCCGATGACGGGCGTGATGCCCGGCATGAAGAAGATCGGCTCGTCGCGGCCGCGCAGGCGCCGCGCGCGCTCGCGGATGTCGGCGTTGAACGCCGCGGACGTCGCGAGGTCCGGCGGGCCGGTGAAGTTGACGTCGCAGTACTGGGCGGTGAGCTCGCGGGACAGCTCGGACGCCCCGGCGTAGAGCAGGGGGACGTGCCCCTGCGGCGGGCGCAGCATCGGCAGCGTCCCGGCCACGGAGAAGAACTCGCCCTGGTGCTCCAGGCGGTGGATCTTGGTCGGGTCCAGGTACTCGCCGGACTCCTTGTCCTGCAGGTACGCGCCGTCCTCGATGCTGTCCCACAGGCGGCGGATCACCTCGATGAACTCGGCCGCGCGCCGGTAGCGGCTCTCGCCGCCGAGGTCCGGGAGGCTGAAGTTCTTGGCCGCGAGGTCGTTCGCCCCCAGCACGACGTTCCAGGCCAGGCGGCCGTGGCTCAGGTGGTCGAGCGAGGCGGTGAGCCGCGCCAGGGTGAACGGCTCGTAGAACGTCGGGTGCGCCGTGACGGCCAGCCCGATCTTCGACGACTGCAGCGCCAGCTGCGACGCGAGCGTGAACGGCTCCAGCCGGCCGCCGTTGTGCGTCGTCCCGTAGTGCTCCTTGTAGACGTCGCCGGGCAGCGTGTCGCCGAGGAAGAAGAAGTCGAACTTCGCGTCCTCGACCAGTTGCAGCACCCGGCTCGGGTACTCGAGGTCGAAGGCGTCCGGCGTCGCCGCCTCGGGCAGCCGCCAGCCGCCCCAGTGGGTGCCGTTGAGCCAGTACATGTACCCGAGGTGCAGCTGGCGTCGGGCCGGCTCTGCCATGTCGTGTTCCTTTCGAGGTGGTGCGTGACGGTGTGGTGCGCGGCGACCCGGGGCGGCGCTCACGACCGGCCGGGGACGGCGTCGGCCGCCCCCGGGATGGCGGCGAGGAGCTCGCGGACGTAGTCCGTCGCGGGGTCCGTGATGACGTCGAGGGCGGGCCCGCGCTCGACGATGTCGCCGTGGCGGAGCACGAGGATCTCGTCCGAGATCTCCGCGATGACCCCGAGGTCGTGCGAGATGAAGAGGTAGGTCAGGGCGAGCTCGTCCTGCAGAGAGGTCAGCAGGTCGAGGATCTGCCGCTGCACGGTGACGTCGAGGGCGGAGACGGGCTCGTCGAGCACCAGCACCTCGGGCCCGGGGGCGAGCGCGCGGGCGATCGCGACGCGCTGGCGCTGCCCGCCGGACAGCTCGGCGGTGTACCGGTCGGCGAGCGCCGCCGGCAGGCCCGTGACGTCGAGCAGCTCGTCGACGCGCCGCGCGCGGTCCTCCTTGCCGCCGATGCGGTGGCCCGCGAGCGGCTCCTCGAGGATCGACCGCACGGTGGTGCGGGGGTTGAGGGACGCGAACGGATCCTGGTAGACCATCTGGACCGTGCGGTAGAGCGGCGCCTGGCCGCGCCCGCGCCGATGGTGCACGACGGGCCGGCCGTCCACCGTGATCGTCCCCGCGTCCGGGGCGCCGAGGCCGGCCAGCAGCCGCACCAGCGTCGTCTTGCCGGAGCCGGACTCCCCGACGATGCCGAGCGTCGTGCCGCGCCGCACCTCGAAGCTCGCGTCCCTGACGGCGGTGACGGCGGCACGCCCGCGGTGCGCGCGGAACGTCTTCGACACGTCCCTCGCCTCGACCACGACGGGCGCGTCCGCGGGGACCCGCTCCTGGCGCCGCTCGCTCCGGACCCGCGCGGCGTCGGCCCCGGAGAACCCGAGCGACGACGACCGCAGCAGCTGCTCCGTGTACGGGTCGCCGGGGTGCGCGACGACCTCGTGCGTGCGGCCGGAGCGCACCAGGCGACCGTCCTTGAGGACGGCGATCTCGTCCGCCCGCTCGGCCGCCACGCCCAGGTCGTGGGTGACGAGCAGGACGGCGAGGTCGTTCTCCTCCACCAGGCCGTCCAGCAGGTCGAGGATGGTCCGCTGCACGGTGACGTCGAGCGCCGTCGTGGGCTCGTCGGCGATGAGCAGGCGCGGCTGCGTGGACATGGCGGCGGCGATGAGGACGCGCTGGCACATGCCGCCGGACAGCTCGTGCGGGTAGGCGTGGAAGATCTTGTCGGGCTCGCGCAGCCCGACCTGCTCGAAGAGGTGGATCACCCGCTCGCGCCGCTCCTGCTTGGTCGCGAGGCCGTGGGCGCGCAGCGGCTCCCCCGCCTGGACGCCGACGGGCAGCAGCGGGTTGAGGCCGAGCAGCGCGTCCTGCGGGATGTAGCCGATCTCCTTGCCGCGCACCGCGCGGCGCTCCCGCTCCGGCAGGCCGGTGAGCTCGCGCCCGCCGAGGGTCACGGTGCCGCCGACGACGCGTCCGTTCCCGGCGAGCGTGCCGGTGACCGTGCGGCCGAGGGTCGACTTGCCCGACCCCGACTCCCCCACCAGCGCCAGCACGCGGCCCGGCTGCAGGGAGAGGCTGACGTCGTCGACGACGCGCGTGGCCGGGCGGCCGCGCACGGCGAACTCGACGCTCACGCCGTCGAGCGTGAGCAGCGGCTCGCGCTCGGTGCTGGTGTCAGGCGACGACACTGGTCCTCCCTCGGTTGAGCGACCGCCCGATGCGGTAGACCGCCAGGACGGAGACGACGACCACGAGCCCGGGCAGCAGGCTGAGCCACCACTGGGTCGCGATGAAGGTGCGCCCCTCGGCCACCAGCAGCCCCCACTCCGGCGTCGGGGGCGGCGCACCCAGGCCGAGGAAGCTCAGCGACGCGACGGTGAGGATGGCGCTGCCGATCTCCATCGTGGCGAAGGCGAGCACCGACCGGGACGCGTTGGGCAGCACGTGCCGGGCCAGCCGGTAGGCGTAGCCGTGGCCGGCGAAGACGGAGGCCTCGACGTACCGGGCGTTGCTCACCTTGAGCACCTCAGAGCGCATGAGGCGCGCGAACGTCGCGGTGCTGTTGATGCCGATGGCGATCGCGATGTTGATGGTGCCGTGGCCGAGCGCCGAGATGATCGCGAGCGAGACGATGAGGCTCGGCACCGACAGCATGATGTCGATGAAGCGCATGAGGACGCTGTCGAGCCACCCGCGGACGGCGCCCGCGACGAGCCCGACGACGGACCCGCCCACCAGCCCGATGAGCACCGCGACCACGGCGGCCTGGATGGACAGACCGGTGCCGTGCACGGTGCGCGTGAACTGGTCGCGCCCGAGGTCGTCGGTGCCGAACAGGTGGGTGGCGCTGGGCGCGAGCAGCATGGCGTCGCCGTCCTGCGCGAGCGGGTCGCCGGGCGCGAACACCGACGGCGCGACGGCCGCGACCAGCACCACGACCAGCCACAGGTACGAGACGACGAGGCTCGGGGTGCGCAGGACGTCGAGCAACCACAGCCGGGCCCGGGTGCCCCGGCCGACGCGCGCGGGCCCCGCCGGCGCCGCGCCCCCGGGCGCCCGACCGAGCGCGCTCGTGCGTTCGATGACGCTCATCAGCCGTCCAATCGGATCCGCTTGTCGATGACCGGGTAGACCAGGTCGACGAGGAAGTTGACAGTGACGAAGATCAGCGCGCTCACGGTCACGGCGATGAGGACGACGGGCATGTCCCGGCCGTTGACGGAGTCGACGATGAGGCGCCCGACGCCGAGGCGGGCGAAGACCGTCTCAGTCAGCACGGTGCCACCGACCATCACCCCGACGAGGGTGCCGAGCGCGGTGACGACGGGCAGCGCCGCGTTGCGCAGCGCGTGCCGCACCACGACGTCGAACCGGCTGAGGCCCCAGCTGCGCGCCGTCTCGATGTACGGCGAGGACAGCGCGCCGCGCAGGTTCGCCGTGAGGAGCTGCGCGATGGTGCCGCCGCCCGCCACCGCGATCGACAGGGAGGCGACCAGGAGGCCGAGGAACGAGTCGTCGCCGAACGCGTCGATCCAGCCGAGCCGGAAGGCCACGACCTGCACGAGCACCAGGGCGACCATGAACGGCGGCAGCGACACCGCGACGGGCGGCAGCGAGATCAGCAGCTCCCGCATCCACCGCCAGCTCGTGAGCTCGATGACCACGGCGAGCGACACCCCGAGGAGCACCGCCAGCGCCAGCCCGACGAACGCGAGCTGCAGCGTCGCCGGGAACGACTCGAAGAAGACGTCGACCGCGGGTCGCCGCTGGTAGAGGCTCTGCCCGAAGTCGCCCGTCACGGCCCCGGACAGCGCGTCCCAGTACTGCACGAGGACGGGCCGGTCCAGGCCGAGCAGCTCGCGCTGCTCGGCCAGGAGCGTCTCGATGTCGCCGCCGGAGGCGCCCATGGTGAGGCCGCCCGCGGCGTCGCCCGGGACGACGTAGAGCAGGAAGAACGCGCCGGTGAACGCGCCCCACACCACCACGACCGCGTACGCCAGCCGCCGCAGGCTGTACCTCACCATGTCGGGTCCTACTTCTCGGAGAGCCAGGCGTTGTACAGGTACTGGTCGAGGCCGACCGGCTGGATGTCGTGCACCGTGGGCTGGAACGCCCAGATGTCCGTGTCGTTGACGATCGGCAGCACGTAGGCGTCCTCGACGAGGAGCTGGCTCGCCTCGTCGACCACGGCCTGGCGCTCCGCCTTGTCGGTGAGCGTGTTCTGCTCCTGCAGCAGCGCGTCGAGCTGCTGGCCGGCCTTGTCGTCCTCCGCGATGAACGAGCGGTCCGAGCCGGTCGCGACGCCGTAGTTGGCCCGCAGGACGTCGGGGTCGGGGGTCGAGTGGTACCAGTACGCGATGTCGTACTCGCCGGACAGCAGCTTCTCGTTGGCCTCCGCGTCGAGCGGCGGGTCGAGCACGAGCTCGATGCCGAGCTCCTTCCACTGCGCCTGCACGACCTGCTCCGCGGCGCCGTCGCGCGGGAAGCGCAGCGACAGCCGCTCCCCGTCGGCGTTCACCCGGATGCCGTCGCCGCCGACCTCGCTCCACCCGGCCTCGTCGAGCAGCTTCTTCGACAGCTCCGGGTCGTAGGCGAGGTACTCCGACTGGTCGGAGAAGTACGGGTTCGCCTCGCTGAGCGGCCCCTTCGCGACCTTGTCGTAGCCGCCGGAGACCAGCTTGGTGAACTCCTCGCGGTCGATCCCGTGCTGGAGCGCCTGGCGCACCCGGACGTCCTGGAGGAACGGCGACGACGTGTTGACGGGCCACTCCGTGCCGGTCGCCGGGTTCACCGTCTCGGTGATCGTCAGGCCGGCGCCCTCGAGCTGGGACACGTACTTCGCGTTGACCCAGTAGATGAACTGCAGCTCGTCCCCGGCGATGACGGCGCCGTTGCGCACCGAGTCCTCGGGGATGATCTTGTAGACCACCTCGTCGAGATAGGCCGGCCCGGTGCGGCCGAAGTACTCCGGGGCCCAGTCGTAGTCGGCGCGCTTCTTGAGCACGATCCTCTGGTTGGGCGTGTACTCCTCGAGGGAGAACGGGCCGCTGCCGTCGATCGACTTCTGGCGCTCCTCGACGGGCAGCTCCGCCGTCTTGGCCGACACGATCCCGGCGTGCGCCCGCGACAGGCTCACGAGGAACGCCGCGTTGGGCTTCTCGAACTCCACCTCCACGACGTTCTCCGCCGGCGTGCGGATCTCCTTGATGCCCTCGACGATCGTCTTCGCGCTGGAGTGGATGCCGGGGCGGGCGAGGCTCTCGAAGTTCTTCTTCACCACCTCGGACGTGAGCTTCGTGCCGTCGTGGAACGTGACGTCGTCGCGCAGGGTGAACGTGTAGACCCGCGCGTCCTCGACCGTCCAGTCCGTGGCCAGCCACGGCTCGATCTCCTGGGTCTCCGGGTTGAAGAACACCAGCGAGTCGGTGAGGGCGCGCGCGACCGTGCGCCACACCTGGTTGACGACGGCGGCGTCGACGCCGTTGGGGTCGGCGCTGAGCCCGATGCTCAGCGTGCCGCCCGGCCGTTCGCTCTCGGGCACCGTCTCCTCGGCGGCGTCACCGCCGCCGGCGCAGGCCGCGGCCAGCAGGGTCACCAGTGCGGCGACGGCGGCGAGGCGCCACCGTCGGGGTCCGTGGGTCGTCGACACGGTCGTCCTCCTGCGGTTCGGGCGTGCGCACGCCAGCACCTGGCGCGACGGAGCAGGAGGCTGGGCCCGCGGGGCGGAGGAGTCAATCGTCGGCCGCGATTGCTCACGATCTGAGACGCGCGTCCCACGTTCCGCGCCGGGGCGGACCCGGCTACCGTCGGTGTCCATGGCTCCCACGACGGACGGTGGTCGCACGGCGACGGTGATCGGGGGCGGCGTCGGCGGTCTGGCCTCGGGCCTCGCGCTGGCGCGGCACGGCTGGGACGTCACCGTCGTCGAGCGCGCGACGTCGCTGGACCCGGTGGGCGCGGGGATCGTCGTCGCCCCGAACGCGGTGCGGTCGCTGGACGCGCTGGGCGTCGGCGACGCGACGCGCGGCCTGGCCGCGCTGCAGGGCGAGCTCGGGCTGCGTCGTCCCGACGGGCGGTGGCTGGTGCGCGGCCGCGCGGAGGGCGCGACGTCGCTGTTCGGCGACCGCACGCTCATGCTCCACCGCGCGCAGCTGGTGGCGCTGCTCGCGGGCGCTCTTCCGGCCGGGGCGCTGCGGCTCCGTACGACGGCGACCGTCACGGATCCGGGCACGACGTCCCGCCCGGCACGCGTGACGACGACCGACGACGCGGGCACGACGACGGAGGCCGACGCGGACCTCGTCGTCGCGGCCGACGGCATCGCGTCCGCCACGCGCACCCGCTGGTGGCCGAGCGCTCCCGACCCGGTGTCCGGCGGGTCGACGGCGTGGCGGTTCGTGACCCCGCGCGTCCCGGGCGTCGTCGGCTCCGAGATCTGGGGCCGCGGGATCGTCGCAGGGGTCATGCCGCTGGCCGACGGGCGGGTCTACGTGTACGTCTCGGTGGCCGACGCCGCCGGCGTCCCGCGCGACCTCGGCGAGCTGCGCGCCCGCCTCGCCGACTGGCACGACCCGGTCCCCGCGCTGCTCGCCTCCGTCGACGACGCCACCGCGCTGCGGCACGAGCTGCGGCACCTGCCCGCTCCCCCGGCGTCGCTCGCGACCGGCCGGGTCGCGCTCGTGGGCGACGCCGCGCACGCGATGCTGCCGAACCTCGGGCAGGGCGGGTGCCAGGCGCTCGAGGACGGCGTGGTGCTCGGCGCGCGCGTCCGCCCGGACGACGACGTCGCGGGCGCGCTGCTGCGCTGGTCGGCCGAGCGACGGCCGCGCGTCGCGCGGGTCATGCGGATGTCGGCCCGGGTCGCCGGCCCGACCCTGTGGACCTCACCCGTCGCCACCGCCGCCCGCGACGCCGGGATGCGCGCCGTCGGCCCGTCGACGGCGGCGCTGGGCCCGCGGGCCCTCCGCCCGGTCATGGCCTGGCGGCCGCCGGAGGACTGACCGCCGAGGTCGGTCCGTCACGCCGGCGCGAACAGCTCGGGCCGCTCCTCCTGGATGTGCGTGATGTCCTGCAGCACCACGCGCAGGTGCTCCCGCAGCCGGGCGACGGCCGCCGGGACGTCCCCGGCGGCGAGCGCGTCGACGACGGCGGCGTGCTGCGCGACGAGGTCGGTCATCTTGCCGCCCTCGGGCAGGGAGAGCCGCCGCGCACGATCCATCTGGGCCTTGGCCGACGCGACGATGCGCCACGCGGACTCGTGCCCGCACGCGCGAAGCAGCAGCTGGTGGAACTCCTCGTCGAGGTCGAAGAAGCGTGACGCGTCCCCGTCGCGGTCGGCCTCGCCCTGGCGCACGATGTGCGCCCGCAGCTCGGCCACGTCACCCGCGCCGACGTTCGTCCCGCCGACCTCCAGGGACGTGCACTCGATCGCCTCGCGCACGAACTGAGCGGCGACGACGTCCTCGTACCGGATCGGCCCCACGAAGCTGCCGCGCTGCGGGAAGACCTCCACGAGCCCCTCCTCGGCCAGCAGGATGAGGCTCTCGCGCACGGGGGTGCGACTGACGCCGAGCCGCGAGCCGATCTCCGCCTCGGACAGGGGCGCGCCGGGCGCGAGCTCGAGGTCGATGATCTGCCGGCGCAGCCAGGTGTGGACGAGTCGGCGGGTGTTCTCCCCACGGACCCGCGCGGTCAGGAGCGGCGACGACGACGGCATGGCCCGATTGTGCCGTAGTTCCAGCCGTCGTGTTCTAGCGCACTAGTATGCTAGCGTGCCGCCGGTCCACTGCGAGGAGGCAGCAGCATGAGCAGCACCCCGACCCGCGCCGTCGATCCGAAGACGTTGCGCAAGACCGTCGGCGCCTCCGTGATCGGGACGATCGCGGAGTACTACGACTTCTTCATCTACGGCACGGCCTCCGCGCTCGTGTTCAACAAGATCTTCTTCCCCGAGACGGACCCGCTCGTCGGTACCCTCGCCGCGTTCTCGACCTATGCCGTCGGGTTCTTCGCCCGCCCCCTGGGCGGGCTCGTGTGGGGACACATCGGCGACCGCCTCGGCCGGAAGAAGGCCCTGGTCTTCACCCTCCTGCTCACCGGGCTCGGCACGTTCGCCGTCGGCCTCATGCCGACGTACGAGCAGATCGGCCTCTGGGCGGCGGCCATCCTCGTGGTGGTCCGGCTGATCCAGGGCTTCGGCGTGGGCGGCGAGCAGGGCGGCGCCGTCCTGCTCACGGCCGAGGCCTCGCCGCGGGACCGCCGCGGCTTCTACGCGAGCTTCGTCCAGCTCGGCTCACCGGTCGCGTACCTCATCCCGACGGCGCTGTTCGCGAGCCTGCAGCAGTGGATGGACCCGGACGCCTTCCTCGCCTGGGGCTGGCGCGTGCCGTTCCTGCTCTCGATCGTCGTCGTGGCCGTCGGCCTGTTCATCCGCTCCCGGGTCGACGAGTCCGAGACGTTCAAGGCCGCCCGGGACCGCAAGGCCGCGTCCCACGCGCCGCTGCGCCAGCTCTTCGCGCACCGTCGCCGCGAGGTGGTCGGCGGCTTCTTCGCCAAGTTCGTCGAGGCCGCGATGTTCCCCTTCTACACGATCTTCCTGGTCGCGTACGCCGACAACAACGGCTACGACTCGGGCCTCGTGCTCGAGGCGGTGATCATCGCGATCCTCGTGGAGATCGTCATGATCCCGGTGTGGGGGCGCCTCACCGACCGGATCGGGCGTCGCCCCCTCTTCCTCGGGTTCGCGGTGCTGAACCTGGCCCTCATCGTCCCGGCGTTCCTCGCCGTGCAGTCGGAGAACCTGGCTCTGATCGTCGCGCTGCTCGTCGCCGGCCTCGGCCTCGGCCACTCCGGGACGTACGCCCCGCAGGCCTCGTTCTTCCCCGAGCTGTTCGACTCGTCGGTCCGCTACTCGGGCGTCTCGGTGGTGTGGCAGTTCGGCTCGATGGTCGCCTCCGGGCCGTTCACGGTGGTCGCGACGGCGCTCCTCGTCGCCGCGGACGGAGGCTTCTGGCTCGTCGCGGTCTACACGGCGGTGCTGGTCGTCTGCTCGATCGTCGCCCTGCTGCTCCTGCCCGAGACGGCGCCCGCCCGCCGCGGGGGCCAGGAGTACGCCGACTGGCCGCTCTTCGACGAGTCCCCGGCCGAGCCCGTGGCCCGACAGCAGTAGTCCGCGCAGGGTTCCCCGGTCGCTGTCGTCCTACGCTGACACAGTCCCCACGCCAGCCGCCGAGGAGCTGAGTCCCGCGTCGTCCGACCCCCGCCCCACGAAGGACGTTCCCAGCGCTGCCGCGCCCGAGGGACAGCTCCACCGGAGCCTGTCCCTGCGGCACCTCGTCGTCTACGGCCTGCTGTTCATCGGGCCGACCGCGCCCATGGGCACGTTCGGCGTGCTGGACGCGCGCAGCAACGGCGCGGTCGCCCTCGTGTTCGTGGTCGCGACCGTGGCGATGGCGTTCACCGCCTGGTCGTACGCCCGCATGTCCGTCGCGGTCCCGAAGGCGGGGTCGGTCTCGGCCTACGCGACCGCGGGGCTGGGGCGGCGACCGGGCTTCATGGCCGGGTGGATGATCGGCCTGGACTACCTGTTCATCCCGAGCCTGGCCGCGCTCTTCTGCGGGATCGCCAGCCACGCCCTGTTCCCCGCGGTGCCCGTCTGGGCCTTCACCGGCGTCGCCGTGCTCCTCATTACGGGCCTGAACCTCGGCGGGGTCCGGCTCGCCGCCACGGTGGGGTTCGTCGCCCTGGTCGTGGAGATCGTGGTGCTCGCCGCCTTCTGCGTCGGCGCGGTCGTCGTGCTGGTGCACGAGGGCCCGGCCAGGCCGTGGCTGTCTCCCCTGACCGGGCTCGACGGGTTCACGCTCGCCGGCACGCTCGGGGCGGTCTCGGTGGCGGCGCTCGCCTTCCTGGGTTTCGACGCGATCGCCACGTTCGCCGAGGAGAGCACCGGCTCCCCGCGGCAGATCGGGCGGGCCCTGATCTTCTGCCTCGTCCTCGCCGGGGCCCTCTTCGTGCTCCAGACCTACCTGGGCGCGCTCCTGACGACGGCGACTCCCCAGGAGCTGGCCGCGAAACCCGAGCAGCAGGGCACGATCTTCTACACGACGATCAGCGAGGAGATGGGGGCGTGGCTCGGCACCACCGTCACGACGGCGCGCGCCATCGGTCCCGTGCTCTCCGCGCTCGTCGCACAGGCCGCGGTGAGCCGCCTCATGTACGGGATGGCGCGCGACGGACAGCTGCCGGCACGGCTCGGGTCCGTGAGCCGCCGGACCGGCGTGCCCCGCCTGGCGACCCTCGTGTCGGCGGTCGCGACGCTCCTCATCGCCGTGGCGGCGGCGGTCCGGCCCGACGGCCTCGACCTGCTGTCCTCGATGGTCACGGTCGGCGCCCTGACCGCCTTCGTCTTCCTGCACGTCGCCGTGGTCGGCTACTACGTCGTCGGCGGGCGCACCGACCGTCGCGTCCTCCACACGGTCGTCCCCGCCGTCGGCCTGGCGATCGTCGTCACCGTGCTCGTCCTGGCGAGCCACCTCGCCCTGGAGGTCGCGGCCGGCTGGCTCGTCCTGGGCCTGGTCATCATGGTCGTGCGCGGCAGGCGGCGTGGCGCGTCCGCCGTCGGCGAACCTGGAAATTGAGTCGGGGTGGCTCAAGTTGAACCGGTCAGCAGCAACTCACCTGGAGGAGGACAGCATGACCACCACCCTGACCCGCACCCCGTTCGCCGACGCCTGGCTCCGCGACCTGTGGACCCCGCGCCTCGCGGACCTGTCCCGGACGGAAGGCCCCGTGCCCGCCGCGGACGTGTACCGCGACGGCGAGGACCTCGTCGCCCGCCTCGACCTGCCGGGCGTGAACCCGGCCGACGACGTCACCGTCGAGGTCGAGGGACGCAAGCTCGTCGTGCGCGGCGAGCGCAAGGACCAGCGCTCGGAGGAGTCCGAGGGCCGACGCATCTCGGAGGTCCGCTTCGGCGCCTTCCGCCGCGTCGTCACCCTGCCGAAGGCCGTGGACGGCGACGCCGTGACCGCGTCCTACGACTCGGGCGTCCTGACGGTCACCGTCGCCGGCGTCTTCGCCGGCACGACGCCGCAGCGCATCGAGGTCACCAGCGCCTGATCCCAGGCTGATCTCAGGCACCGCCCGACGGCGCCCGGTCGCACCCGCGACCGGGCGCCGTCGTCGTCCCCGGACAGGACGCCGTCACGCCCGCGCCCCGCGTCTCGTCGTCACCGTGAGCACCCGATGAGAAGACGGACGAAGACGGACCGAGGAGACGAGATGTCGCACAGGACGCAGGTCGTGGTGGTGGGCGGCGGGTACGCCGGGGTGACGGCGGCGAACCGTCTGACGAAGCGGGACGACGTGGCCGTGACGCTGGTGAACGCGCGCCCCACGTTCGTGGAGCGGATCCGGCTGCACCAGCGGATCGCCGGGTCGCACGACGCGGTGGTGGACTACCGGCGGGTGCTGGCGGACGCGGTACGGCTCGAGGTCGCGACCGTGGAGCGGATCGACGCGGCGGGGCGGCGGCTGGTGCTCGCGGACGGCGGCACGCTCGGCTACGACTACCTGGTGTACGCCGTGGGCAGCACCAGCGCAGCCCCGGCGGTCCCGGGCGCGGCAGAGCACGCGTACCCGCTGGCGAGCCTGGAAGAGGCCGACCGGCTGGCTCCCGAGCTGGCCGCCGCGGGCCGGGACGCGCACGTGACGGTGGTGGGCGCGGGACCGTCCGGCATCGAGACGGCGTCGGAGCTGGCGGAGCAGGGGCGCACCGTGACGCTCGTCGCGGGCGAGCTGGCCGGCCCGTACCTGCACCCGAAGGGCCGGCAGGCGGTGCTCGCGCAGCTGGTGCGCCTCGGCGTGACGGTCGTGGACGGCCCCGCCGCCGTGGTGACGGCCGTGACGGCCGACGCCGTGCAGCTCGCCGACGGCCGCGACCTCCCCAGCGACGTGACGATCTGGACGGCCGGCTTCGGCGTCCCCGACCTCGCCGCCCGCAGCGGCCTGAGCACGGACGCCGAGGGCCGCCTGCGCGCCGACGAGACCCTGACCAGCGTCGACGACGAGCGGATCGTCGCCGCCGGCGACGCGGCCGCGCCGTCGGACCTGCCGTTCCGGATGAGCTGCCAGGCCGCCGGGCAGCTGGGCGGCGCCGCGGCGGACACCGTGCTCGCGCGGCTCGCGGGGACGGAGCCCGCGCCGGCCGTGGTCGGCTTCGTCGGGCAGTGCCTCAGCCTCGGCCGGGGCGCCGGGCTGTTCCAGTTCGCCCGGCGCGGCGACGTTCCCGTGCGGGCGTTCCTCGGCGGGCGGCTGGGCGCGCGCGCCGGGGCCTGGCTCAAGGAGCTCGTGTGCAGGAGCACGGTCCAGGGCCTCGTCTGGGAGGCGCGCCGGCCCGGCAGCGTCCGGTACCCGGCGTTCATCGGCGACCCGCGCCGGCAGGAGGTGCTGCGCGCGCGGCGCGAGACCGCGCCGCACGACGTCGTCCCGGTCGCCTGACGCGCGACCCGACCAGAGACGCCGACAC
>NZ_JBHVSQ010000008.1:0-109847 GCF_042885055.1 Isoptericola sp. NPDC058082 | reverse complement strand
GGAGAGGCAAAAGGGGCAAAGGAGGACGATCCGCTCGCCCGGGCTCGCTCCGCCCCCTCGCTCCTTGTCGGGTCAGCCGATCCGGCGGCGGTAGATCGCGACCGCGAGGCCGTACGAGACGGCGAGGATGCCGACGAGCCAGGCGAGGGCGACCCAGATGTCGCTGCCGACGGGCTGCTCCGCGAACAGGGCCCGGACGGTGTCGACGACGGACGTCACGGGCTGGTTCTCCGCGAACCAGGCCACCGGGCCGGGCATCGTGTCGGTGGGCACGAACGCCGAGCTGATGAACGGCAGGAAGATCAGCGGGTAGCTGAAGGCGCTCGCGCCGTCCACCGTCTTCGCCGAGAGCCCCGCGATCACGGCCAGCCAGGTCAGGGCGAGGGTGAACAGGGCGAGGATGCCCGCCACCGCGAACCAGGCACCCACGGAGGCCCCCGTGCGGAAGCCCATGAGGAACGCGACCGCGATGACGATGGCGACCGAGACCATGTTCGCCACGACCGACGTGAGCACGTGCGCCCACAGGACGCTCGACCGGCCGATCGGCATGGACTGGAAGCGGTCGACGATGCCGCCCTGCAGGTCGAGGAACAGCCGGTACGACGTGTACGCGATGCCCGACGCGATGGTGATCAGCAGGATGCCGGGCAGCATGTAGTTGATGTACGACTCGTCGGACCCGGTGTTGATCGCGCCGCCGAAGACGTAGACGAAGAGCAGCATGATCGCGATCGGGGTCACCGCGGTGGTGATGATCGTGTCGGGGCTGCGCAGGATGTGCCGCAGGGAGCGCCCGGTGAGGGTGCGGGTGTCGGCGAGGGCGTGGGTGGTCATCAGGATTCCTTCTCGGTACCGGTCGCACCGACGAGCGAGAGGAAGACGTCCTCGAGGGACGGCTGCTTCTCGACGTACTCGACCTTGGCGGGCGGGAGGAGCTGCTTGAGCTCGGCGAGGGTGCCGTTCTGGATGATCGTTCCCTGGTGCAGGATCGCGATCCGGTCGGCGAGCTGTTCGGCCTCGTCGAGGTACTGCGTGGTGAGCAGCACGGTGGTGCCGTTGCTGGCGAGCTGCTTGACGGTCTGCCAGACGTCGATCCGCGCCTGCGGGTCGAGGCCCGTGGTGGGCTCGTCGAGGAACACGATCGGCGGGTTGCCGATGAGGCTCATCGCGATGTCGAGACGACGCCGCATGCCGCCGGAGTAGGTCCCCGCGCGGCGGCCGCCGGCCTCGGTGAGCGAGAACCGGGCGAGCAGGTCGTCGGCGATCTCCCCGGGGTGGGGCAGGTGCCGCAGCCGGGCCACGAGCACCAGGTTCTCGCGTCCGGTGAGGACCTCGTCGACGGCAGCGAACTGGCCGGTGAGGCTGATCGACTCGCGCACGTCGCCGGGCTTCGCCGCGACGTCGTGCCCGTGCACGGTGGCGGTGCCCGCGTCGGCCTTGAGCAGCGTCGACAGGATGCGCACCAGCGTGGTCTTGCCGGCGCCGTTGGACCCGAGCAGGGCGAAGATGCTCCCGGCGGCGACGTCGAAGTCGACCCCGCGCAGCACGTGCAGCTCGCCGAACGACTTCTCGATGCCTTGGACGTGGATCGCGGCGCGGGCCGCGCCGTCGGACTGGGCGGTGGTCATGTCCGGTTCTCCGATTCTGCGAGGTGAGTGGTTCACGGCCGGCGGACGACGACGTCGCCGAAGCCGGTGCTGGCGTGGATCTCTGCGGTGGCCTCGTCCTCGACCGGCCCGTCCGTGGGGGTCAGGAGGTTGCGGACGGAGCCGTTCTCGGACGAGACGTCGAGGTAGGCGGCGGTGCCCTCGGGCACCCCGACCTCGATCGACCCGAACGAGGACGTGAGGGTGACGTCGCCGGACTCCAGGTTGTTGACCCGGATGCTGGCGTGCGCAGACTTCGCGGTGAGGGTGCCGCGCACGCGGCTCACGGCGATGTCGCCGTGCGCCCCGAGCACCTCGAGGGTGCCGGTGACGGAGCCGACGGTCGTGGTGCCGTTGCTGGCGCGGATCGTGCCGTCCCCGAGGACCTCGTCCACGAAGACGGACCCGGCGCTCACCTTGACGTCGAGGGAGCCGGTGACGCGGCCCGCGGTCGCGGAGCCGGCGGAGAGCTTGAGGTCCAGCCGCTCGACGTCGTCCACGCGGGCGTTGCCGGCGGACAGCGTCATGTCGACGGCGGCGAGCGTGCCCTCGGCGTAGAGCGAGCCGACCTTGCCGCTCAGCGACGAGCCCTCGGGGAGCTCGACGGTGATGTCGGCGGTGCCGGACGCGAAGGGCAGCACGTACTGCTTCCACGAGCCGGGGTAGGTGATCGAGACGGCGTCGCCGTCCCGGTCCACGCGGACCGACTCGGCGGCGCGGGTGCTGCCGGACTTGGCGTTGGTGGGCAGCACGGTGACGACGACGTCGTCACGCTCCCCGGCGACGACGTGCACGTTGGCGAACGGCACGTCCACGAGGACGGGGACGGGCTGGGTGGCGGGGAAAGTGGGCATGACGGGGCTCCAACAGTGGTGTCGGTGTGGTGTCAGGGGGGACGGGGGCGGTGCGGTGCGGTGCCGTGCGAGGGGATCAGCGCACCCAGCCGGTGACGCGGCCGGAGCCGCGCTGCTGCGGACGGGCCTGCGCGGCCGGACGTCCGGTGGACTGCTCGAGCGCGGCGGCGACCGCGCGCACGAGCCACGTGTTGACGGAGACGCCGTCGCGGGCGGCGGCGGTCTCGGCCTGCGTCTTCAGGTGGTCCGGCAGGCGCAGGGTGGTGCGGGTGGTGGCGCCGCCCTCGGCCTCCGCGGCCGGCGCCGCCGGGGCGTGGTCCGCCTCGGGGGCGGCGGCGACGGCGGAGGGCCGGGCGGGTACCGCGACGACGAACTCGGGCGAGCCGCCGCGGAGCCGGATGTCGACCGAGCCGGGGGCCAGCTCGGCGGAGATCTCCCCCGCCGCGTCCGACAGCGCCTCGAGCAGCACGAGCCGGGCGGCCGCGTCGAGGGGGGCGGTCAGGCGGGAGGCCAGCTCCCGCGCCTCGTCCCCGCCGGCGGCGGCTGCGGTGCCGAGCTGCTGCTGCAGCTCGTCGACATATCTCGTGAGGTCCATGGCTCCACTATGACACCACCGTGGTGTCATGGCAAGACCTTTGACGTCATTTCTGATGTCACGCTGATGTCGACTGGTGTCAGAGGGGCGGGGTACCCGCGTCATCGCAGGTCAGGAGCACGTCACCGGTCGCGGGACTAGCGTGGCGTCGTGACCAGATCCCCGGAGGGCCCCGACACCACGGTGCGCGGCGTGCGCCTCTTCGACGACGTCCGCCCGGACGAGACGGACCGCGCCTACCTGCCCGGCATGAGCAGCGCCTGGAAGATGCCCTGGTACGACGTGCAGAGCTGGTGGCGGCGCGCCGGGCGGCTGCACCGCCGCACCGTCGAGCTCGCCGGGATCGCCGCCGGGCAGCGGGTCCTCGACGTCGGCTGCGGCACCGGCAACCTCTCCCTCGCCGTGCTGCGCGCGGTACCGGACGCCGCGGTGACCGGCCTCGACCCGGACGGCGCCGCCCTGCGCCGCGCGGCGCGCAAGGCCCGCCGCCGGCGGGTGGGACGTCGCGGCTCGCTCACGCTCGTGCGGGGCTTCGCCGACCGGCTGCCCGCGGCCGACGGCACCGTCGACCACGTGCTCTCCTCCCTCGCCCTGCACCACGTGCCGATGGACGAGAAGCGCCGGTTCGCCGCCGAGCTCGCTCGCGTGCTGCGCCCCGGCGGCACCGTCACCGTCGCGGACCTCGACGCGCCCGGGCACGGCGGCGGGCACGGGCACGACGGCGGGCACGGGCACGGCGGCGGCCACGGGCACGGCGAACCAGCGGACGGCGAGCACGGGCGCGGCGGCCACCGGCACCACCGCGGGATCGGTGCGAACCAGCACCGGGAGGACAACGCCGACGGCGGCATCCAGCGCCTGCTGACGGACGCCGGGCTCGCGGACGCGCGCGAGGTCGGCCGCGCGACGTTCATGGACACGCCCGTGATGTGGGTGCAGGCGCGCCGGCCCTGACGCGCCCCGGCGGTCCCTGTCGGCTCAGGACCTCCCGGCGTCGGCCTCGGCGGCGACGAACTCCGGCGGCGGGGCGAACTGGGAGAGCACGAGGTCGGCGCCGAACGGGTCGCGGATCGTCGCCTCCCGGGTCCACTCGGTGTCCTGGGTCGCGTGCACGACGGCGCCCGCCCGCTCGGCGGCCTCGGCGGCGGCGTCGCGGTCGGCCACCGCGAAGACGACCGACCAGCGGGCCGGACCGTCCGCGGGCAGCACCCCCGCGACGACGTCCGAGAACCCTGGCGGGACGAACTCCTGCCGCTCGTGGATCCCGGGGTCCACGGTGCGGGCCAGGTGGTCGCCGTACCCCCGCACGCGCGCCATCCCGGCGCCCAGGTCGTCGCTGCGCTCCCAGCCGAGCAGCGGCCCGTAGAACCGCAGCGCGGCGTCGACGTCGGGGGTGAGCAGGTTGCTGAAGTTCCAGGTGCCGGGCTCGTTGACGCGCTGGGCCCCGGCGCGGGTGCCGGCCCGCCAGAGCCGGCTGGGCGCGCCCTCCGGGTCGACGATGCGCGCCATCCATCCCGCGGCCTGCCCGGGCGGGCCCACCTGCTGCGGGGGCGAGCTCACCACCCCGCCCAGCTCGGCGACGCGGGCCGTCGCGGCCTCGATGTCGTCGACGGCGAGGTACGTGTGCCACGCCGGCTCCCCGTCGTACCCCGGGTCGGGCGTGGCGACGGCGGCGATCGCCGTCTCGTCGGTGCCGTCCCACGACGCCACGGCGTAGCGCCCGGGCGCCCCCGGCGGCAGCTTCTCGGTGAACCGCCAGCCGAACAGCGCGCCGTAGAACGCGAGCGCCGCGTCGACGTCGGCGACCTCCAGGTCGATCCAGCTCGGGACCCCGTGCGGGTAGGTGTGCACCATGGACCCACCCTGCACAGGCCCTCCGACATCTCGCCCGACGACGGCGACGGTCTCGTCGCCACCACGTCGCCACGACGTCGCCACGATGTCGCCACCGCACGTCACACCGCGGGCAGCTCGTCGTCCGCCGACGGGTAGGAGGCCTGCGCGCCGGGCGACCGCACGGCGTACGCGCCGACGCGGGCCGCCGTCCGGGCGGCGTCGACGAGCCCGTCGCCCCGCGCCAGCCCGTGGGCGAGCGCGCCGACGAACGCGTCGCCCGCCCCCGTGGTGTCGACGGCGCGCACCCGCGGTGCCGGGACCGCCGTCACGTCGCCGCCCTGCCCGACCAGCGCGCCGCGGGGCCCGAGCGTCAGCACGACCGACCGCACCCCGCGCGCGAGCAGCCCCCGCACCAGCTCCTCCTCGCCGTCACCCGGCGGGACGTCCAGCGCGGCGGCGACCAGCCGTGCCTCGTGCTCGTTGAGGACCAGCGGGTCGGCGCGCAGCAGCACGTCCGGGTCGACGTCGAGCACCGGGGCGAGGTTGACGACGAGCCGTCCGCGCGCGGTGCGGGCCGCCGCCTCGATGGCGGCCCGCGGGATCTCGCCCTGCAGCACGAGGGTCCCGGCGGCCGCGACCAGCCCGGCGTGCGCACCCACCACGGCCTCGTCGACGGCCGCGTTGGCGCCGGGGACGACGACGATGGAGTTCTCGCCGTCGTCGCTCACGGTGACGATCGCGATGCCGGTCCGGTGCCCGGGCACGACCGCCAGCGCCGCGAGGTCCACCCCGGCGGACCGGAGCCCCGCGAGCGCCGCGTCGGCGAACTCGTCGTCGCCCACCGCGCCCACGAACGCGACGTCCGCGCCGAGCCGGGCGGCCGCGACGGCCTGGTTGGCCCCCTTCCCGCCGGACATGACCCGCATGCCGTGCCCGAGGACCGTCTCGCCGGGTGCCGGGTGCGCCGCGACGCCGACCAGCAGGTCCGCGTTGGTGGACCCGACGACCACCACGCGAGCGGTCGATGGCGTCACCGAACGCATTCTCGTCACCTCGCCGTCGTGCGTGACCCTCACGCCCCGGACACGATGACACACGGGGCGCCCGCGCTCGCTCCGCGACCGACGTTCACGCACCGTTGAGGCGCGCGTCACCGGCCGGCGCTAGCGTCGACCGCGTGATCACGCCCACCAGGCCCACCCTGCGACGACGCACCCTCACCGCCGCCACGGCGCTGGCCGTGGCCCTCCCCACCGCCCTCCTCCCCCTCGCCGCGAGCGCCCACGGGGGCGGCGGCGGGCACGACGGCGGGCACGGCAGCGGGCACGGTCCCGACCGCTCGCTGCGCGTGGCGACGTACAACCTGTCGCTGAACCGCGCGACGGAGGGCGAGCTGCGGGCCGACCTGGCCACGGGCGACGACCCGCAGGCGCGCACGGTCGCGGAGGTGATCCAGCGCGCGGACCCGGACGTCGTCCTGCTCAACGAGTTCGACTTCGACGCCGACCACGCGAGCGTGGACGGGTTCCGCGAGCACTACCTCGAGGTGTCGCAGGGCGGCGCCGACCCGGTGCGCTACCGCTACGCGTACACCGCGCCGTCGAACACGGGGGTCCCCAGCGGCCTCGACCTGGACAACAGCGGCACGGTGGGCGGCGGCAACGACGCCTTCGGCTTCGGGGAGTTCGAGGGCCAGTACGGGATGGTCGTGCTGTCCAAGTACCCGATCGACACGTCGGGCGTGCGGACGTTCCAGCACTTCCTGTGGAAGGACATGCCGGGCGCGCTGCTGCCCGACGACCCTGCCACGCCCGAGCCCGCGGACTGGTACTCCCCCGAGGAGCTCGACGTCGTGCGGCTGTCCAGCAAGTCGCACTGGGACGTGCCGGTCCGCGTGGGCCGCCAGACCGTGCACGTGCTGGCCTCGCACCCGACGCCGCCCACGTTCGACGGGCCGGAGGACCGCAACGGCCGGCGCAACCACGACGAGATCCGCTTCTGGGCCGACTACGTGACGCCCGGCAGGGCGTCGCGCTACGTCTACGACGACGACGGCCGGCGCGGCGGGCTGCAGCCCGGCGCGCGGTTCGTGATCCTGGGCGACCAGAACGCCGACCCGTTCGACGGCGACTCCGTGGACGCGGCCGTCGACCAGCTCCTGGACCACCCTCGGATCACCGACCCGCGGCCGACGTCGGACGGCGCCGTCGAGGCGGCCGCCCTCCAGGGCGGCGCCAACGCGACCCACCGGGGCGACCCCGCCCTGGACACGGCCGACTTCGCCGACACCGCCCCGGGCAACCTGCGGGCCGACTACGTGCTGCCGTCGAAGGGCCTGAAGGTGCGCGACGCGGGCGTGTTCTGGCCGACCCGGGCCGACCCGCTGTCGCGGCTCACCGGCACCTACCCGTTCCCGTCCAGCGACCACCGGCTGGTGTGGGTGGACCTGCGCGCCGGCTGAGCCGTGGCCCGCCCGGAAGGTGCCCGGGGAATCACCCGGGCAGCGCCCCGGGGTCGCTGGCGAGCGCCCCGGGGCGGTCGCACGCTCGAAGGTGCTGTGTCCCTCACCGTCGAGCCCGGGAGATCCCATGAGACGCGCCCTCACCGCGGCCGCCGCAGCAGCGACGGCGCTGCTGCTCGCCGCCGGCCCCGCCGCCGCCCACGGCGGCAAGCCCGCACCGAAGCCCCCGACCGTCACCGACGTGGCCACCGGCCTCGTCAGTCCCCTCAGCGCCGCTGCCGGCGCCAAGGGCACGAACTACGTCACGCAGAACTTCGCCGGCCTGCTCACCGAGGTCGACCGGCGGGGCCGCACCTCGGTCCTCCACGCGTCCGCGAACGGCGAGGAGGTCGGTGGTGTCTCGTACCGCGACCGGCGCCTCGCCTTCACCGAGACGCTCATCGACGACCAGCAGGGCCCGGTGGCCTCGAGCATCAAGACCCTGCGCCTCGACCGGCACGGCAACCCGGTCGGACAGGCACGCACCCTCGCCGACATCCGCGCGTACGAGAACGCGAACAACCCGGACGGCGACGTCACCTACGGCTTCCGGGACGTCGACCAGTCCTGCCTGGACCAGGCGCCGCCGGACGGCATCCCCGTCTTGTACCAGGGCATCCAGGACTCGCACCCGTACGCGACGACGCAGGCCCGCGGTACGACCTTCGTCGCCGACGCGGGCATGAACGCGATCCTGTCCGTCAGCGACCGCGGCCGCGTGCGGACCGTCGCGGTGCTGCCCGCCCAGCCGGCCGTCGTCACCGCGGAGGCCGCGGCGATGTTCGGCCTGCCGGACTGCGTCGTCGGCGAGACGTACTGGTTCGAGCCGGTCCCCACGGACGTCGAGATCGGCCCGTGGGGCCGGCTCTACGTCTCGACGCTGCCCGGCGGGCCCGAGGACGAGAGCCTCGGCGCGCGGGGCTCGGTCTACCGGGTGAACCCGTGGACCGGGTCGGTGCGGAAGGTCGCGGGCGGCTTCCTCAGCGCCACGAACCTCGCCGTCTCGCCGAAGGGCGACGTGTACGTCGCCGAGATGTTCGGCAACCGGATCAGCACGGTGAAGCACGGCGGGCCGCGGTCCGTCGTCGCGATCGACGTGCCCGGTGCCGTCGAGTGGTCCGGCAAGGGCCTGCTCGCGACGGCGAACGCGTTCGACCCGACCGCGGGGCCGACCGACCCGCCGCAGGGCCGTCTCGTCAGCATCGACCTGCACGCGAAGCACCACCACCACGGGCATCGCTGACGCCGTGGCGACACGGGTCGGGCCGGTCGGGACCGAGGTCCCGACCGGCCCGATCAGCGCGGTCGGGTCAGGGCGTGAGCACCCGGGCCTGCTGCTGGGCGAGGACGCTCAGCTCGGCGGCCTTGAAGGCGTGCTCCTGCGTCATCGCGTTCTCGGTGCGCTCCAGGCAGTCGAGGATGAGCTGCCCGAAGTAGGGGAAACCGACCTGACCGTCCGCGACCAGGTGGTGCTCGCCCTCGCCGTCGACGAGGAACACGTGCCCGCCGCCCTCGCCGGTGCCGACGTTGACGTACTTGCGCAGCTCGATGTACCCCTCGGTGCCGAGGATGATCGTGCGGCCGTCGCCCCACGTGCTCAGGCCGTCCGGCGTGAACCAGTCGACGCGCACGTACCCGGTGGCGCCGTTGTCCATGACGATGCCGGCCTCGCCGAAGTCGTCGAGCTCCGGGTGGTCCGGGTGGTGGTAGTTCGCGACGGCGGCGTGGCTGATCTCCGCGTCCTTCGCGCCCGCGTAGTGCAGCATCTGGTCGAAGTTGTGGCTCCCGATGTCGCACAGGATGCCGCCGTACTTCTCCTTCTCGAAGAACCAGTCCGGGCGGCCGGTGCCGAGGCGGTGCGGGCCCAGGCCCATCACCTGCAGCACGCGGCCGATCGCCCCGCGGTCGACGAGCTGCTCGGCCAGCACGGCGGCCTCGACGTGGATGCGCTCGGAGTAGTAGACGGCGTACTTCTGGCCGGTGCGGGCCGTGGCCTCGCGGGCGGCGGCGAGCTGGTCGAGCGTCGTCAGCGGCGCCTTGTCCGTGAAGTAGTCCTTGCCCGCCTCGATGACCCGCAGCCCGAGCGGCGCGCGCTCGGAGGTCACCGCGGCGCCCGCGACGAGGCGCACCTCGGCGTCGTCGAGGATCTCGGCCTCGCTGCGCGCGACCCGCACGTCGGGGAACTTGCTGCGCATCACCTCGACCTTGGCCGGGTCGGGGTCGTACACCCACTTCAGCGTGCCGCCGGCGCCCGCGAGCCCCTCGCACATGCCGAAGACGTGGCCGTGGTCGAGGCTGGTCGCCGCGAAGACGAACTCGCCCGGCTCGACGACGGGCGCGGGCACGGGGTTCGGCGCGTAGGCGGCGCCGCTGGCGGTGCCCGTCGGGTTCGCGCTCATGCCTTCGCCCCCACGGTGATCGCGCCCGGCAGCTCGCCCACCGAGGCCGTCTTCTCGAAGAACCGCGGCGCCCGCTCCACGAGGGTGCCGGTGCGGTAGAACGGGTCGTCCGGCGACAGCGGCAGGTCCACGGTGCGGCGCTCGATGCCCGCCTCGTAGATCGCCGTGACCAGCTCGATGGCGCGGCGGCCGTCCTCGCCGTCGACGGCGGGACGACGGCGCTCGCGCACGGCGTCGAGCATGTCGGCGATCTGCCCGGCGTGGCCGGTGTGCTCCAGCGGCCGGTGCGCCGCCGCGACGGCCTCGATCTGCGCGACGCGTTCCACGTCGTCCTCGTCGGCGGGGAAGCCGTTCGGGTTGGCCAGGTTCGCCTCGACCTTCCACGGCTGCGAGACGCGGGCGTCGCGGCCCTGCACGACGATGGCCTGCTCCTCGCCGTGGCTCACCACGGAGGCGGTGACCTCGGCGAGCGCGCGGTCGTACTGCAGCACGCTCACGGACAGGTCCTCGACCTCGGCGTTCTCGTGCGCCGCGTTGGTGAGCACGGACGTCACGGCCTTCGGGGAACCGAGCATCCACAGGGTCATGTCGAGGTGGTGGATGGCGTGGTTGAGCGTGCAGCCGCCGCCCTCGCGCTCCCAGGTGCCGCGCCACCACAGGTCGTAGTACTCGGTGCCGCGCCACCAGGCGGAGCTGACCTGGGCGTGCGTGACCGGGCCGGCGAGGCCGGAGTCGAGCACCTCCTTGAGCGTCGCGATGTCGTCGCGGAAGCGGTTCTGCGCGACGACGGACAGCAGGCGCCCGTTGTCCTTCGCGGCCGCGATCATCGCGTCGCACTCCTCGAGCGACGGCGCCATCGGCTTCTCGACGAGCACGTCGACGCCCGCCTCCAGGGCCTGGATCGACAGGGCGGCGTGGGTGGACGGCGGCGTCGCGACGCTGACGAGGTCGAGGCGCTGCTCGGCGGCGAGCATCTCGGCGGCGTCGGTGTAGACGCGGGCGCCGTCGAGCCCGAGCTCCGCGCGCAGGGCTTCGGCGCGCCCCGGGGCGGGGTCGCACAGCGCGACGATCTCGCACTCCTCCCCGAAGCGCTGGTAGCCGTCGATGTGCGCCCGGGCGATCCCGCCCGTGCCGACGATCCCGATGGTGAGCATGGTTCCTCCGATGGAACAGCGAGCTGGCGGTCCGGCATGATACGTATCATGCGACGGTGATCAGGGTGGCCGGAGGGCCGTCGACCTGTCAAGGCGAGAGGTGAGGGAGGTCATACTGTGGCGATGTCCCACCCGCCCACCAGCCGCGACGTCGCGCGCCTCGCCGGGGTGTCGCAGGCGACCGTGTCCTACGCGCTCACCGGGCGCGGCACCATCTCGGCGGCCACCCGCGAGCGGGTGCTCCAGGTGGCCGAGTCGGTCGGCTACCGGCCCAACCTCGCCGCGCGGTCCATGCGCACGCGGCGGTCCGGCCGGCTCGCCGTGGTGACCGGAGCGACCCTGGACCACCAGCTCCGGGTGCTCACCGGCGCCGGCGAGGTGGCCGAGGCCGAGGGCTACGTCATGGAGACGCACACGATCGACGGCACGGTGGAGCAGCGCACCACGCGCGTGCACGAGCTCGCCGCGAGCCGCCAGTACGAGGGCGTCCTGGCCCTGGTGCCCGTGCTGCCGGAGGTGCTCTCCGACCCGTCCGCGCCGGCGGACGACGCCACCCCCGTCGTCGCCGAGGCGGCGTTCGACGAGCAGATGCGCAGCCTGGGCGAGCTCGCCGACGCCGGCACGGTCGAGGTCTTCGTCGCAGCCCTCGTCGCCGCGGGGTTCCGGCGCTTCGTGCACGTCGGCGGCCCCGACCACTACGCCTCCGCCCGGGCACGGCGCGACGTCTACCTCGCCTCGGTCGCGCGCGCGGCCGCCGACCCCGCCACGAGCGACGTCGTGTCCCTCGGCGTCCTCGGCGGCTCCTGGTCGGGCGACGACGCACGCCGCGCGGTCGCCGGGCTCCCCGCCGACGCGCCGCCCCTGGCCGTGATCGCCGCGAACGACCATCTCGCCGCCGGCGTGGTCCGCGGCGCCGCCGAGCGCGGCTGGTCGGTACCCGGGGACCTCGTCGTCACCGGCTGGGACGACGTCGAGATGGGGTCGCTGATGATGCCGTCCCTCACCACCGTCGCCGTCGACTTCCCCGAGGCCGGCCGCACCGCGATGCGCCGGCTGGTCGCGACCGTGCGGGGCGAGCCCCGCCCGGGGCCCGGCGCGCCGATCCACCGCATCGTGTGGCGCGAGTCCACCGGCGGCGTCGCCGGCCCGGCCGACCCGCCTACCCTGGGCGCGTGACCGAGCCCCGCACCCTCCCGCCGTTCGCCTCCGACAACTACGCGCCCGCGCACCCGGACGTCCTGGCCGCGGTCGCCGCGGCGAACGACGGGTACGCCGTCGCGTACGGGGACGACCCGTGGACGGCCCGGCTCGACGTCCGCATCCGTGAGGTCTTCGGCACCGGGGCGCTCGCGTTCCCGGTGCTCAACGGCACGGGCGCCAACGTCGTGTCGCTCACCGCGCTCTCGCCGCGCTGGGGCGGCGTCGTCGTGTCCGACGTCGCGCACGTGAACACCGACGAGAACGGCGCACCCGAGCGGGTCGGCGGCCTCAAGCTGCTCGCCTGCCCGTCGACGGACGGCCGGATCACGCCCGACGACGTCGCGCGCTGGGCCGGGCAGCGCGACGACGTGCACCGCGCGCACCCCGCCGTCCTGTCGCTGACGCAGTCCACCGAGCTCGGCACGGTGTACCCGCTCGACGACCTGCGCGCGCTCACCCGCGTCGCGCACGACCTGGGGATGGCCGTGCACGTGGACGGCTCCCGGCTCGCGAACGCCGCCGCGTCGCTCGGCTGCTCGCTGCGGGCGCTCACCACCGATGCCGGCGTCGACGTCGTGTCGCTGGGGGCCGCGAAGAACGGCGGCATGCTCGGCGAGGCCGTGCTCGTGCTCGGGCCCGACGACGCCCCGGACGCCGCGTCCGCCCGCGCGCGGCAGGCGGCGTCGGCCGCCGTGCCGTTCCTGCGCAAGGCGACGATGCAGCTGGCGTCCAAGACGCGGTTCGTCTCCGCGCAGCTCCTCGCCCTGCTCGGCGAGCCCGGCGACCCGGCCGACGACGAGCCGCTGTGGCACCGCAACGCCGCGCAGTCGAACGCGATGGCGGCCCGGCTGCGCGCCGGGCTCGAGGCCCTCCCCGGCTCGGACGAGGACGGCGTGCGCGTCACCCGCCCCACGGAGGCGAACGCCGTCTTCGCCACGCTCCCCCGCGCCGCCGCCGACCGGCTGCGCGCCGTCGCGCGCTTCTACGACTGGGCCGACGGCGAGACGCCCGGCCGCGTCGAGGTGCGGCTCATGTGTGCCTGGGACACGGCGCCGGGGACGGTCGACGCGTTCGTCGCGGCGGCCGCCGACGCCCTCGCCTGATCACCGCGACAGCTCGAGGGTGGCGGCGTCGTAGTCCTCGAGGTTCCGCAGCCGCCGCACGGGGCTGAGGCCCACGATGACGGGCCCGAGCAGCAGCACGAACGCGGACCCGAGCAGCACGGCCCGGTTCCCCACGTGCGCGGCGAGCACGCCGGCCGCGAGCGACCCGAGGGGGATCATGCTCCAGGAGACGAACCGCACGGTCGCCATCACCCGTGACAGGAGCTCGGGCGGGCTGGCCACCTGCCGGTAGGTGCGCGTCACGACGCTCCCCGGCACCACGGACGCCCCGAACACCATCGTGCCGACGGCGAAGCAGAGCCACCCGGCGGCACCGGCGCCGAGCGGGATCAGCAGCGCACCGGCGAACCCGAACAGCCCGTCGAACAGCAGCACCCTCGCGGACCCGAAACGCCGCACGAGCCACGGCGTGGCGGCGGCCGCGAGCAGGGAGCCCACGCCGTCGGCGGCGAGCAGCACGCCGACCATCGCGGGCGGCGCGTGGAGGTCGCGCACCAGGTAGAGCGCGAACAGCCCGGCCTGCACGCCGCACACGAGGTTCACGACGCAGGCCCACCACGTCGCCGGCGCGATCACCGGGTGCCGCACCACGAACCGCCAGCCCTCCGCGATCATCTGCCGCATCCCGGGCCGCGTCTCCCCGTCGCCGAGGGCGGGCTCGCGCCGCTCGGGCAGCCGTCGCAGCAGCAGGGCCGACACGACGTACGTCACGGCGTCCACCAGCAGCGCGGGCACGGCGCCGACCGCCTGCACCAGCAGGCCCGCGACCGACGGCCCGCCGAGCTGCGTGGCGGCCTGCGTGCCCGAGACGAGGCTGTTGCGGCTGGTCAGCTCGTGCTTCGGCACCACCGTCGGCAGGAAGGTCGTGTTGGCGGTGAAGAAGAACACCTCGGCCACGTTCACCGCGAGCGCCGCCAGCACCAGGTGGGCCAACGACAGCTCCCCGAGCCACCACACGAGCGGGACGGCGAGGATCGCGGCGGCACGCACCAGGTCGGCCACCACCTGCGTGGCGCGCAGCGGCAGCCGGTGCACGATCGCGCCGGCGGGCAGGCCGAGCACCACCCAGGCGAGGTACGACGACGCGGCCAGCAGGCCCGTCTCGACCGGGCCGGCGTCGAGCACGGTCACCGCGGCGAGCGGCAGCGCGACGGTCGTGACGGCGGTGCCGACGCCGCTGGTGGTGCTCGCGGCCCAGTAGGTCCAGAACGGCCGTGCACTCGTGGCCATCGGCCACCTCCTCGCTGTGGACGGCCGCCCCGGGAACAGGTGGGGCGTGACCGTCGTTGTAAGTTCCAGATTGGAACGTACCCTACGGCGCGGGATGGACGCGCACCCCGGCCCGGCGAGAGGATGACCCCCATGCGCCGCGAGGACCTTGCCGACAGCTCGTGCGGCATCGCCCAGTCCCTCGGCGTCGTCGGCGACTGGCAGAGCCTGCTGATCGTGCGCGAGGCCGCCGCCGGCGTCACCCGGTTCGAGGGCTTCGACCGCGAGCTGGGGCTGTCGCGCCGAGCCCTCACCGAGCGGCTCGGCGGCCTCGTCGAGCACGGCGTCCTGGAGAAGGTGCCGTACTCCGAGCGCCCGCCGCGCCACGACTACCGGCTCACCGCCCGCGGCGAGGGCCTGCTGCCCGTGCTGCTCGCCCTGCAGGAGTGGGGCACGCGGTTCGTCCTGGGCGACGGCGAGGTCAGCGGAGCGCTGGGCGACGGCGACCTCGCGCGGGCCCGCGCGCTCGAGGGCACGCGGGTGCCCGACGTCCCCCTCACGGCGCACGACGGCTCCACCGTGCGGCTCGTGGACCCCGACCGGTGGACCGCCCTGTTCTTCTTCCCCGGCGCGTACGCTCCCGGCACCCACGGCTACCCGCCGCGCTGGGGCGACGTGCCCGGCACGGCCGGCTGCACGCTCGAGTGCGTCACCTACGGGCGTCGGCACGCCGACCTCGAGGCGGCGGGGGCGCGGGTGCTCGGCGTGAGCACGCAGCACCCCGAGCAGCAGGCCGCGTTCGCCACCCACGCCGCGCTCCCCTACCTGCTCGCGTCGGACCAGGACGGGCTCGCGGCGTCCGCGCTGCGCCTGCCCGTGTTCCGCGCCGGCGGGTCCGACCGGCTCAAGCGCGTCACGCTCCTGGTGGACCCGTCCGGCGTCGTGCGGCACGTGCAGGCGCCGGTCACCGACCCCGCCCAGTCGGTCGACGACGTGCTCGACCTCGTGCGCCGGCTGGCGGCCACCCCGTCGGCGGGGACGGGGACGGCGGCGGCGAGGGCCCGGCGTTAGGGTCGGAACGAACCGGAGCCGGCGGAAGGAACCCCCACCATGACCAGCCCCTACATCCCGTCCGACCACCGCTACCCGCACGTCGCCGAGGCGTCGGTGCACGTGACCCAGCCGCCGGAGCGGGTGTGGGCCGAGCTCATGCATCCCGGCGCTCGTTGGATGCTGGGCGCGAACATCGAGACGGACTTCCGGCCGGGCAGCCCGATCACGTTCGAGGGCCACTTCTTCGGCCGCCAGTTCGCCGACAAGGGCGTGGTGATCGCCGTCGACCGCCCCCGCCTGCTGCACTTCACCCACTTCTCGCCGCTGGCGGAGCTCGCGGACGTCGAGGACAACTACCACGAGATTCGCATTACTCTCGAACCGGACGAGACGGGTACGGTCGTGTCCGTGAGGCAGGAGAACATCGACACGGCCCAGCACGCGACGAACTCGCAGGCGCACTGGCAGGACGCGCTCGCGACCCTCGCCCACCGCGACGGTGCGCCTGCCCGGCACGCGTGACCCCCCGCCGGCCGGCGCCGGCCGTCACCCTCGCGCTCCTCACCGCCGTCCTGCTCGCCGCGTGCTCCGGCGCGGGCACCGAGCCGTCGCCCGGACCGGCGTCGTCCGCCCCCCAGGGATCGCCGTCGCCGGGCCCCTCGACCGTGTCGCCGAGCGCCTCACCGAGCGCCTCACCGAGCGCCTCACCGAGCTCGACCCCGACCCCCACCCCGGAGCCCACCGGCAGCCAGCACCCCGATGACGTGCTGGCGGGCTGGAGCCTGGAGCAGAAGGTCGGCCAGCTGCTCATGGTCGGGGTGTCCGTGAGCGACCCGGCCGCCGTCAGCGCCGAGTCGGTCCGCGACAAGCACGTGGGCAACGTGTTCCTGCACGGCCGCAGCACGGCGGGCGTGGACGCGACCCGCGAGCTGGTCGACGAGTACACCTCTCTCGTGTCCCGCCGCTCGACGCACGGCACGCCGCTGCTCGTCGCGACCGACCAGGAGGGCGGCCTGGTCCAGGTGCTGCGGGGCCAGGGGTTCTCCGAGATCCCGAAGGCCACCGAGCAGGCCACGTGGAAGCCGGCCACGCTGGAGAAGCGCGCACGGGGCTGGGGCGACGAGCTCGCCGCCGCCGGCGTGAACCTCAACCTGGCGCCCGTGATGGACCTCGTCGACGAGGACGCCGCCGCGGACAACCCGCCCATCGGCTACTTCGGCCGGAACTACGGCTACACGCCGCGGTCCGTGGTGCGCTCCGCGAACGCGTTCGGCGCCGGGCAGCGGGCCGCCGGCGTCGAGCCCGTGATCAAGCACTTCCCGGGACTCGGCCGCGTCACGCAGAACACCGACACCGACGCCCAGGTGACCGACGACGTCACCACCCGCGACGACGAGTCCGTGCGCGTCTTCGCCCGCGGGATCGAGGCGGGCGCGCGCTACGTGATGATGTCGAGCGCGGTGTACGACCGCATCGACCCCGACGCTCCCGCCGTGTTCTCCCCCGTCGTCGTGGGGGACGTCCTGCGCGGCGACCTGGGGTTCGACGGCGTCGTCATGACGGACGACGTGTCGGCCGCCGCCCAGGTGCAGGACCGGTCCCCCGGCGAGCGTGCCGTGGACGCCGTCGACGCCGGGGTGGACCTGGTGCTCGCGTCCGCGGACCCGTCCGTCGCGCCCGCGATGGCGGACGCCCTGGTCGCGAAGGCCCGCACCGACCCGGCGTTCGCGAAGAAGGTCGACGCCTCCGCGCGCCGGGTGCTGGCCGCCAAGGACGCGTCGGCCGGCTGACGCCCACCCCCGCATCGAGGCCCGTGGTCCGCCCTCGGCGAACCTCGTTGACCCGGGCAGCGGCGCGGGTCTTGGCTGACCGCATGAGCGCCACTCCCTCGCTGGACCCGGAAGAGCTCCGCCAGGTCGCGTCGTCGTTCGGCGTCGACGCCGCCGCCTACGACCGGGCCCGTCCGCGCTACCCCGACGCGCTGATCGCGGCGGTCGCGGACGCCGCGCGCGACGCCGCCGCGAGCCCGGTGCCGCGCGTGCTCGACGTCGGCGTGGGCACCGGGATCGTGGCGCGGCAGCTGCGCGCGGCCGGCTGCGACGTGCTCGGGGTGGACGTCGACGAGCGCATGGCGGAGGTCGCGCGGCGCGACGGTTTCGAGGTCGAGGTGGCACGGTTCGAGGAGTGGGCGCCGGCGGGCCGGTCGTTCGACGCCGTGACCGCCGGCCAGACCTGGCACTGGGTGGACCCCGTCGCCGGGGCGGCCCGAGCCGCGGACGTCCTGCGTCCCGGCGGCGCGCTCACGGTGTTCTGGAACGCGGGCGACCCGCCGCACGACCTGGCCGTCGCGTTCGCCGAGGTGTACCGGGAGGTGCTCCCGGGCTCCCCGCTCGCGGCCACCGGGACGGCGTCGGCGGAGACCGCCTACCGGCAGATGGTGGAGGCCGCGGCCGACGGTCTGCGCCGCACCGGCCGGTTCTCCGCGCCGAGCGAGCGGCGCGACACCTGGGAGCGGACCTACACGCGCGACGAGTGGCTGGCCCTGGTGCCCACGACCGGCGTCGCCACCCGGCTCCCGGCCGCGCGGCTCGAGTCCCTGCTCGCGGGGCTCGGCGCCGCGATCGACGCCGCCGGCGGCAGCTTCGTGCAGCAGGGGTTCACGCTCTCGGTCGGCGCCGTGCGCGTCTGACCTCGCGCGGCGGGAGCCCGGGCGGCGGGCGAGGATCGAGCATGGCCCGCACCGCCGGCGACGTCCTCGCCGCCGCGATCCGCACCCACGCGGAGGCGGTCCTGCGCGGGCACGACGACGTCCGGGCGGCCGCGGTGCGGGCGTCGGGTGCGCCGGAGGCCGCGCCCGACGCGGTGCACGACGCCCGCGTGGCGGTGCGGCGCCTGCGTGCCACGCTGCGCGTCTTCCGGGGTTGCACGGCGCCCGAGCCGGGCACGGTCGAGGCCCTCACCTGGTGGGTGCGCACCCTCGGCGCGGCGCGCGACGCCGAGGTGCGGCGCGCCGGCCTGGCGGCGCTCGCCGCGGACCTCGAGCGACCGTCGCCGGACGTGCTCGCGGGGCTGGCGACGCTCGACGGCGGGCTGGTCGCGGCCGACGCCGCCGCCCGGGCGGAGGTCGCGACGGCGCTCGCCTCGGCCCGGTGCCGGGACCTCACGGCGCGGCTCGACGTGCTCGCCGCCGCGCCCCCGCTGGCCGACCGGCCCGGGACGCCGGCCGCGACGGCCCTGCGACCCGGCGTCGAGCGCGAGCTCGCCCGGGTCGGGCGCCGCGCGGGGCCGGTGGCCGCGTGGCGTGACCCCGGATCGGGCGACCGGCCGGCGCCCGGCGTCGTGCACCGGCTCCGCAAGGCGGCCCGGCGGGCGCGCTATGCCGCCGAGGTGCTCGCCGGCTCCGGGGACCGCGCCACGGACCGGTGGGCGGACGACGTCGTCGCGCACCATCGCGAGCTGCAGGACCTGCTGGGCACCGTGCACGACGCGGACGTGCTGCGCGCGACCCTGACGGGGCTGCGCGAGCCGCGCACCGCCGCCGCGGTCGACGCGTGCGTGCGGCTGGGCGACGAACGCGCACGGCGGGCGCTGGCCGATGCGGCTCACCGTGCCTCGTCGCAGGGCCACGAGCGCCGCACGCACCTCGACAGCCTGCTGCGCACCGGGAACCCGTGGAGGTAGACGTCAGTCCGCACGAGCCGCAGGTCGACGTGACGGCGGACCGCCACTCGGGGGCTCCGGTGCGCTGCGAGCGAGCTCCTTCCGCACCCGGGGCGTCCCCGACCGCCACCGGGACTCGACGATCTGTCTCGTCGGCTGCGGAGCCGGAACAGGCCCAGCTCTTCTCGCCTGTCGCCGCCATGCCCACGTCGTCCCCGCATCTCGCCCCTCCGGCCCTGGTGGCTCCTACCGCCCGAGCTGCGCCGCCAGGGGGCACTCGAACGGGTCGCGCGCTCGATGCTCGACGTCGTTGAGGTAGCCGACGACGATCCGGGAGGAGGTGAAGAACCCGACCTCGAGGTAGGTCACGCCGACCCAGCTCTGCCCAGGCCGCAGTAGCGATCCGCAGCCGTATGCTCGCCCTGTGACCCTGACCGAGTTCCTGATCGCCCGACTGGACGAGGATGAGGCGAGGGCGGCGGCCGCGGAGCTCCGCAACCGCCACGACCCCGGCGACGCGCCACAGACGAACGGGCTCGGGCAGGTGTCCTCGCCGGCCCGCCTGCTGGCCGAGGTCGAGTCGAAGCATCTGCTCATCCGCCTTGCCTACGAGGCGACGGGCCTCGACATGGACAAGGACCTCGACCGGGCGATCGACGCACGGCAGGACAGCGGCATCGAGTTCGTGGGCGAACGCATGCTCCGAGCACTCGCGCTCCCGTACGCCGAGCACGTCGACTACCGCGAGGAGTGGCGTCGCTAGGGCGCCGTCCGGAAGCTCTCGACGGTCCGCGGACGAACGGGTCAGTGCCCGCCGGAGACCAGGAAGACCAGACCGAAGGCGATGGCGCCGACCACGACGCCCATGCAGGCGATGGCGCCGGCGAGGCGGGCCGCCGACGGGCGCGGGATGGCGACCACGCGCGACGTCGGAGCGTCGTTCGCGTCGCCACCGCGCGGAGCGGACGACGGCGCGGCCTGCGCCGCCACCGGGTCGGCCGACGTCGTGCCGGCCAGCAGCCGCAGCCCGAGCGCGAAGAGCGCGGGGATACCGGCGCCGACGATCAGCCCGGCCACGAGGACCTGGCCGAGGGCGCCCCACTCGATGAAGTTCATGCTCCCACCTTCGGGTTGGACGGGGCGCTGACGGTGCCCACGGCGCCGACGGCCGGCGCGACGGACGAGGCGGTGGCCACGGCGGGCACGGGCCCGACGCGCTCGCCGCCGGCCTCGCCGGTGGTGGCGGCGACGGGCTCGACGGACGCGCCCTTCTCCTCGTCCCACGCCTCGTTGACGTTGGTGTGGTCGACGGGCTTGCGGCGCGACGCGACCCAGATGGCCGCCGAGGTGACGACCAGCAGCAGGAAGACGGCGATCGTGCCGGCGGCGCCGCCGATGGACGACTCGAGCCAGTGGCACAGCGCGCCGACCAGGCCGGCGGCGGGGAGGGTGACCATCCAGGCCACGAACATGCGGCCCGCGACGCTCCACCGGACCTTCGCGCCCGGCATGCCGACGCCGGACCCGAGCACGGAACCGGTGGCGACGTGCGTCGTCGAGAGCGAGAAGCCGAAGTGGCTGGACAGCAGGATGACGGCGGCGGACGACGTCTCGGCGGCCATGCCCTGGCGGGTGTCGATCTCGACGAGCCCCTTGCCGAGCGTGCGGATGACGCGCCAGCCGCCCAGGTAGGTGCCGACCGCCATCGCGACGGCGCAGGACACGATGACCCAGAACGGCACGCCGGAGTCGGCCGGCACGGCGCCGCCCGCGATGAGCGCGAGCAGGATGATGCCCATCGACTTCTGCGCGTCGTTGGTGCCGTGCGCCAGGGAGACGAGCGACGCGGAGCCGATCTGGCCCCAGCGGAAGCCGCGGTTCGTCACGTCCTGCGGCACGCCGCGCGTCAGGCGGGCCACGAGCCAGGTGCCCACGCCGGCCACCGCGATGGCGACCACGGGGGCGATGAGGGCGGGCACGAGCACCTTGGCGATCACGCCCTCCCACAGCACGCCCGACGTGCCGACGGCGGCGAGCACGGCGCCCACCATGCCGCCCACGAGGGCGTGCGAGGAGCTGGAGGGGATGCCGAACAGCCAGGTGATGAGGTTCCACACGATGCCGCCGACCAGGCCGGCGAGCACGACGGGCAGGGTGATCACCCCGGCGTCGACGATGCCCTTGGCGATCGTGGCGGCGACGGCGAGGGAGAGGAAGGCGCCGACGAGGTTGAGGACGGCGGACAGCGCGACGGCGGTCCGGGGCTTGAGGGCTCGGGTGGCGATGGAGGTGGCCATCGCGTTGCCCGTGTCGTGGAACCCGTTCGTGAAGTCGAAGGCGAGTGCGGTCACGACGACGAGCGCGAGCAGAAGCGTCTCGGTCACGGCACCCATCGTGGGGGGTGAACCCGAGCGTTTTCGACCGCCGGTGGGCCGTTCGGTGAACTGTTCCGGGACTGTTCACCTGTTGTTCATCTGGCAGCGGCGTGTCGTGCTCGCGCGTGGCGGACGGCGTCCGCGAGAGCTACCGCGGGGGTGGCGCGGAGCCTCCGTAGTGCGCCGCCAGACGGCGCAGCCCCTCGTCGACGCTCACCCCGGGAACCCAGCGCAGGTCGCGGTGCGTGGCGCGCTGGTCGAACCAGTGCGCGGTGGACAGCTGCTCGGCCAGGAAGCGCGTCATGGGCGGCTCGTCGGCACCGGGGCGCACCCGCCAGACGGCCTCGACGAGGCCGCCGGCCGACCGCGCCAGGCCCGCGGGCACGCGCCACGCGGGGGGCCGCACGCCCGCGGCACGGCAGATGCCGGACAGCAGGTCGGCCACGGTGCGTGGCTCGCCGTTCGTCAGCACGTACGCCCGGCCGCCGACGACGTCGGGCGTGTCGGCGAGGCGGTCGAGGGCCGCGAGCATCCCGTCGGCGGCGTTGTCCACGTAGAGCGTGTCGATGAGCGCCGCGCCGCGCCCCAGCAGCGGCAGGCGGCCGCGGGCCGCGCGGTCGACGACGCGCTCCACGAGCTGGGTGTCCCCCGGACCCCAGACGATGTGCGGCCGGACGGCGACCACGCGCAACCCTCCGCGACCGGGTCCGGCGCCGGCGGCGTCCCGACCCAGGGCGAGCACCTCCGCGCCGGCCTTGGTGCGCGCGTACTCGCCGCGCGCCCCCTCCGGGTCGGCCGGGGTGGCCGGCGCCCCGACCAGGGAGGTCCCCAGGTGCGCGACCGACGGCGAGGACACCTGCACGAACCGGCGCACGCCCGCGCGCTCGGCGGCGTCCAGCAGGGACCGCGTGCCGCCGACGTTCACCTCGTGGAACTCCGCCGGCGAGCCCGCCAGCGACACCTTGGCCGCCAGGTGCACGACCGCGTCGGCCCCGTCGACGGCCCGCGCGACGACGTCCGCGTCGGTGACGGAGCCGAGCACGTCGGCCGCGCCGTCGACGCCGGACGGTCGCCGCTGGAGCGTGCGCACGGCGTCGCCCCTGGCCACCAGGGCGCGGGCCACCGCGCCGCCCAGCAGCCCGGACGCGCCGGTCACCAGGACGGTCCCACGGGGCGCGGGGGCGGTCACGGGTGACCCACCCGCCCGCCGGTGAGCACCCGGTCGGCCCAGGACGCGAGCCGGGTGCGGTCGATCTTGGAGTTGTGCCGCACGTCGGTGGGCATGCGCGGCACGACCAGCACCGCCGCGAGCGGCACCGGCGACGCGGCGCGGACGTCGGCCGCGAGCTCGTCGGGCGCCAGGCCGGGACGGCGCGCCCGCCCTGTACCGTCGTCGACCGTCTCGACCACGGCCACCGCCTGGTGCACCCCCGCGGGCCCGACGCCGACGACGGCGGCGCGCCGGACCTCGGGCACCCGCTCCACGTGCTGCTCGGTGCCCACCGGCGCCAGGGGCCCGTCGGCCGTGCGCAGCACGTGCGCGAGGCGCCCCTCGATCCACAGGCGGCCCCGGTCGTCCAGGTGCCCGACGTCGCCCGTGCGGTGCCACCGGCCCGGCGGGGTGTCGCGCTCGGCCTCGACGTCGGTGAGCCACAGGCGGTCGTAGCGCTCCTTGAGGTGCCCGGCACGCACCAGGACCTCGCCCAGCACGCCCGGGGCCCCGGACGGCGCGCCCGTCGCCGCGCCGTCGTCGTCGAGCGCGCTGACCAGCACCTCGCCGCCGCCGACGGGCCGGCCCACGCAGACGCCGGCGTCGGGCGCCCCGGCGGCCTCCCGGATCCCGTCGAGCGTGATGTCGGTGACGAGGAGGCACTCCGTCATCCCGTACGGCGTGTGCGGGGTCGCGGACGGCATGAGCTCGGCCGCCGAGCCCAGCAGCTCGGCCGAGATCGGGGCGCCCGTCGAGAGGAACGTCTGCACCCGCGCGAGGGCCTCGCGGTCCCCGGCGTCCAGGACGTCGGCGGTCGCGACGACGTTGAGGATCGCCGCCGGGGACAGGAAGACGATGCGCGCGTCCGAGGCCCGCACCGCGTCGGCGACGGCCCGCGCGGTGAGCGTGGCCGGCGACGACACGTCCATCACGGGCGTGACGGACCGCGTGCCGAGGGCGGGCCCCAGCAACGCGAACGGGGCGAAGCCGGTGACCAGGCCCGTCTCCGGGCGGACGTCGAAGTGCGCGGCGAGCGCGTCCCGCAGCGCGGACAGCTCGGCGTGCCGGTAGACGACGCCCTTCGCCGGCCCGGTCGAGCCCGACGTGAACAGCACGGCGGCCTCGTCCTGGGGTCCGGGCTCCGGCGGCAGCGGGCGTCCCTCGCCGGCCCGGGCGACGTCGACCAGCTCGTGCGTCACCCCGAGCGCGCGGCGCACGGAGGGCGCCAGCGGCTCGGCCGAGATCCGCACCCCGGGCCAGCCCAGCGCCCGTGCCGCGGCCAGGCCCTTGCGCTGCGCGACGACGAACCGCGGCCACGCGCCCCGCTGCGCGCGCGTCAGCCCGCGCACGCCCAGCCCGGCGTCGGCCACCACGACGACCGCGCCGATCCGCAGGCACGCGTACACCAGCGCCGTCAGCGTCGGCCCCGGCTCCACCAGCAGCGACACCCGGTCGCCCCGGCGCACCCCGATCTCGTGCAGCCCGGCGGCAATACGCCGCACCTGCCGGGCAAGCGCCCGCCAGCTCGCGGTGAACGGCCGCCCGTCCGCACCGTCCGCCGTCGTGGAGGTCGTCATGTCCAGCACCGCCGGCGCGTCGTCGTCGGCCCGAGCGTCCAGCGCCGCCCACAGCGGCACGAACGGTGTCGCGGAGTCGTCCGGCGAAGCGGACGGCGAGGTGATGCTCGAGGCGGAGGGGTCGGGAACCTCGGGCACGGATGGACGAATTCCCGAAGTGGAGGGCCCCCTGGGGCCCGTGAACGCATCCGTGCCCGGGGTTGCCGACCCCTCCGCCGACAGCACCTCAGGCAGGAACCGGAAGAGAGCAGGAGTCCAGTCCACGTCCTCGGCGATCAGGTGCCCGGCGTCCGCGAACCGGTGCACGTGCGCGTGCGGCAGGCGGCGGACGAGGTCGTCGAGGTACCGGTCGGAGAAGATCGGGTCGTGCGGCCCCCACAGCAGGACGGCGGGCACGGTGAGCCGGGCGACGCCGGCGGCGATGCGGTCCAGCTCGGGCGCGCTGGGGTGGGCGCCGTCCACAGGGATGTCGGCGACGAAGCCCTCGATGCCGTCACGCTCGTCGGCGGAGAGGTAGGGCAGGCGGTACGCGGCGGCGACGTCGGCGGCCAGCCGGGGGCGGGCCAGCGACAGCGTCGTCTCCAGGAAGGCGCGGGTGGTGCGCGTGCCGAGGCGGTGCACGGGCCCGGCGAGGGCGAGGCGCAGGGGCGCCGGGACGGGCGCGTCGTCGGGCTGGTGCACGGCCGTGTTGAGCAGCGCGACGCCGGCGAGCAGGTCGGGGTGGTCGACCGCCCAGCCGAGCGAGACGACGCCGCCCCAGTCGTGGCCGAGCGTCACGACCGGCCCCGCCAGGCCGAGCGCGTCGGTGAACGCGCCGAGGTCTGCGACCCGGCGCGCGAGCGGCCGGTGCTCCCCGGTGCGCTGCGACAGGCCCATCTCGAGCTGGTCGACGGCGACGACGCGCCACGCGGGCGCGCCGGCTCCGGCGGCGTCCAGCGCGTCGGCGACCAGCCGCCGCCACAGGTACGACCAGGTGGGGTTGCCGTGCACGGCGAGCACGGTGCCGACGGGCTCGTGACCGCCCGCCGCGAGCTCGGGCCCGTTGTCGAGGTAGTGCCACGACGCGCCGCGCGCGTCGGTGAGCACGTGGCTGTGGCGCGCGTCGAGGCCGGGCAGGCCCGGCGGCACGGTGTCGGCGGGGCGGGGGGTCGTGGAGGGCACGGTGCGGGTCGCCACCGTCACCACGCGAGCTCCAGCATCGCCGTGTTGATACCGGAGCCGACGCCCATGAGCAGCACGCGGTCCCCGGCGCTCAGCGAGTCCTGCTGCTCCACCAGCGTGATAGGCACGGACGCCGGGCCGACGTTCCCGAGGCGCTCGTACGTGGTGGGCACCTTGGCGCGGTCGAGACCGACGGCCTCGACGATGGCGTCGGTGTGCACGCGCGAGACCTGGTGGGTGACGTAGCGGTCCATCGTCGCCCAGTCCCAGTCCGCGACGGCGTCCTTCCAGGCGTCGACGACGAGCTCGAGGCCGCCGTCGAGCAGCGCCTTCGCGTCCGTGAACATGCCCTCGGTGCTGCCCACGCACAGGTCGTGGAACCTCGTGGCGGCGCGCGTGACGCCGCCGAGGACGCGGTGGCCCTCGGGGTGCTCGTCCGTGCGGCCCAGGACGGCCGCGGCGGAGCCCGAGCCGAGGGTGAGGGACGCGAACTCCTGCATGAAGTCGTCGCGGCTGCGGTCCTCGCGCAGCAGCCGCTCGATGGTGCGGTCGTGGATGATGTCGGCGTCCTCGCCGTCGACGACGACGGCGTACCGGACCTGCCCCGACTCGATCATCCCGGCGGCGAGGCTCATGCCGTTGATGAAGCCGAGGCAGGCGTTGGCGACGTCGAAGTTCACGGCCGACGACGGCAGGCCGAGCCCGTGGTGCAGCCGCACCGCGACGGACGGCTCGAGGTGCCGGCGCGTCACGGAGGTGTTGATCAGCAGGCCGACGTCGGCGGCCTCGACACCGGCGACGGCGAGCGCCTCGCGCCCGGCGGCGACGGTCGCGTCGTCCACGTCCTCGTCGGCGGCCCAGGCGCGCCGTTCCCGCACGCCGGCGACGCGCTCGAGCAGCGAGGTGGGGAGCCGCAGGCGCCGCAGCGCGGGGGCGAGCCGCTGCTGCACGGCGGCCGAGGTCCGCACCCCGGCCGGGATCCTGCTGGTCACGGCCAGCAGGGAGACACCTGCGAACCTGGTGGTGGCGTTTCCTGACACACGAGCTCCAGACGACCGGTCGTGCGTGCCGCACGGAGCCGGCTCAGCGACGAGTTGGCGGGGCCGCACGACCCCGGCCCCGCGACGTTACGACGTCCGAGGCCCGCCCGCCGTTCCAACCCCGCGATGTGGGATCGGCCACGCAGGGTTCACCCGGGACGCACACCGGACGCCCGGACGTCCCTCACGCCGCGCCGAGGATGTCGAGCGTCCACGCGTGCTCGAACGCGATCTCCTCCCAGCGCGCGTAGCGCCCGGAGACGCCGCCGTGCCCGGCGGACATCTCGATCTTCAGCAGCGCCGGGGCGCCGGCGGCCCGCAGCCGCGCGACCCACTTGGCGGGCTCGACGTACAGCACGCGCGTGTCGTGCAGGGACGTCGTGGCCAGGACCCGCGGGTAGGCCGACGCGTCGTCGGGCACGTTCTCGTACGGCGCGTACCCCTTCATGCGGGCGTACACCTCCGGGTCGTGCAGGGGGTCGCCCCACTCGTCCCACTCGACGACGGTGAGCGGCAGCGTCGGGTCGAGCATCGAGGTGAGCGCGTCGACGAACGGCACGCCGGCGAGCACGCCCGCGAACAGGTCGGGCGCCAGGTTGAGCGCCGCGCCCACGGTGAGCCCGCCCGCGCTGGCGCCGTCGGCCACCATCCGCTCCGGCGACGTCCACCCCGTCTCCACGAGGTGCCGCCCGCACGCGACGAGGTCGCTGAAGGTGTGCTCCTTGGCCGCGAGCTTGCCCTCGTCGTACCAGTGCCGGCCCAGCTCGCCGCCGCCGCGCACGTGCGCGACGGCGAGGACGACGCCACGGTCGAGCAGGCTGAGGCGCGGGACGGAGAAGTACGGGTCGATGCTCGTCTCGTACGCGCCGTACGAGTACAGCAGCAGCGGCGCGGGCTCGGCGCGCGTCCCGGACCCGTCGAGCGTCACCGCGTCGCGCCGCCACACCAGGCTGATCGGCACGCGCGTGCCGTCCTCGGCCGTCGCCCACTCGCGGTGCTGGGCGTAGTCGGCCGGGTCGTAGCCGCCGAGCACGGGCTGCCGCTTGCGCACGTGCCGCTCACCGGTGGCGAGGTCGACGTCCACCACGGTGGCGGGCGTGACGAACGACGTGTGCTGCACCCGCAGCAGCGGCTGCTCCCACGCGGGGTTCGCGTCGAGGGCCACGGAGAACAGCGGCTCGTCGACGTCGATCTCCCGCGCCGTCCACGGCTGGTCCGCGGTGGTGCGCGCGGTGTCGGCAAGGTCCACGACGGCGACGCGCGGCAGCGCCTCGCGCCGCAGGCTCAGCACCACGTGGTGGGCGAAGGCGTCCACGCCCTCGAGCCGCACGTCCGGGTCGTGGGGCACGACGACGCGCGCCTGCGCCGGGTCCAGCGGGGTCGCCGTCGCGCCGTCGCCCGTCGCGGGGACGTCCGTCACGACCAGCTCGAAGTTCTCCGCCCCGTCGTTGTGCAGCACGAGGAGCGCGTCGCGCCCCTCGCCGTCCCCCATCACGGCGTGCTCCACCGTGTACTCGACGTCGTCCCGCCGCTCCCACACGACGCGGAACTCGCCCGTCGGGTCGTCGGCCTCCAGGACGCGCGCCTCGCTGGTCGTCTTGGACCCGGCCTCGATCACCAGGTAGCGGTGCGAGCGCGTGAGCCCGACGCCGATCCAGAACCGCTCGTCGGGCTCCTCCAGCACCAGCACGTCGTCGGACGACGGCGTGCCGACCTCGTGCCGCCAGATCCGGTACGGCCGCCACGCGTCGTCGACCGTGGGGTAGAAGACGTACCGGCCGTCGGGCGTGAGGACGGCGCCCGGGAACGTGTCCTCCACGACGTCGGGCAGGTCCGTGCCCGTGGTCAGGTCGCGCACGCGCAGCGTGAACCGCTCGTCGCCCTGGGTGTCGACGGCGTAGGCCAGCCGCGCCCCGTCCTCGGACACGTCGAACGAGCCGAGGGAGAAGAAGTCGTGGCCCGCGGCCGCGGCGTTCTGGTCGAGCAGCACCTGCTCGCCCGCCGGCACCGTGCCCGCCTCGATGCGCGGGGGCGCCCACTCCCCCGCGGCGGGCACGCGCGCGTGGATCGGGTACTGCCGGCCCTCCTCGGTGCGCGTGTAGTACCAGGCCCCGCCCATCCGCACGGGCACCGACAGGTCGGACTCGAGCGTGCGCGCCTTGATCTCGTCGAAGACCGCCTGCCGCAGCGGCGCCAGGTGCGCCAGCTGCGCCTGCGTCCACGCGTTCTCCGCCTCCAGGTGCGCCAGCACCTCGGGCGAGGACTTGTCGCGCAGCCACTCGTAGTCGTCGACGACCTCGTCGCCGTGGTGACGGCGGACCGTGGGGCGGCGCTCCGCGACGGGAGCGCGGTCGGGGACGGCTCCAGGGGAGGCGTCGTCGGAGGCTTCGAGGTCTGTGGGAGCGGTCAGGTCGTCAGGCACCCGGCCAGCCTAGGTCCGCGGCGGCGAGGCGCGGATTCCGCCCGCGTGATGCCGGACTGTGACCTGGATCTGTCATTTGGGTCACATTTTCGTGGCTACACTCGCGGCACGCTCGCGAAACGCCGGGGATACATGGGGCCTTTAGTGTCCCTGCATCGACGGGGTGAGCGGGCGGAACCCCGGGCTCGCCCCCGGGGGAACGACATCGACACACGGAGGACCCGGCCGATGACGACGGACCGACCGACCAGGGCGATCGCACTGCGCCGCACGGTGGCAGCACTCGCGATCGCCCTCGCACCCGCTGTGCTCGCCTCGCCACCAGCGCAGGCGACGCCGGGGGCAGACGTGGCGCACACCAGCAGCGCCGTCACCAGCACCAGCACAGGAAGTACCACCGGCACGAGGGTCGCGACCACCGTCGCGACCGACTGCAGACCCGACGACTCGACCGCCTGCGTCGCCGTCGTCGTCATGAACGACGCGGGCGACCGAATCGCCGACGCCGAGGTGACCATCACCGGGCCCGGCGGCTTCGACGAGACCGTCACCACCACGGCCGACGCTCCCGTGTCGGTGGCGGTGCCCGAGGTCGGCCGCTACATCCTCACCCTCGACCCCGCGTCCCTGCCTGCGGGCGAGCAGCTGCCGGAAGGCGCGTCGACCGAGCTCCAGGTCACCGCCCAGACCGGCGGCACCGGACGGGCCGCCTTCCGGGTCGGCGGCGAGGCGGTGGCCTCCGAGAGCCCCAGCGCCGAGGCCACCACGGCGGCACCGGGCGGCGACGACGGCACCGACGCGGGCACCGACACCACCACCGAGGGTGACGGCGTCGCGACGGCGCCGGAGGGCGACGCCTCCGAGCGGGCGTTCTCCTGGGGCCAGGTGTGGCAGCAGTTCGGCTCCGGCATCCGCTTCGGCCTGCTGCTCGCGCTCGCGTCCATCGGGCTCAACCTCGTCTTCGGCACCACCGGGATGTCGAACTTCGCCCACGGCGAGCAGTTCGCCCTCGGCGCCGCGCTCGGCTTCATCGCCATCAACCAGATGGGGATGTCGATCTGGGTCGGTGGCCTGCTGACCATCGCCGTCTGCGCCCTCACCGGCGTCGCGCAGGATGCGGCCATCTGGCGCCCGCTACGCCGCAGAGGCACTCCCGTGATGCAGCTGATGATCGTCTCGATCGGGTTGTCGATCACGCTGCAGTACGTGATCCAGCTGCTCATCGGCGGCGGGTCGGAGCGCATCCTGTCGGCCAACCCGCGGCCCCTGACGCTGCTCGGGATCACCCTCAGCACGACGTCGTGGATCTCGATGGCGGTCGCGCTGGTGTGCCTGATCGGCTTCGCGCTCTTCCTCACCCGCACCCGGCTGGGCCGGGCCACCCGCGCCGTGTCCGACAACCCGGCCCTGGCCTCGGCCACCGGCATCGACCCCGACAAGGTGGTCCGCGTCGTGTGGATCCTCGCCACCGCGTTCGCCGCGCTGGCCGGGCTCATGTGGGGCATCTCGTTCGGGTCGTTCAACTGGCAGCTCGGCGTGCAGCTGCTGCTGCTCATGTTCGCGGCCGTGACCCTCGGCGGGCTCGGCACCGCCTTCGGCGCCCTCGTCGGGTCGATCCTCATCGGCCTGGTCGTCGAGCTGTCCAACCTCGTGATCCAGAGCGACCTGCGGTACGCGTCGGCGCTCGTGATCCTCATCCTCGTGCTCCTGATCAGGCCGCAGGGCATCCTGGGCCGCCGCGAGCGGATCGGCTGAAGGGAGACCGACCATGGACGAGTTCCTCAGAATCCTCACCCAGTCGCTCGCCGAGCTCATCGCCCCGACGACGGCGGCCTACGCCGTCGCGGCGATCGGCCTCAACCTGCACTTCGGGTACACGGGCCTGCTCAACATGGGCCAGGCGGGCTTCATGCTGCTCGGCGCGTACGGCTTCGGCATCGCGACGATCGCCGGTGCCCCGTTCTTCGTCGCGCTGCTCGTCGCCCTGGTCGCGGGGCTGTTGTTCGCTCTGGTCCTCGGCATCCCGACGCTGCAGCTGCGCGGCGACTACCTGGCGATCGTCACCATCTCCGCCGCGGAGATCATCCGGTGGATCGGGCGGTCCACCTGGCTGCAGGAGTGGACCGGCGGGGCCTCCGGGCTCCAGGGCCGCAACTACAAGGGCACCTTCCAGGACCTGTCGCCCCTGCCCGACGGTCGCACGGTGATCGGGCCGCTCGAGTACATCAACACCGGCTCCGACTCCTGGTGGACGCGCCTCTTCGCGTGGGGCGTCGTCGCCCTGGCCCTGCTGTTCGTCTGGCTCATCACCCGCAGCCCGTGGGGCCGCGTCCTCAAGGGCATCCGCGAGGACGAGGACGCCGTGCGGGCGCTCGGCAAGAACGTGTACTCGTACAAGCTGCAGTCGCTGGTGCTGGGCGGCATGCTCGGCGCGCTCGGTGGCGTCCTCTACGTGCTGCCGATCACCATCGCCCCGGACGCGATGGGCCGCACCATGACGTTCTTCGTGTGGACGGTGCTGCTGCTCGGCGGGGCCGCGACCGTCTTCGGCCCGGTGCTCGGCGCGATGATCTTCTTCGGCGCCTACATGTTCATGCGCACCGGGATGCGCGCCCTGTCCGAGAACACCGGGGTGGGAGAGATCATCAGCACCACCAACGTGGAGCAGATCGGCGGCATGCTGGTGGGTATCACCCTCATGCTCCTCGTGATCTTCAGGCCGCAGGGCATCCTCGGTAACAAGAAGGAGCTGGCCTTCAATGTCCGCTGACATGTCCGAAGAGACCACAGCCGGCGACCAGCCCGAGTCCGTCGTCGACGCGGCGGCCGCGGCCGCCGTCGCCCCCACCTCCGCCGTCGCCACCGAGGCGCGCGACGACCTCGCGCAGGTCGAGCCCGTCGTCGGGGCGCCCAAGCCGGACGCCATCCTCGTGGCCGACGACGTCGTGCGCCGCTTCGGCGGCATGACGGCGGTCGACGTCGCACACCTCGAGGTGCAGCGTGGCGCCATCACGGCGCTCATCGGCCCCAACGGCGCCGGCAAGACGACGTTCTTCAACCTGCTCACCGGCTTCGACACCCCCGAGAGCGGGCGCTGGAGCTTCGAGGGGAAGTCGCTCGCCGGCAAGAGCGGGGCTCGCGTCGCCCAGCAGGGGATGGTGCGCACGTTCCAGCTCACCAAGGCGCTGTCGCGGCTCACGGTGCTGCAGAACATGCTGCTCGCGTCCCCGAAGAACCCCGGCGAGCGCTTCTGGCTCTCCTGGCTGCCGTTCACCTGGCAGGGGCACGAGAAGGCCGCCACCGAGAAGGCGATGGAGATCCTCGCCCGGTTCAAGCTCGACGCGAAGGCCGACGACTTCGCCGGGTCGCTGTCCGGCGGGCAGCGCAAGCTGCTCGAGATGGCGCGCGCCCTCATGACCGACCCGACGATGATCATGCTCGACGAGCCGATGGCGGGCGTGAACCCCGCCCTCGTGCAGTCCCTCCTGGGGCACGTGCAGGCGCTGCGGGACGAGGGCATGACGGTCCTGTTCGTCGAGCACGACATGCATGCCGTGCGGCACATCTCCGACTGGGTGGTGGTGATGGCGGAGGGCCGGATCGTGGCCGAGGGCCCGCCGGCGACCGTCATGCAGGACCAGGCCGTGGTCGACGCGTACCTCGGCGCCCACCACGACACCGACCTGGGCGACGACTCCCTGCTCGACCCCGAGATCCTGGCCCGCCTCGAGGCCGAGGAGGAGAAGCGATGAGCGACACCTCGACACTCACGACCCCCGCGCACCCCGGCGGCGTCCCCGAGGGGAAGGAGCTCCTGCTGCGGGCCGACAACCTCGTCGCGGGCTACCTGCCCGGGGTGCACATCCTCGACGGCTGTTCGATCGAGGTGGGCAAGGGCGAGCTGGTCGGCATCATCGGCCCCAACGGTGCCGGCAAGTCCACGCTGCTCAAGGCGTTGTTCGGGCTGGTCAAAATCCACTCCGGCACCGTGACCCTCGGCGGTGAGGACATCACCGGGATGAAGGCGAACACCCTCGTGGCGCGCGGCGTCGGGTTCGTGCCGCAGACCAACAACGTCTTCCCGTCGTTGTCGGTCGAGGAGAACATGCGGATGGGGGTGTACCTGCGCCCGAGGGTCTTCGACGAGCGCTGGTCGTTCATCCGCGACCTGTTCCCCGTGCTGCACGAGCGCCGCACCCAGCGGGCGGGCGCCATGTCCGGAGGCGAGCGGCAGATGGTGGCCATGGCCCGGGCGCTCATGATGAACCCGTCGGTGCTGCTGCTCGACGAGCCCTCGGCAGGCCTGTCCCCGGTGCGTCAGGACGAGACGTTCCTGCGCACCCGGATGATCAACAAGGCCGGCGTGTCGATCATCATGGTGGAGCAGAACGCCCGCCGCTGCCTGCAGATCTGCGACCGCGGCTACGTGCTCGACCAGGGCAAGGACGCGTACACCGGCACGGGGCGCGAGCTCCAGTCCGACCCGAAGGTCATCTCCCTGTACCTCGGCTCCCTCGCCGAGGACACGAAGTAGCCCCACCCCCGCCGAGGTAGTTCGCATCGCGCCGAGGTAGTTCGCATCGCGCCGAGGTAGTTCGATTCGGGCCGAGGTAGTTCGGGCCCGGCCAGGGAGGCACCTCGCGAGTACGGCGGCGGCCGCTCAACAGAGCAGCCGCCGCCGTTGCCGCGGGAGGATAGGTCGTCGTTCAGGCGGTCAGCCCGAGCAAGGCACGACGCCGAGCGACGAGGTACGCGCGGCGCAGGCGCTGCTCCAGCGCCGCCAGGTCGTCCAGCTCCTCCCACCGGACCCGGACGACCATCCACCCGGCGGCCTCGAGCGCACTCTGCCGAGCCTCTTCGTCGCGGAGCACGCGCTCGACGTCGACGTCGTCGTACTTGACCAGTCCGTCGAACTCCACGACGAGGCGAACGTCCGCCCAGCCCAGATCGACGTAGAACGTCCCCCGCGCGGTCGGCACCTCGAGCTGGCACTCGGGTCGCGGTAGCCCGACGTCCGAGGCAGCGAGCCTCGTCACCGTCTCTCCTGGCGACCCCGAGCGCGGGTCGCACAGGTCGAGGACCTCTCGTGCCTGGACGACGCCCCGCTTGCCCCGGGACGCGGACACGATGCGGGAGACCTCCGCCGGGTCGGCACCGCGGCGGAACAGCGAGTCGCACGCGACCAGCGCGCCGTCGCGCGGGAGGGCACGGATGCAGTCGACCAGCGTGCGCGCGAGCGACGTCACCGGGATGCCGCGGACGTCGGCCCGGTCCTGCTGCGGCATCGGCGTGTGGTGACGACGCACCGACGGTTCGCCCTCCCCGTCCACGTGGGGGTTCCCTTCGCGCGTGAGGTGCACGAGCTGCGGCGTGCGATACGTCCACGCCCCGTGAAGCATCGCCGCGGTCTCGTGGCTGAACCACAGCGGCGCCGCGGTGCCGTCTGCCACCTCGCGCACCAGGGCGAGGATCGCCTCCTCGTGAGAGGGCGGCACGACGACGTCGTCGGCCGGGACGAGCTCCAGCGCGTCCGGCACGAGGGGCGGGTGCGTGGCGTCTGCCGAGAGCATCGTGGGCAACGGCGAGCCGGGAGCGTTCATGCTCTCGAGGATCCCGGTGATGCGCCTGATCGCAGGAAGGTGTTCGGCCTCTCTCATGGATGAACCGTCGCGCGACGACCCTGCCGAATCCGGCGTTCCTCCCTCGCGGATCGGCTGTTCGTGGACAAGCCCTGCCTGTGGGCAGCGTCTGAGGCGCAGAGATCTGGCACAACGTCCTCGGACTACCTCGCGGAGGTTTGAACTACCTCGGCACGACACGTGCTACCTCGGCACGATCTGGACTACCTCGGCACGACGACGGCCCGGCCGCTCTGTGCGAGCGTCCGGGCCGTCGTCGTGCCGAGGTCAGCGAGCGAGGATCACTCCTCGATCTTGCCCTCGATCTGCCGCTGGTAGGTGTAGGTGTTGTCGGCGCCGTACTTGTAGATGCCGATGAACGCGGACGTCGGGTCGTTCGAGTCGTTGAGCGGCCCGATGCCGGACTTGCCGACGTAGTTGATGTCGTCGCCGGCCTCGAGCGCCTTGACGCCCTCCTCGAACGACGTGACCTCGGTGCCGCCGTCGGCACCCGACACCGCACGGATGTTCTTCGAGATCGTGGCGCCGTCGGTGCCGTCGCCCTTGACCGCCGCGAGCGCGGCGAGGACGACAGCGTCGTACGACTCGGCGGAGTAGGAGAAGTCGTTGAGCTCGCCGCTCTCGTTCTCCGAATACCACGTCTGCAGCTGCTCGCGGAAGGCGTCGTCGGCCTGCGCGCCGGGCAGCGTGCCCTGGACGCCCTCGAGGGTGCCCGGGTCGAAGTCGTCGCCGTAGTTGGAGAGGTTGCCGTCGACGAAGTACGTGGTGCCGTCGAAGTCCCAGCCCTGCGCCACGAGCTCGTTGACGATGGCGGTGGTCTCCTCGAACGCGACGATCGAGATGGCGTCGGGCTTCTGCGCGAGCAGGTCGGTCACCTGGGCGCCGAAGTTCGTCTCGCCCGGCGCGAACTCGTGGCCCTCGCCGTTGCCGCCGTAGACCGCCTCGCACCCACCGGCCTCGAGCGCCTCCTGGATGTAGTCGCGCAGGCCGTTGCCGTAGGCCTCGTTCTGCACGAGGAAGCCGACCTTGCAGTGGCCGTCACCCATGATGAGGTCGGCGTGCGCCGGCCCCTGGACGGTGTCCGGCGGGGCGGTGCGTGCGAAGAACTCGCCGTACCCCGACAGGTCCGCCGCCGTGTTCGCGGGCGAGATCTGCATGACGCTGGCCTCGGCGAACTGGTCGACCACGCCGAGGGACACCGCGGAGGACGCCGCGCCGATGGCGACGGAGACGCCCTTGCCGATGAGGTCGGTCGCCGTGCTGGTCGCCACCGAGAGGTCGGTGCTGTCGCCGGAGTCGCCCCACTCGACGCTGACGTCGTTGCCGAGGACGCCGCCGGCGGCGTTGATGTCGTCGATCGCCAGACCGACGCCGGCGATCTCCGGCGGCCCGAGGAAGGCGAGGGTGCCCGTGACCGGCAGGATCGTGCCGATCTTCAACGGCTCGGCCGAGCCGCCGCCGCCCTCGCTGCTGTCGCCGCTCCCGCCGTCGGACGAGGCGCAGGCTGCGAGGCCGAGGCTGAGGACTGCCGCGAGGGCCAAGCCCTTGGCGGCCGTGGTGCGTCGGATCATGCTGTTCCCCTTTTGGAGGTAGGACATTCGCGGCTCAACACCGCATTCAGTGCCGCTGAACGTAGCGAGACTGTATGTCGCCGACGTGTCGCGCGGGTCACTCCCTGCAGATCGTGACGAACCTGTTATCTAGGTCACACTCGGCCTCCCGCGGCCCCGCATCAGGCGCGGAACTGCGTGAACGACGCGGTGGCCGGGTCCGCCCCCGTGCGCCCCTCGACACCGGACTCCAGGGCGTCGATCGACGCCACCTGCGCGGCCGACAGCTCGAACGAGAAGACGTCCAGGTTCGTGGCCTGCCGCTCGGCGGACAGCGACTTGGGGATGACGATCCGCCCCTGCTGCACCGCCCACCGCAGCACGACCTGCGCGGGCGTGACGCCGAGCTCCGTCGCGGCGGCGACGACGGCCGGCGCGTCGAGGTCGGCCCCGCGACCGAGCGGCGAGTACGCCTCGACGGCGACGCCGAGCTCGCGGCAGCGCTGCTGCACCGCGGCCTGCTGGAAGGTGGGGTGCACCTCGACCTGGTTCACCGCGGGCACGACGTCGGTCTCCGCGACGAGACGGTCGAGGTGCTCGACCAGGAAGTTGGACACCCCGATCGCGCGCACGGCGCCCTCGGCGAGCAGCTTCTCGAACGCGCGCCACGTCTCGACGTACAGGTCCTTGCTCGGCACCGGCCAGTGGATCAGGTACAGGTCGACCTGGTCGACGCCGAGCGCGCGGCGGGAGTCCTCGAACGCGCGCAGCGCCTGCTCGTACCCCTGGTCCCCGTTGCGGAGCTTGGTGGTGACGAAGACGTCCTCGCGGGGGAGGCCCGACGCGCGCAGCGCCGCGCCGACGCCCGCCTCGTTGTAGTAGCCGGCGGCGGTGTCGACGTGCCGGTAGCCGAGCTCGAGCGCCTGCTCGACGTTGGCCTGGGTACCGTCGTCGGGCACCTGGAAGACACCGAGACCGACCTGGGGGATCTCGACGTCGCCGGACAGGGGCAGGGAGGGCACGGGGGAAGTGGTCATGACACCTTTGTATCGGCCGCCCCCGACCTCGCGTCCACCGGGGTGACCACCCTGTGGACAGCCCGTGCGGCAACACTGGTGCCCGTGCTCGCGCTCGCGTACCGTTGTCCCCGTTGCAGTGCCTCGCTCGATCCGGACGGTTCCCGTCCGCGCCACGGCGATCGCATCGGAAGGACTGGTGCGGTCACCCGGCGGACCTTGGTCTCAAGAGTTGACGACGATTCACCGTGATGCGCGATCTCGACGGTCGAGGTCGTCGACACCTCTTGAAGGAGTAAGCATGGCCACCGGAACCGTGAAGTGGTTCAACAGCGAGAAGGGCTACGGCTTCATCGCCCCCGAGGACGGCTCGGCCGACGTGTTCGTCCACTTCTCCGCCATCCAGTCCCAGGGCTACCGGTCCCTGGACGAGGAGCAGCGCGTGGAGTTCGACGTCACGCAGGGCCCGAAGGGCCCGCAGGCGGAGAACGTCCGCCCGCTCTGATCTCGCTCCCGGCCGGCTGACGCCGGCCGCGTGAGTCGCACGGCCCGCACCTCGCTCGTCGGGGTGCGGGCCGTCGTCGTTGGCGGGAACGCCCGCCCCGACGCGATCGTTGGACCGTCATGGGATTCCTCGACCGACTCCTCGGCAGAACTCACGACGAGCGCACGTACCACGGCGTGCCAGGCCGGCCCGACGACGCCCGGCCGCACACGGGTGAGGCGCCGGGGAAGCACGGCTACGCGCCGTACCCCGGCCAGCAGCCCGCCGGCCGGCCCGGCGCCGGCGGCCCCGCCGCACACCGCGACCCCGACGAGGTGGCCGTCGAGCGCTACCGCTACCTGCTGCGCACCGCGCCGCCGGACGCCGTCGAGCAGGCGCACGCCGAGGCGTTCGCCCGCCTGACGCCGGAGCAGCGGCGCCGCGTGCTCGAGGACGTCGGCTCCGGCCTCCCCGCGAACGAGCGGGCCACCTCCGACGACCCGCAGTCCCTCGCCCGCATGGCCACCCGGGCCGAGATGCGCCGGCCCGGCACGCTGGAGCAGTCGTTCCGCGGCCAGGGCGGCTCCGGCGCGCGTGGTCCGGGCTTCGGCTCGATGGTCGGCTCCAGCCTGCTCGGCACCGTCGCGGGCGTGGTCATCGGCTCGGCCGTGGCGAACGCCCTCTTCGGCCCGGCCTTCGGCGACCCGTCGCAGGACTTCGCCGGCGACGCCGGCTCCGAGGCGGGAGCCGAGGGCGGCGAGGCCGGGGGCGACGCAGGGGCGGACGCCGGCGGCGACGCCGGGTACTCGGAGGCCTCGGGCGCGGACCCCGGGTACGACGGCGGCGGCGACGCGGGCGGCTTCGGCGACTTCGGCGGGGACTTCGGCGGAGGCGACTTCGGCGGGTTCTAGACCGTCCGCTCGCACAGCCCGAGGAAGGCGCCGAGGCGGCCGAGCCCCTCGGGGGTGTGCGGCAGGTAGTCCGTGAGCTCGGGCGACCGCACGACGATCGCGCACCACTGCCCGCGGGAGACGGCCACGTTGACCCGGTGCCGGGACAGCAGGAACCCGGTGCCGCGCGGGACGTCGTGCGGGGAGGACGCCGCGAGCGTGACGATCGCGACGGGCGCCTCGGTGCCCTGGAACCGGTCGACCGTGCCCACCCGCACGCCGTCGAGCCCGGCGTCGTCGAGCGCGCGCCGCACGGCCCACACCTGGGCGTTGTAGGCGGCGAGCACGACGACGTCACGCGGCTCCAGCGGGCGTGCGGGCTGCCCGGCACCCGGGGTCCAGGCACGCCCGACGACGCCTGCCGCCTGCCGCACCACCTCCTGCGCCTCCTCGGGCGACGCGACGCCGCGGCCCACGTGCCGGACGGGCACGTGGTGCACTCCGGGGGCCACGCCGTCGAGCCGGCGCCGGGCCACGGTCTCGTGGGCCCCCAGCCGCCCCTCGTACGCGAGCTGGGACACCGCCTCGCAGAGGGCGGGGTGCATCCGCCACGACCGCGCCAGGAAGTAGCCGAGCCCGGGCGGCAGCACGTCGCGGCCGTCCGCGAGCCAGCCGAGCGCCGACCGGTCGACGGGCTCGGGGTGACGCCCGCGGCTGACCTGCGGCAGCTGCTGCGGGTCCCCCAGGAGCAGCAGGCGACGTGCGGACCGGGATACCGCGATCGTGGACGCGAGGGAGAACTGGCCGGCCTCGTCCACGACCAGCAGGTCGAGGTCGTCGTCCGGCCAGCGGCCGGGGTGCGCGAAGTCCCAGGCCGTGCCGCCGACGACGCCCGGGCCGCGGCGGGAGAACTCGGCCAGGTCGTCGCCCGGCAGCTCCGCGCACACCGCGGCGTCCGACGGGGCGTGCGGGGCCCCGTCGGACGGCCGCTTCCTGGCCACCCGCTCGGCGGGGACGCCGGCCTTCTCGACGACGGCGCGCAGCATGTTCTCCACCGCCGCGTGCGACTGCGCGACGACGCCCACCCGCCAGCCCTCGGCGACCAGCGCTGCGACGACGTGCGAGCCGACGTGCGTCTTGCCGGTGCCGGGCGGTCCCTGCACCGCGAGGTAGGAGCGGTCGAGGTCGCGCGTCGCGCCGAGCACCGCGGCGGTGAAGTCTCCGTCGACGACGTCGGGCAGCGCCCCTCCCCCGGTCAGGCGCGGGGGCCGGCGGCGCAGCAGGTCCGCGGCCGGGCCGTCGGGCATCGCGCGATCGGCGTCCCACGCCGTGAGCGCGCGCCTCGCCACGTCCTCGAGCGCCTGCTCCTGCGGGTCGGCGCGCGGCCCGCTCGACGGCGTGAGCGCCATCGGCAGCGCGTCGAACGTCTCCGCGCCGACGCGGACCTGCTCGCGCAGCAGCAGGACGTCCCGCTCCCCCGCCTCGGTCTGCCGCCGGACGGCGTCGACGATCGTCGCGCCGCCGTGGAACCCGCGCACGGCGTTCGCCGGCACGGTCACCGCGTCGGGCGCGGGGTCGTCGTAGAGGACGAACGGCACCGCGCCGGCGCCCAGCTCGGAGCCCTCCGACAGCCGACCGACCAGCTCCAGCACCCGCGCCGGCGCGCGCCGGCCGTCCTCGACGAGCCAGTCCTGGACGACGGTCGCGCGTTCCACGTGAAACGTGTTCCGGCGGCCCTGCCACTCGTCCGGCGGCAGCTCGAGCCGCGAGTAGTGCTCGTGCCAGAACGGCTTGCTCTCCCGGCGCCAGTAGCCCAGCGACGCGCCGATCATCGCGAGCGCCTGCGCCTCGTCGTCGCGGGCGCCGCGGTCCTCGCCGACCCGCTCGCGCACCTCGGCCTCCAGGCCCAGCCGTCGCTCGCGCGACTCGCGCGTCGCCGCCTGCCGCGGCGTCTCCGGGGCGGGCTCGACCGGCTCGGTGGGCTCGACCGGCGACGGGACCGCAGCCTCGGCCGAGGGGGTGCCCTCGGCGGCCCGGGCGTCGACCACGTCGGCCGCCCCGCGCAGCCAGTCGAACAGCCGCAGGGTGGAGACGCAGTCGTACCGGTTGTAGTCGGCGATGTCGCGCAGCAGGGCGTCGGCCTCGCCGCCGCGGCCGGCGTCGCGCAGGGCCGTGTACTCGGCGTAGGCGACGATGGACGCCGCCGCGGTGGTGACGTCGCCCGACCGCAGCTCGTCGCCCATGTACAGCGGCTCGAGCTTCTTGATCGACTTGGAGCGGTCGGAGATCCGCAGCGACGACCGCACGACGGCGTAGAGGTCCACCAGCACGCCGTCGCGCAGCAGCTGGTCCACCTCCTCCTCGTAGACGCCGTGCCGGGCGGCGATGGACAGCAGGTGGACCCGCTCGTACGACGCGTAGTGGTAGACGTGCAGGTCCGGGTACCGTCGCCGCCGCTCGGCGAGGTAGTCCACGAAGTCGACCAGGGCCTGCCGTTCCTGTCCCAGGTCGTGGGCCCAGAACGCGCGGAACGGCGGGGCCTCCCCCGCGGCGTCGGGCCGCTCGACCAGGCCGAACAGGTAGTCGAGCCCGGTCTGCTGCCCCCACTGCTCGCCCTGCGGGTCGGACCACAGGGGGTCGCCCTCGAAGTCGAAGAAGACGTCGCCAGGGCTGGGCGGCGGCAGCCGGCGCACCGCGGACGTGTCGGGCAGCTGCCAGCGGATCGTGGCGGGCTCGCCGTGGTCGTCGTAGGCCACCTCGCCGTCCCACTCCCCCGTGCCGAGCTGCAGCCGTGCCTGGTCGCGCACGCGCTCGAAGCCGCGGGCCGGCATCCCGGCGGGCGGGTCCTCGGCCTTCGCGAGCTCGTCGATGGTGGTGATGCCGCCCGCGAGGAGGCGTGCACGCTGCTGCTCGTAGACACCCCCGACGAGCAGGACGTCGCGGTGCGCGGCAGCCTCCTCGGCACAGGCGGGGCACCGGCCGCAGGCGGTGAACCGCTCGTCGCCCCAGGCCAGGGGGCCGTCGTCGGCACGGTGCGCGGCGACGACCTCCCGCAGCCGGGCCCGCCGCTGCTGGAGCACGGGCAACAGCTCGGCGAGCCGGTGGGAGCTGGTGACGCGGGTGCCGAGCACCAGGTGGACGGTGTCCGTCGGGTCGACGTGCGCGGCGGCGAGCTGGTCGGCGTACGCCGCGAGCTGCAGCAGCGCGGTCACCTTGGCCCGCCGCGCCAGCTTGGTCTCGAGGACGGCGTAGCGCGGCAGCGCGGCGGCGGCATGCTCCCCCGGACGCCCCGGACCGACGTCGAGGTCGCCCAGCGGGTCGCGGACCAGGAAGTCGGCCCGGCCGTGGAACTCGCCGTCGAAGAACGTCGCCTGCGCGACGACGTCCGCACCCGCCTCGATCGCCGCGAGGGTCGCGCCGTGCGCCGCCTCCAGCCCGTCCCGCGTGAGCCGGGCCGGCGGCCCGACCTCGACGACGCCGCCCGGCCCGCCGTCCGAGCGCCCGAACCGGGCCACGTACTCGTCCAGCACCCGGCGCTCGTGCGCGTCGCCCAGGGCCGCGGTCCGCTCGAGCATCACGTCGGCCTCGCGCTCGCGCCGCGGCACCCGGCCGAGCAGCTCGTCGAGGCGGCGCAGCAGCCGGAACTCGCACTCGGCGGCCACGACCAGGTCGCTCGCGGAGTGCACGACGGCGGGTTCGCCGCCGCCGTCGGTGGTGCGGTCCGCGTCCAGGAGGAACATGCCCCCGGTCTACCAGCGGCGACCGACACGGCGGCCAGGGTCGGCTACGGCGCTCCCTGACGACCGCGGCGGTAGCGCCCGACCACGACCACGGCCAACCCGACATAGAGGGCGAGCAGCACGACGCTGATCCCAGCGAAGGCCCAGTCGCTCGCGGAGACACCGTCCTGGTCCACGAAGGCGCCGCCGGTGGCCAGCACGCCCACCGAGAGGACTGTCAGGGCCAGCATGATGAGCATGACCGCGAGGACGGCGGCGACCGCGGTGCGGGGCCACCGGGACATGAACGGGAGGGCAAGGTCCCAGGAATCCGACGCTCTGCCGGCCTCGACCGCGGCCTGCCGCCACGACGCCGGCTCCATCCGTTCGAGCGCGGGCGCCTCGGGTCGTTCGTCGAGGACGGCCAATGCCTCGCCCGGCAGTCCCAGGACGCCGACCAGCCTGGCGAGCGGTTCATGGTCGTGATCGGCGGCGACCAGTGCGCGGAGCCCTTCGGGGTCGACGCCGACGCCGACCTCCGCGGCAAGGCCCCGGACACCCTCCTCGCGCTCCTCGACGTCGCGGTCACCGGGAGACCACCAGCCGGTGCCCCAGGTCGCCTCGGTCCGCGCGTACTTGCTCACAGTCCATGCCCCGCGCGCGTCACCCGCCCCGCGCCACAGCACGAGCGTCGCCGACCGGCGCGACGCCCCCTCGGCCACCGCTACCGCCAGGTGGTCGGCGTCGAGCGGGTCCTCCGTGACCAGCACCGTCCAGGCGTCGCCCAGGTCGGCGGCGCAGACGGGTCCCGTGGCTCGCGCGACGATCCGTGCCGCGAGTCGCGCACCCGCGGGGTCACCGCGGTGCAGGACGACGGCCCGACGCGGCTCCGACTCGTCGAGGTCGGGGAGCTCGAACTCGTCGGCGAGGACATCGACCAGCTCCTCGTCGGCGATGGCAGCCGCCAGCCGATGCTCCAGGCCGTCGGATTCCCTGGGCGGGCCGAGAGCGCGACACAGCGCCTGCGTGGCGGCGAGCACCTGGGCGTCGGTTGCCGGGTTCTCCGACCAGTCCCACGCGGCCGAAGCGCCATCGACGTCGACGTGCAGCGACAGTCGACCCAAGCCCTCGTCCACCGCGACGACGGTGCTCAGGGGTTCCAGCGGGGCGAGCGTCTCGCACCACACCGCGGTCCACCCCGACGTCGACGTCGGGCCCACCGACTCCAGCCGGAACCGGTCAGGGAGGCGGACGATGTCGGCCTGGGGTGCACGCACGATCGCCAGCAGCATGCGGGAAGCGTAGGCGGCTTCCGGCTACGGTCGACATCACCTCCGTCATCTTGCATGCAAGTTGGATGCAAGCGTAGGTTGCCTCGGGTGACAGAACCCTCCGCGACCCCCGCGCCGCCGCTCAGCGCCGCCGAGCGCGCGTACCAGCACACCAAGGCGAAGATCCTCTCGGGGGAGGCGGCCGGCGGCGTGCTGCTGTCCGAGGGCGACGTCGCGGCGGAGCTCGGCATCAGCCGCACCCCCGTGCACGAGGCGTTCCTGCGGCTCGACGCCGAGCGGCTGCTCGCCGTCGCGCCGCGGCGGGGGGCCGCCGTCGTGCCGATGGCTCCCGACGAGGCGCGCGACGTGCTCGAGATGCGCGAGGCCGTCGAGCGTTCGACCGCCCGCCGCGCGCTGGCTCACGGGCGCCCTGCGGCCGCCGTCGTCGGCGAGCTGCGCACGCACCTCGACACGCAGCGACGCGCGGCCGCCGCGGACGACGTCCAGGCGTTCGTCGTGGCCGACTCGGCGTTCCACGGCGTGCTCGTCCGGGCGTCGCGCAACCAGACGGCGATCCAGTTCATGGGGCTGCTGCGCGACCGGCAGCTGCGGCTCATGTTCCAGCACCTGCACGTCGGGGCGGACGAGGTCGCGGCCGCGCTCGCCGAGCACGAGGCGATGCTCGCCGCCGTCGAGCAGGGCGACGCCGACACGTACTGCGACCTGCTGCACGACCACGTCCGCCGGCACCGGGGCATCCTGTGAGGCGCCCGTGGCTCGGCGCGTTCGCCGCGCTGTTCGTCTCCTCGTGGGCCGGCAACCAGTTCACGCCCGTGCTGCTCATGTACGAGGAGGTGCAGGGGTACGGCGACGCCACCGTCAACGCGTTCCTCGGCGTGTACGTGCTCGGCCTCGCGCCCGCGCTGCTCGTCGCCGGGACGCTCTCCGACCGGTTCGGCCGCCGCCCCGTGATGCTCGTGGGGACCGTCTGCGGCATGGTCGCGAGCGCCGTGCTCGCGCTCGGCGTCCTCGGCCCCGTCCCGATCTACGTGGGGCGGCTGCTCGCCGGCATCACGGTCGGGACGGCGACATCGGTCGGCACGAGCTGGATCAAGGAGCTCTCGCAGGTGCCCTACGACCGGGGGGCGGACGCCGGCTCGGGCGCGCGCCGCGCGTCCCTCGCGTTCACGCTCGGGTCCGCCCTGGGCGCGCTCGTCGCGGGCGCGCTGGCGCAGTGGGGCCCGTGGCCCGAGGTGCTGCCGTTCGTGGTGCACCTGGTCGTCACGGCACCGTTCCTGCTGGTCGTGCTCCGCACGCCGGAGTCGAACGCGTTCGGCGGCGAGGCCGGGCCGTGGTGGCGCGGGCTGCGGGTGCCCCCGGCGGGCCACCTCCGGTTCACGCGGGTGGTCGCGGTCGTCGCGCCGTGGATCTTCGTCGTCGCGGCGCTCACCTACGGGTACGCGCCGGTCCTGCTGCGCGACCAGACGCAGGGTTTCGGCGTGGCGTACGCCACGTTGCTCACCGTGGTGGCGCTCGGCGTGGCTGCCGTGGTGCAGCCCGCCGCCAAGCGGCTCGACGCCGTCGACTCCGCGCGCGGGCTGGCCGTCGCCGCGGGGGCCCTCACGCTCGCGGTGGCGTGCGTCGGCGCGGTGGTCGTGTCCGGCTCCCCGTGGTGGGGCGTCGGGGCCGCCGTCGTGGGTGGCGCGGGCATGGGGATCGGCCTGTCGTCAGGGCTCCTGGAGGTGCAGCGCATCGCCGGGCCGCGCCACCTCGCCGGCCTCACGGGCGTGTTCTACGCCGTCGCGTACGCCGGCTTCCTCACGCCCGCGATCATGGCCGCCATCACCCCGCCGTTCACGACGACGCAGCTCTTCGTCGTCCTCGTGGCGCTCGGCGCGGTGTCCACGGGCGTCGTGGTCGCGCACTACCGCAAGCACCTCCCGGGGGCCTGACCGGCCGTCGTCGACCCCGTCCCGGTCCCTGACGCATCGCGGGCGCATGGACCGGGGAGGGCGGTTTCCGACATAGTGGGTGCCGCTCGACGACCAAGGAGTGTCATGGCAGTGCGATTCAACCCGCCCCCGGGATGGCGGGTACCCCCGGGGTTCCGGCCCGACGCGGGGTGGGTCCCCGACCCCGCGTGGCCGCCCGCACCCCAGGGCTGGGAGTACTGGGTGGACGACGCCGCGCGTCCGGCCCGCCCCGAGACCCCGGCCGAGGCGACCACCGTCATGGCCCCTGTGCCCGCCTCCGTCACGTACGCACCGGCCGCCGTGACCACCGTCGCAGCCATGCCCCCGCAGCCCCCGTCGCCCCCGGCGCCCACGGCGACGTACGGCGCCCCTGTCGCGACCGTCTCGGCCCCGCCGCCCGCGCCGCCCGCGGCGATCCCGGCCGCCGCTCCCCCGTACGGCCACCCCGGCGCCGAGGAGGACCGCGGAGCCGTCGCGACCGTCTCCGCCGCGCTCCGCACCGTCGGTGACCGGATCCGCACCAGCAGCGGTCGGCGTGCGGCGCGCCAGGCCGCGGACGAGGCCGAGGCCGAGCTCTCGGCCGGTCGCACGCGCGCCGGTTCCCGCGGGCGCGGCAAGCGGGGTGGCCCGCTGATCGCCGGCGTCGCCGTCGCGTGCCTGGCCCTCGGCTGCATCCTCGGCGTCTCCATCTCGATGGTGCGCAGCTCCGACGCCGCGCAGGCGCTCGTGGACGCCGACCGCATGGAGGCCGCGGCCGAGCAGGCCCAGGCCGAGGTGGACCAGCAGCGCCAGGACCTCAGCGCCCAGAAGGACGACCTCCAGAAGCGCGAGGAGTCGCTGAAGGAGCGCGAGCAGGCTGCCGAGGCCGCGGAGACCGAGCTCGCGAGCCAGAAGAAGGCGTTCGAGGACCAGCAGACCCAGAACCAGCAGCAGGCCGAGCAGCAGAAGCAGCAGGAGCAGCAGCAGCAGGACTCCGCGTGGTTCTACTGGGACTGCAACGCCGCCCGCCAGGCCGGCGCCGCACCCATCCAGAACGGCCAGCCCGCCTACCGTGGCGCGCTCGACCCCAACGGCAACGGCATCGCCTGCGAGGACGGCGAGTAGGCGCGACGGGCCGGACGGACCCGCGAGGGCTCATCGGCCGACGGCGACCTCCGCGCGGGCGCCGTCGGTGAACGTGAGCTCCGCGGTGGGGCGCAGCGACGCCTCCCCGGGCGCCCAGACCGCCCACCAGCCGTCCTGGACGGTGGCCTCGACGCGCTCGCCCGAGGTGGTGGTGAGCGCGAACGACGCGACGTCGGACCCGGCGCGCCCGTAGGCGGAGGTGAGCGCGCCGTCGCCGGTGTCGCCCTCGGACCAGGACGCGGTGCCGGTCTGGACGGTCGTGACGTCGCGCGGCCCGGGCTCGCCGGGCACGGACCTCAGCACGGCATCCCCCGCGACGACGTCGGTCGCGCCGGAGGCCTGCGTGGTGACCAGGCACTCGCCGATGGCGCTGTCGCCCGTGAGCAGCACGTACGTGTAGTCGCCGCGCTGCTCGGCCAGGACCGGGCTGATCGGCACGCTCTCGACCTGCGGGCCGTCGTCGCCCTCGGTGATCCGGTGCGCCACCGTGCCGCACGCCTGCGCGTCGGCCTCCATCGCGTCCGGAGCCACGGTGGCGGGGACGGAGGTCCACGACGCGTACGCGGCCTGCGACCCCGGCCACCACACCGTGGCGACGCCGGCCACCGCCACCACGGCGGCGGCCGCGGCACCCGCCAGGACGGCGGGGCGCGCGGAGCGACGGATCGGGGTGGCTCGCCGCGCCGTGCCGAGGATCGCCTGGAGCGCCTCGTCGTCGGGGCGGCCGGGCGCGCGGAGGTCGCGCGCCGGGTCGAGGTCGGCGAGGTCGTCCATCATGGGGGACTTCATCGCGCCTCCTGGAGGTTGCGCAGGACGTCGGCGGTGTCGGGCTTCAGGCCCGAGTAGGCCAGCAGCCGCTTCCGGGCCCGGGTCAACCGGACGGAGAACGTGGACGGCCGGATCCCGAGGACCTTGGCGCCCTCGACGGCGGTGAGCCCGTCCCACGCGACCAGCGCGATGACCTCCCGGTCCGCGTCGGAGAGCATCTCCCAGGCCCGGCGCAGGTCGGTCCGGTCGGCGGCGAGGTCGTCGGTGCCCTCCTTGCCCGCCTCCGGCTCCCGCTCGAGCCGGACGCCCAGGGCCCGCCAGCGGCCGTGCGTGCGCAGGTGGGTCGCGAGCACGTTGCGGGCGACGCCGAGCAGCCACGGCTTCGGGTCGTCGGGCACGTCGCCGAGACGGCGCCAGGCGACCAGGAACGTCTCCGACACGACGTCGTCCACCAGCCCCGCCTCCACCCGACGCGCCACGAATCGTGTGACCACCTCGTGCTGCTCCACCCAGATCTGCGTCAGCAGCTCACGGGCGCGGGCGTCGTCCACGATGAAACCTTTCCGTCCTACCAGTGGAGTTGCCGCCAACCCCCCGAGTGCTACACCGTAGTCACCGCGGGGGTCGACGACGACGCCGCACCAGCGCGCCGGAGCCCAACCGAGGAGCGACATGAGCCGAGGCAGGACCGTCAGGAAGAACATCGCCGCAGGTCTGGGCGTCGCCGCTCTCGCGCTGGGGGTGACGCTCACGGCGGTCGCCCCGTCGCAGGCCGCGCCCACGGAGGAGAACCTGCCCGGCGTGCCCGCACCCGGCAGCCCCGCGGACGAGTGGGAGGCGTGGGCCGCGCAGGAGCGCGCCGCCGCCGAGGCCACCGACTGGGAGGCCGACTCGGAGGCTCGCGGGTGCACCCTGCAGGACGTCACGATCTCCGACGAGGTCGACCGCGACTACAACGTCGCGATGGGCGCGCCCGCCGACCTCGCGACGCACCGCGTCGACCTGCTCGAGGACTGCGGCGACGCCGCGACCGCCGTCGCCGGCGACACGGCCTCGCGGTCCGCGGCGTCCGGGGCGAGCACCCTGGCGCTGCCGTCCGGCAACCGGTGCGCGTCCACGTCCGGCCCGGGCACCATGTGCCTGTCGAAGAGCGGCAGCCGCATCTACGCGTCGTGGCAGTACCGCGGGTCGGGCTCCGTGACCGGGTTCCTGCGCATCTACCGCGTCTCGTCCGGCGCGAGCGGCTGCCCCACCGGTACCACCTGGCTGACCGGCGGCACCAGCACGTGGAGCAACGGCGACACCCGCACCATCTCCAAGACGCGCACCTCGGCCGGCGGCTACTCCGCGCACATCTGGAAGAAGGTCACCATCGGCCACACCGACTGGGGCGGCGTCTGCTCGGTGCTCTGACGCCCCGACCGACGACGGAAGGTGCCCGATGACGAGCGACCGGCTGGGCGTGGCGGTCTTCGTCGTGTGGACGGTGCTGCTGGTCGCCGTCCCCGTCGTCACGATCGTCGTCGCCGTGCGCCGACGCCGGCACGTCGGCGGCGGGCTCGTCGCCGTCACGGTGCTGGCGTTCGCCGTGCTCGGCGTCGGCTGGTGGCTGGTGCTGTCCCCCGTCCTGATCGACGGGGTCACCTGCATGTCGGGGTCGGCGGCTGCGGGACTCCTCGACGACAGCCTCGACATGACGGACGAGGGTCTCGCGCTCGCCGACCGCCTGGCGTGCCGCGACCTCTCGCGCCAGGTCGTCGGCGGGTGGGCCCTCGCCGCGGCGGCCGCTCTGGCCCTGTGGGTCGTCGCCGTGGTGCGCGCCCCGCGCCTGGCCCGGCCGGGCCCGCCCCCGTGGACGCCGGCCGTCTGACGGCGCGACCGTCCCGCCGGTGCCCCGTCAGGGTCCCGCCAGAGCCCCCGTCAGAGCACGTGGGCGAGGAAGTCCCGCAGGCGCGGCTCGGAAGGGTTGTCCAGCACGTCGGCGGGCGCACCCTCCTCGACGATGACGCCGTCGTCCATGAAGACGACATGGTCGGCGACCTCGCGGGCGAACCCGATCTCGTGCGTCACGACGATCATCGTCATGCCGGAGCGCGCCAGGTCCTGCATGACGGCGAGCACCTCGCCCACGAGCTCGGGATCGAGCGCGGAGGTGGGCTCGTCGAAGAGCATGAGCTCGGGATCCATGGCGAGCGCCCGCGCGATCGCGACGCGCTGCTGCTGGCCGCCCGACAGCTGCGCCGGGTAGAACTGCGCCCGCTCACCGAGGCCCACCCGGTCGAGGAGCTCCAGACCCTGGCGGCGGGCCTCCGCCCTGGACAACCCGCGCACCTGGACGGGCGCCTCCATGACGTTCTCCAGCGCCGTCTTGTGCGGGAACAGATGGAAGCGCTGGAACACCATCCCGATGCGGGAGCGCTGCTTCGCGATCACCTTGGGGTGCAGGCGGTGCAGCACGCCCTTGTCGTCGCGGCGGTAGCCCATGAGGTCGCCGCCCACGTGGATGGACCCGGCGGTGATCTCCTCGAGCTCGTTCACGCAGCGCAGCAGCGTGGACTTGCCGGAGCCGGACGGCCCCAGCACCACGGTCACCGAGCCCCGCGGGACGTCGAGGGAGACGCCCTTGAGCACGTGCACGCCGTCGTGGCCGCGGCCGAACACCTTGTGCACGTCGCGGACCTCGACCATCACGGTGCCGGTCGCGCCCGCGCTCTCGCTCGTCGCGGTCATGGGGTCACCTCCAGGAAGGGGTCGTCCTTGGTGGTGCCGGACGCGCCGATGAGGTCCTGCTTGCGCGGCTTGCGGCCGGCCCGGGGGCCACGCCCGCCGGGCCCACCACGACCGGTGCGGCCGCCGTCGAACCCGCGGCCGTAGTACCGCTCGAGGTAGTGCTGGCCGATCATGAGCACCGACGTGATGAGCAGGTACCAGAGCGCGGCGACGATGAGCAGCGGGATCGGCTGGAAGATGCGGCTGCCGATCTGGTTGGTGGCGTACGTGAGCTCGAGCGTGAACGGGATCGCCAGCACCAGCGACGTCGTCTTGAGCATGGAGATGGTCTCGTTGCCCGTGGGCGGCACGATGACGCGCATCGCCTGCGGCAGCACGATGCGGCGCAGGATCTTGGCGTCCTTCATGCCGAGCGCCTTCGCGGCCTCCGTCTGGCCGGGGTCCACCGACGACAGGCCGGCGCGGACGATCTCCGCCAGGTACGCGGACTCGTTGAACGCGAGGCCGATCAGCGCCGCCCAGAACGCCGTGATGACGTCCTGGGTGGTGAAGGTCCAGAACTCCGGACCGAACGGGATGCCGAGGGACAGCCGCGGGTACAGCACCGACAGCAGGCCCCAGAACACGAGCTGCGTGTAGATCGGGGTGCCGCGGAAGAACCAGATCCAGAACCACGACACCGACCGCATCACGGGGTTGTCGCTGCGCCGCATCACCGCCAGCAGCACGGCCAGCACGATGGCGATCGCCATCGAGCCGAACGTGAGGACGAGCGTCCAGCCCACGCCCCGCACGACGACGACGTCGCGCAGGTAGAGCCAGACCGTGTCCCAGCGGAAGTTGGGGTTGGTGACGAGCGCGTTGACGGCCATCGCCACGAGGACGAGGACGACCACGGCCGACACCCACCTGCCCGGCCGGGGCACCGGCCGGGCGTGCAGGGGCTCCGGCAGCTGGCCGGACGGTCGGTCTTCCATGCGGTTCAGCCTGCCGGGTTCAGCTCGGCCGTGTCGAGCACGGCCGCGCCGGAGCCCCAGGTGTCGGCGACCTGGGCGAGCACGCCGTCGTCCATGAGCTTCTGGAGCCCGGCCTGGACGGCCTTCGCGAGCTCCTCGTCGTCCTTGGCGACGACGACGCCGTACGGCGCGGCGTCCGTGATCTCGCCCAGCGCCTCGACGGAGCCGCCGGTCTGCTCGACGGCGTAGGCGATGATCGGCGAGTCCGCGTACATGGCCTGGAGCTTGCCGCCGGCGAGGTTGGTCGTGACGTCGGACTGCGAGTCGTAGGGCAGCACGTCGACGGCCTCCTTGCCCTCGTCCGTGCAGGCCTTGCTGAGCTCGGCCAGCTCGTCCTGCTGGATGGTGCCGGTCTGCACGCCGACGCTCACGCCGCACAGGTCGTCGGGCGAGACGCCCTCCGGGTTGCCCTTCGCCACGGCGTACTGCGAGCCCGCGGTGAAGTAGCTGACCATGTTGACCGTCTCGAGGCGCTCGGGCGTGACCGAGAACGCCGACATGCCCGCCTCGTACTTGCTGCCGATGGCGGGGATGATCGAGTCGAAGCCCGCGTTCTCGACCTGCAGCTCCAGGCCCATCGTCCTGGCGAGCGCCGTCGCGATGTCGATGTCGATGCCCACCGGCGTCGTGCCGTCCGCGTCGAGGAACTCGACCGGCGCGTACTGGAGGTTCGAGCCGAGCGTGAGCTTGCCGTCCTCGGCCACGGCGTCCGGGACCAGCGTGGCGACGGCGTCGTCCTTCTGGATCGCGTCGAGGTCGACGGCGGCGGAGGTGCTGTCCTCGGACGCGCCCGGCGTCTGGCCGAGGTCCTGCGAGGCCGTGGTGCAGCCGGTGAGGGCGAGGACGGCGACGGCCGAGGTGACGACGGTCGCCGCGAGGGTGTGGCGGGTGCGCATGGTGGGCTCCGAGGATCGTGCGGGGGGTCGATGCATGAGTATGCAGCCCGAGGAATTATTCTCCAAACCGCCTGGTGACGAACCCGACTCGCGGGGCCCGTTCCGGGGCATGCCTCCACCCTTACACTCGGACCGCACCCCGGCTCCCGCCTCCTGCGCGGTCCGGACCGGCGACGTCGCCGGTCGAGCGGGTGCCCCCCCTTGTCGGCCGCGCTGCCGCGGCCCCGTCTCGCCTGCCCGATCTCGTCCCAGGAGTGATGCATGCCGCGCACCCGTCCGTCATCCCTCGCCACGCCCGCCTCGAGGCTCGCCCTCGGCGGCCTCGCCGTCGCCGTCGGTCTGTCGGGCTGCGCGACGTCGGCCGGCGGCGGGGGCGACGACGGCGGCGACGGCGCGCGTGTGGTGCTCGCCGACGCGCAGCCGCTGGGCGGCTACAACCCGGTCAACGGGTACGGCGAGCTGGGCGTCTCCCCGCTCTACGACGGGCTGCTGCGCCCCGCGTCGTCGGGCGACGACCGCCTGCCCGAGCTGGAGCCTGCGCTGGCCGCCGAGGCGCCGGCCGTGAGCGACGACAGCACGGTGTGGGACGTGACGCTGCGCGAGGGCGTGACCTTCTCCGACGGCACGACCCTCGACGCCGCCGACGTGGTCGCGACGTACGAGGCGGTGCTCGACCCGGAATCGGCGTCCGAGGTGGCGGGCGCGTACCGGATGATCGGGTCGGTCGCGGCGACCGACGACCGGCACGTCCGGTTCACGCTCACGCACCCGTACTCGGCGTTCGCGTCGCGGCTGACGCTGGGGATCGCGCCGTCGGAGCGGCTCGACGGCGGCCCGGCCCGCGACTCCACGCTCAACACCGAGCCGGTGGGCACCGGCCCGTACCTGCTCACGCGCCTCGACGCCGACCAGGCGGTGTTCGCCGCCAACCCCGGCTACTGGGGCGGAGCGCCCCAGGTCACGGAGCTCGTCACGCTGTACCTGCCGGACGACAACGCGCGCGCCCAGCGGGTCCGGGCGGGCGACGTCGACGGCACGGTGCTGCCGCCCGTGCTGGCCGCGTCGTTCGAGGACGAGTCCGGGCTGCGGGTGCAGCCGGTGCGGACGGCGGACTGGCGCGGCGTCTCGCTGCCGGTCGAGAACGCGTTCGCGAGCGACCCCGCCGCGCGCCGGGCGATGAACCTCGCCGTCGACCGGGCCACGATCGTGGACGGCGTGCTCGCCGGCCACGGCAGCCCCGCCGCGACGCCCGTCAGCGCCGTCTACGGTGACGCGTTCGCCGCCGACGCCACGTTCCCCTTCGACCGGGCCCGCGCGGAGCGGCTGCTCGACGACGCGGGCTGGCGGCCCGCCGCCGACGGCGTCCGCGCCCGGGCCGGCGAGCGGGCGGAGTTCGACCTCTACTACCTGGCGTCCGACAGCCTGCGCCGCGACATGGCGGCCGCCTTCGCCGCCGACATGGCGACGATCGGGGTCGACGTCACGCTGCGCGGCGGCGACTGGCCCGAGCTGGACCGGCACCTCACGGACGCCGCGATCCTGCTGGGCGGCGGCGAGCGCCCGTACGACCTCGACACCCAGCTGTTCGACGTGCTGCACACGCGCGCCGACGACACGTCCCCCTACGACAACCCCGGGGACGTCGAGATCCCCGGCGTCGACGCGCAGCTCGACCGCGCCCGCGCCAGCCTCGACCCCGACGAGCGCACCGCCGCGTACCGGGCCGTCCAGGAGGCGTACGTGCAGCACCCGACGCACGTGTTCCTCGCGTTCGTCGAGCACACGTACGTGACGCGGGACGACGGCGCCGGGGCCGGCTGGGACCGCGGACCGCTGGTGCTGGAGCCGCACGCGCACGGCGTCTCGTGGGGGCCGTGGTGGCACGTCGCGGGCTGGCGGCGGTGAGCGGCCGGAGCCCGCGATGAGGGCCGCGGCCCTCGCGCGCCGGTCGGGCGACCTGCGCCGCGTCACGCTGCGCGCCGCCGCGTTCGGGGTGCCCGTGCTGCTCGCCGTCTCCGCGCTGGTGTTCGTGCTGGCCGAGCACTCGCCGCTCGACCCGCTCGCCGCGTACCTCGGCGCGCGCTACCAGGAGACGTCGGCGGCCGACCGGGCGGCGCTGAGCAGCACGCTCGGCCTCGGCCTCCCGTGGTGGCAGGGCTGGCTCGCCTGGGCGGGCGACCTGCTGCACGGCGACCTGGGCTGGTCGCGCGTGTTCACGATGCCGGTCGCGGACATGTTCGCGCAGCGGGTCGGGTGGACGCTGCTCCTGTCCGGGACGGCGCTGGCGATCGCCCTCGTGCTGGGCGTCGTGCTGGGGCTGGTCGCGGGCACGCGACCCGGCGGGCGGCTCGACGCCGCGCTCAGCGGGCTCGCCGTGCTGCTGCAGTCCGTGCCGCCGTTCGTCGTGGCGCTCGGCGCGGTGCTGGTCTTCGCGGTCACCCTCCGGGCGGCACCCGTGGCAGGCGTCGCCGAGCCCGGCGCCCTGCCGACCGTCGCGGGCGTGGCGGCGCACCTCGCCCTCCCGGCCGCGGTGCTCGCCGCGACCATGCTGCCCTGGATGCTGCTCGGCGTCCGCACCGCCGCCGCCCGCGCCGCGGCGTCCGACGCCGTGCGCGGCGCGCGTGCCCGGGGCCTGCCCCCGCGCACGGTGCTGACCCGGCACGTGCTGCCGGTCTCGCTCGGCCCGCTCGTCATGGTGGTGGGCGCGCGCGTGCCGGAGCTCGTCGTCGGGGCCGTGCTGGTGGAGGAGGTCTTCGGCTGGCCCGGCATCGCCGGCGCCGTCGTGTCGTCCGCGCAGGCGCTCGACCTGGCGCTCCTCGCGGCGCTGACGGTCGTGACGACGGCGGCCGTGCTGATCGGCTCCTACCTCGCCGACGTCGCGCAGCTGCTGCTCGACCCGCGGGTGGTCGTCGATGCGTGACGCCCGCCGGTTCCTGCCGCCCGCGATCCTCCTCGCGCTCCTGGTCGCGTACGCCGTCCTGGTGCCCCTGCTCGCGGGCCCGACGTCGGTCGACTTCGGCGCCGCGCTGCGACCGCCGAGCCTCGCGCACCCGTTCGGCACCGACCACTCCGGCCACGACCTGTTCGTGCGCGTGGCGCAGGGGCTGCGCGTGTCGCTGGTCGTCGCGCTCGGGTGCGCCGCCGTCGCCGTCGCGGTGGGCGTGACCGTCGGGGCCGTCGCCGCGGCGCGCGGCGGCCTGGTCGACGCCGCCGTGATGCGGGCGACGGACGGCGTGAACGCGCTGCCGCACCTGCTGCTCGGCATCGTGGTCGTCGCGTTCTTCCCGGGCTCGCTCGTCGCGATCATGGCGTCGATCGCGGTGACGCACTGGCCCCAGGTCGCGCGCGTGGTGCGGGCCGAGATGCTGGCGGTGCGGTCGTCGGCGTACGTCGACGCCGCGTACCTGGCGGGCGCCACCCGCAGGCAGGTGGCCCGCGAGCACCTGGTCCCCGCCGCGTCCCCGCAGGCGCTCGTCGCGCTGGTCATGCTGGTGCCCCACGCCGTCTGGCACGAGGCCACGCTGAGCTTCCTCGGCCTGGGCCTGCCGCCCGACCGTGCGAGCCTCGGCACCCTGCTCGAGATCGCCCGCGGCGACGTGCTCACCGGCGCCTGGTGGACGCTCGCCTTCCCCGCCGGCGTGCTCGTGCTGACCACGCTGGCCGTGTCCGGCGTCGCGCGCGCGGCCCGGCAGCCGGTCGAGCGCCGCGAGCGGGCGTCCGGCCCCCTGTCCGGGCCTGGAGGGCGCCGGACGCCCGCTCACCGCCCCACGGCGACGGCGGACGACGCGCCCGTCGTGCGGGTGCGCGGCCTCACGCTGCGGCTGCCCGCGGGCGGGCGATGGGTGCACGCCGCCACCGACGTCGACCTGACGCTGCGCGCCGGCGAGATCACCGCGCTGGTCGGCGAGGCGGGCTGCGGCAAGTCCGTGCTCGCGTCGGCGCTGTGCGGGCTGCTGCCGCCCGGCACCCGCGCCACGGGGTCGGTCCGGGTGGCGGGCGACGAGCTGCTCGGCGCGCCCGAGCGCCGCTGGCGGGACCTGCGGGGTCGGGTGGTGGGGCTGTCGATGCAGTCCGCCGCCGCCTCGTTCACCCCCGTGCGCACCGTCGGCGCGCAGCTCGCCGAGACGCTCGCGGCGCTCGGGGCGGCGTCCGAGGACCCGGAGTCGACCGTGCCCGACCTGCTGGCCCGCGTCGGGCTCCGTCCGGACGACGGCGACCGGTACCCGCACGAGCTCTCCGGCGGGATGGCGCAGCGCGCCGCCCTCGCCGCGGCGCTGGCCGGCGACCCGGCCGTACTCCTGGCCGACGAGCCCACCGCGGGCCTCGACCCCGAACTCGCCGCGCAGGTGCTGGGCCTGCTGCGCGAGGTCGCCGACGCCGGCGCCGCCGTGCTGCTCGTCACCCACGACCTGCAGGCGCTGGAGACGTCGGGCGTCGCGGACCGGCTCGCCGTCATGTACGCGGGCCGGGTGGTCGAGGAGGGCGGCGCCGACGGCGTGCTGCGCGCGCCGCGCCACGACTACACGGCCGCGCTGCTCGGTGCGTTGCCGTCGCGCGGGCTCGTGCCGGTCCCCGGCACCCCGCCCGAGCTGACGGACCTCGACCCGGCGACGTCGTTCGCCGACCGGCTCGGGGCCGCCGGTCAGGCCGCGCACGTCGTCGAGGAGGGGGTGCCTGATGGCGCTCGTCGCTGACGGCGTGAGCTGCTGGTACCCCGCCGGCGCCCCGCGCCCGGCCGGCGCCCTCGTGCTGGACCGCGTGAGCCTCGCCGTCGAGCCGGGGCGGATCGTCGGGCTGACCGGCCCCTCGGGGGCGGGGAAGTCCTCGCTCGGGCGCATCCTGTGCGGGCTGCAGCCGGCGCAGGAGGGCGCCGTCCTCGTGGACGGCGAGCCCGTGCCGACGCGGCGGGGCCGCATGACCGGCATCGTCGGGCTGCTGCACCAGTCGCCGCGGGCGGCGACGAGCCCGCGGCTGACGCTCGGCGCGATCGTCGCGGAGCCGCTGCCGCGCCGCGAGCGCGGTGCCTCGGCCGGGCGGGCGCGGGTGGCGGGCGCCGCGCGCCGGGTCGGCCTGACGCCGGACCTGCTGGGCCGCCTCCCGGCGCAGGTCTCCGACGGCCAGCTCCAGCGCGCCTGCCTCGCCCGCGCGCTGCTGGCCGCGCCGCGCTACCTCGTCGCCGACGAGCCCACCGCCATGCTCGACGCCGCCACCACCGCCGCCGTCGCGCAGGTGCTGCGGGAGCTCGCCGCCGCCGGCGCCGGCGTGCTGCTGGTCTCCCACGACCACCCGCTGGTCGACGCGCTCGCCGACGAGCGGGTGCTGCTGCCAGGTGACGTAGCCAGGTGACGTAGCGAATCGTCGTCGTCCTGCGCGCTGACGGCGACGAATCGCTACGTCGGCGGCGCGAGCCGCGCCGCGGCGAGGCGGGCGGCAGCGCGGAGCTCCTCGCGGCCGGCACCCAGCTCGGCGCGGACCGCGAGGCCGTGCCAGAGCGTCTGGACCAGCCCGGTCAGGGTCCCCGCGTCCGTGCCCGCCGGCGCGTCGCCGTCCACGACCGCCCGCTCGACCCGGGCGCGGAGCAGCGCCTCGTCGGCCCCCTGCGCCTCGACGACGAAGGCCCGGACGTCCAGCGTCGCCGACGTGTCCGCCATCGCGGCGCTCGTCGTGAGGCACCCGGGCTGGTCGTCCGGCCGGGTGAACTCGTCGACGGAGCCGACGAGGACCCGCTCGATCACCCCGGCCAGGTCCGGTTCCTGGACGGCGCGCGCGTAGACCTCCCCGTACCGGCCCGTGTGGGCGCGCACGGCCTCGTCGAACAGCCGCTCCTTGGAGCCGAAGGCGGCGTAGAGGCTCGAGCTGGAGATCCCGAGGGCCGTGGTGAGCATGCGCGTCGACGTGCCGGAGTAGCCGTGCCGCCAGAAGAGACGCGCCGCGTCCCGCAGCGCGAGGTCGCGGTCGAAGGTACGGGGGCGTCCGGCGGCTCGGGTGGGCACCTTGTGATTCTAGAGCGATCGATGCAGAATCCCGGTTATGGAGCGAACGCTACAGAAATGGGTGACCGTGCGGGACGGCGGCCGGGTCGCCGTCGACGTCTACGGGGAGCCCGACGACGACGCGATCGTGCTGGTCCCGGGGGTCCTGAGCGACGCCGCCGCCTGGGGCCCGGTCGCGCGGGCCCTGGAGAGCTGGGCGACGGTCGCCGTCGTGAACCGCCGGGGCCGGCACCCGTCGAGCCCCCTCCCGACCGGCTACTCGCTGCGGACCGAGCTCGACGACCTCGCCGCCGTGCTCCGCGGGTTCACGCGCGTCCGCACGCTGTTCGGCTGGAGCTACGGGGGCCTGATCGCGCTGCACCTCGCGGGCAACGAGCCGGTGCCGCACGTCGTCGCCTACGACCCGGTCGCCCGGCCGTTCGGGGCCGACGCGCTCGCCGCGCTCGGGCAGGCCGCGGCGGACGAGGACGACGACGCCACCGTCGAGATCGTCCTCGGCCGGATCTCCCGCCTGGAGGCCCGGGACGTCGCGGCCCTGCGGGCCGACCCGACCGCCTGGGCGACGATGACGCGGCTCGCCGCACCGGTGCACGCCGAGACCGCCGCCCTGAACGCCACGGCCGTGCCGGAGGGGCTGGCGGGCCGGGCGGGCCGCGTCGACCTCGTCGTCGGCGGGGCCCACCGGGGCCGACCGCCGTACGGGACGACGTTCGACGACGTCCGACGGGTCGTTCCCCACGCGACGACGCACGTGCTCCCCGGGCAGGGTCACCTGGCACACCTCGACGCGCCGCGGCAGCTCGCCGCGTGGATCACCGGCACGGCGACGGTCACGACGACGTAGCGAGCAGGGTCGGCGGGTACGGTCACCCGGTGACCCCGGCCTCCATCGCGCTCGTGCTGACGGCGGCGGTGCTGCACGCGATCTGGAACGTCGCCGCCAAGAGCGTCACCGGCGACTCGCGCGTCTTCGTCTGGCTCTACGCCACCGCGTCGGCGGTGCTGTGGGTGCCGGTGGGCCTGGTGATCCTGGCCCGCGACGGCTGGCCCGACCTCGGCGCCCTCCTGCTCGCCGGTGCCGTCTCCGGCGTGCTGCACAACCTCTACGGCGTGGCCCTCAACACCGGCTACGCCCGCGCCGACCTGGGCATCGTCTACCCCACGGCGCGCGGCACGGGCCCGCTGCTGACGATGTTCGTGGCGCTGGTGGTGCTCGGCGAGCACGTCGACGCCGTCAACGTGGTGGGCGGCCTCGTCGTGATCGCGGGCGTGGCGATGGTCGCGAGCTCCGGCGCGTCGGGCGTGGACGCGTCGCGAGGCCTCGCGGGGGTCCGCTGGGGTCTCGCGACCGGCGCCGCCATCGCCGCGTACACGCTCTGGGACGGGCACGCCGTCACGACGCTCGCCCTCGACCCGGTGGCCTACTTCGCGTGCAACGCCGTGTGGCAGTCGCTCACGCTGGCGCCGGTGCTGCGCGACCGCGGCCGCCGCGCGGAGGCGGTCCGCATGAGCCGGCGGCACGTGCGGGCGATCGCGCTGGTCGCGGTGCTGTCGCCGCTGGGGTACATCCTCGTGCTGGTCGCGATGCAGACGTCGCCGATCGCCCTGGTGGCGCCGGCCCGCGAGTCGAGCATCGTCGTGGGCACGCTGCTCGCGTGGTGGCTGTTCAAGGAGCCGCGGCCGGCCGTGAAGATCGTCGGGTCGCTCGTCGTCGTGGCCGGCATCGCGCTGCTCGCGCTCTGAGAGGTCGCGTCGTACCCGGTGTCAGGCCGCGACGAGCGGGCGCCACCGCGCCCACGTCGCGTCGACGACGGCGTCCGCCTCGTGCGCGTGCGGCGCCAGCACGCGCCCCAGCGCGCCCGGGCCGGCGAGGAGCGTCTCGCCCTCCCCGTCGGCGGCGTCCGGCCGCGTGCCGAGCAGCATGACGGAGGCGACGACGCGGTGCGCGCCGACGACGCCGGGCGAGGCGGCGAGCCACGGGTCGCGCAGGTCGAGGTCTTCGACCAGCAGCGGTCGGCCGTCCAGCCGCGCCCGGAACCGGGACCGCAGCGGCCCTCCACCGGGCTCGTCCGCGCGGCCGAGCACCAGCGTCTCGCTGATCAGCGCCCGGGCGCCGGCGGCGAGCTCGACGGCGGTGCCGCGCTCGACGTCGGCCCCCTCCGTCACGACGAACGGCGCGCCCTTCCACACGAGCGCGCCGCCCTCGCCGACCGTCGCGTGCACGGCCCAGGACGCGCCGTCGCCGCCGCGCACGTCGTACGCGACGACGCCGGACGGCTCGATGAGCTCGAGCACGACGCCCGCGCCCACGCGCAGCTCGACCCGCACGTCGTCGCCCGCGAGCAGCAGGGCGAACGTGCCGACCAGCGCCACGCGCGCGAGCGGGCCGTCGACCAGCACCGGCCGCGGGCGCAGGTGCACGCTGCCGACGAGCTCGACGAGGCGGGCGCGCCCGTCCACGAGCTCGACGGTGACCCGCGCCGTGCCCGTCGAGCCTTCCGCCGCATCACGCGCCGTGCCGCGGTCGGTGCCGGTCGACGCGGTCACGCGTGCGCGTGCGTGGTGCCGTCGGCGTGGGTGTGGGGCGCCATCGGGCCCGGGTCCTGCGCCACGTGCCGGCCCGCGCGGAAGCTGCGCAGCACCTCGCGGGCCCAGTCGCCCAGGCGCGTCACGGACTCCGGGTCGCGCTGGCTCAGCGCGAGCACCGGGCGGCCGTCGCGGGCCGACGTCGCGTCCGCGACCATCTGCTCCGCGTCCACGCCGACGTACGGGGCGAGGTCGGTCTTGTTGACGACCAGCAGGTCCGCACGCTCGATGCCGGGGCCGCCCTTGCGGGCCACGTCGCCGCCGCCCGCGACGTCGAGCACGAAGATCTGCGCGTCCACCAGCGCCGGGCTGAAGGTCGCGGTGAGGTTGTCGCCGCCGCTCTCCACGACGACGAGGTCGAGCGGCGCGAACCGCTCCTCGAGGTCCTCGACCGCCAGCAGGTTGGGCGTGACGTCGTCGCGGATGGCGGTGTGCGGGCACGCGCCGGTCTCGACGGCGTGGATCCGCTCGACCGGCAGCACGCCGGCGGACCGCAGGTAGCGCGCGTCCTCGTCCGTGTAGATGTCGTTGGTGACGACGGCCATGCTCAGCTCGTCCGCGAGCTCGCGGCACAGCGTGGCGAGGATCGTGGACTTGCCGACGCCGACCGGGCCGGCGACGCCGAGGCGCAGCGCCCGGGCGGGTGCGGCGTGGTCGTGGGTGGGGGTGTGGTTCTCAGGCAACGAAGATTCTCCTGGTTCTGTGCTGATGGGTGAGCGACCAGCCCTCCGCCTGGGGGGCGGTGGTCGCGGGAAGGTCGTCGGGGTGCGGGACGGCGACGGCGGCGCGCACCAGGGCGGCGACGTCCGGCTCGGCGGCGAGCACCCAGCCCGCCGCGTCCGCCGGGTCGCCGGGCTCGAGCTTGAGCGCCGCGGACGCCACGGCCTGCGCGTCGTCGTAGAGGCTCGCCCGTGCGGTCGCCTCCGCGTCGACGCCGAGTGCGGCGGCCACGCACCCGAGCGCGACGGGCCGCAGCGGCGCCCGGCCCAGCGCGCGCAGCGCGACGGTGGCCGGGTGGTCCGGACGGAGCCGCTCGCCGAGGCGCGCCAGGCCGCGGCCGAGCACGCCCTGCACGTCGCGCAGGGGCGCGCTCGGCGTGCGGGCCGCGAGCGCCTCCTGGACGTCGTCGAGCCCGAACCCGGCGTCCGACGTCGCGGCACGGTGCGCGAGCACCGCCGCGGCGGCGTCCACGAGCCCGACGGTGCGCAGCCGGGCGCGCAGGTACCGGGGCACGTCGGCCTGCGTCATGCCGTCCGCGAGGCCGGGCTCGAGGCCCGCCGAGTACACGAGACCGCCCACCGGGAGCCGGCCGTCGGCGAGCAGCAGCGCGCCGAGGCCGGCCGCCCCGGCGGGGGCAGCGGCGGTCGCCATCTAGAACATCGAGTACCGCTGGGCCAGCGGCACCACGTCCACGGGCTGGGCCCGCACGGGCTCCCCGTCGATGCTGATGGCGAACGTCTCCGGGTCGACGTCGATGCGCGGCAGCGCCGTGTTGTTCGGCATGTCGAGCTTGGTGACGTCGCGGGTGGGCCGGATCGCCTCCAGCCGGCGCCGCAGCCCCAGCCGCTCCTCCAGCCCGTCGTCCAGCGCCGCCTGCGCCACGAACGTCACCGCCAGGCCCGGCGCCGACGACGCCTGGGCGGCGAGCGCCGGGCGCATGAACACCGGCTGCGGGGCGGGCACCGCCCCGTTCGGGTCGCCGAGAGGGGCCGCCACGATCGCGCCGCCCTTGATGACCGCGGCCGGGCGGATGCCGAAGAACGCCGGGTCCCACAGCACCAGGTCGGCCAGCTTGCCCGCCTCGACGGAGCCGACCTCGTGGTCGATGCCGTGCGCCACGGCCGGGCAGATCGTGTACTTCGCGACGTACCGGCGGGCTCGCTCGTTGTCCGCCGGCAGGCTGGAGCCGAGCGTGCCGAACCGGTTCTTCATCACGTGCGCCACCTGCCAGGTGCGGCAGATCAGCTCGCCGATGCGGCCCATGGCCTGCGCGTCCGTCGACGTGATCGACAGGGCGCCCATGTCCTGCAGGACGTCCTCGGCCGCCATCGTCGACGCGCGGATCCGCGACTCGGCGAAGGCGAGGTCCTCCGGCACGCGCGGGTTGAGGTGGTGCACCACCAGCAGCATGTCGAGGTGCTCGTCCACCGTGTTCACGGTGAACGGGAGCGTCGGGTTGGTCGACGCCGGCAGGATGTTGCGCTCCCCCGCCGTGACGATGATGTCGGGCGCGTGCCCGCCGCCCGCGCCCTCGGCGTGGAAGACGTGGATCCCGCGCCCGCCGATCGCCTCCAGCGTGTGCTGCACGTACCCGGTCTCGTTGAGGCTGTCGGCGTGCAGGGCCACCTGGAGGCCGAACTCGTCCGCCGCGCGCAGCGCCGCGTCGATCGCCGCCGGGGTGGCTCCCCAGTCCTCGTGCACCTTGTAGCCGCCGGCGCCCGCGAGGGCCTCCTCGGCCAGCGCGTCCTGCGAGACGGTGCTGCCCTTGCCGAACAGCAGCACGTTGAGCGGCAGGTCGTCCAGGGCGCGGTGCATCATCGTCAGCGACCGGGCGCCCGGCGTCACCGTGGTGGCCTTGGACCCCTCGGTCGGGCCGGTGCCGCCGCCCACCACCGTCGTCGTGCCGGTGACGAGCGCCTCGCGCATCTCGATCTCGCTGAGGAAGTGCACGTGCGTGTCGACGGCGCCGGCGGTGAGGATCTTGCCCTCGCCCGCGATCACGTCCGTGCTCGGCCCGATCCGCAGGTCGGGGTGCACGCCGTCCATGACGTCGGGGTTGCCGGCCTTCCCGATCGCCACGATGCGGCCGTCGCGCACGCCGACGTCGGCCCGCACGATGCCCCAGTGGTCGAGGATCAGGACGTTGGTGATCACCAGGTCCGGCGCGCCCTCGGAGCGCAGCGTGACGCCCTGGCCCATGGACTCGCGGATGGTCTTGCCGCCGCCGAACGTCGCCTCGTCGCCGCCCGCGGTGAGGTCCTGCTCGACCTCGATCCACAGGTCCGTGTCCGCGAGGCGCACCTGGTCGCCCGTCGTCGGGCCGTACAGCTGCGCGTACGCGCGCCGGTCGATCTGGGTCACCGGTCCTCCTCCGTGGTCGTCGGGCCGTTCGTCGGGCCGTTCGTCGGGTGGGTGGGCGGGCTGGACTCAGGATCGGTCGGCTCGACGTCGGCCGGGTCACCGTCGTGCGCCTCGACCTCGCCCACGCGCATCGGCGTGGCCGACGCGTTCTGCGGCTCCGGGACGTCCACGCCGGGCGTGCCGAACGGCACCACCGGTCGCGGCTCGCGCTCGACGGACTCCGGCTCGCGCGACAGGTCGCGGATCTGCAGGCCGGGCACGAAGCGCCGGCCACCGAGGGCGACGAGGTGCACCGTGCGGCTCACGCCCGGCTCCAGCCGGACCGACGTGCCCGCGGGCACGTCGAGGCGGAACCCGCGGGTGGCCTCACGGTCGAAGCGCAGCGCCGGGTTCGCGTCGGGCAGGTGCAGGTGGGAGCCGATCTGGACGGGGCGGTCGCCGCCGTTGAGGATCACGACGCTCTGGCGCTCGCGGCCCGCGTTCAGCTCGAGCGGCTCGGGGCGGGTGCGGATCTCGCCGGGGATCACTGGATCGGCTCCGTGATCGTCACGAGCTTGCGCCCGTCGGGGAAGGTGGCCTCGACCTGGAGGTTGGGGATCATCTCCGGGATCCCGTCCATCACCTCGTGGCGGCCGAGCACGGTGCGGCCGTCGTTCATCAGGTCGGCGACCCGTGCGCCCTCCCGCGCGCGCTCGATCACCCAGCAGGACAACAACGACACGGCCTCCGGATGGTTGAGGAGGACCCCTCGCTCTCGGCGGTCACGGGCCACCATGCCCGCGACGCTCAGCAGGAGCTTTTCCGTGTCGGACGGCAACAGCTGCATCAATCACCTCTCTGGAGTTCTCTCCTCTCTTACACGTTCGGTATACCCCCCGGCAAACCCCCGAGGTGCCGTGTGGCCAGCGTCTCCATATGCTCCGAAGATGATCAGGTTCCTGCTCCGCACGGCCGTGTTTCTGCTGGCGGCGACGGTAGGGGTGCTCGTCGCCGCAGGGATCTTCGCCGCCTTCGACCTGCAGACGTTCTCCATCAACTGGTCGGAGCCGCTCGGCTTCATCCTCGCCATCGTCATCTTCGCCGTGGCGCAGGCGATCATCTCCCCGTTCCTCACCAAGGCAGCCCGGAACAACGCCCCCGCGCTCGTCGGCGGCGTCGGCCTGCTCTCGACCTTCGTCGCCCTCATCGTGGCGGTGGTCTTCACCGACGGGCTCGACGTCGGCGGCGTCGCCGGCTGGATCATCGGCCCGGTCATCGTGTGGCTGGCGGGCATGCTCGCGGCCTTCGTCCTGCCGCTCTTCCTCCTCAAGGAGGGCGTGGAGAAGGTCCGCGAGAACCGCGACGACGACTGACCTGCCGGGCAGGTCAGGACGCGAGCAGGCGGCCCACCAGCCCGCCGTGCAGGCGGCCCTCGGGGTCGAACCGCGCGGCGAGGCGCCGGAAGTCGTCGAACCGGGGGAACATCGCCGTCGTCGTCGGCGCGTCGAGCGTGCTGACCTTGCCCCAGTGCGGCCGGGCCCCCAGCGGCACCAGCGCCTGCTCGACGGCGGGCAGCACGGCCCGCACCTCGTCCTCGCGCGGCAGCCACGTGAAGTGGAAGCCCACCGAGGGCTCGTCGAACGGGCTGAGCCACAGGTCGTCGGCGGCGACGGTGCGGATCTCGCTGGTCTGCAGCAGCGGCGCCACCGTCGGGCCGAGGCGGCGCATCGCCTCGATCGCGGCGGCCGCGTTGCGGCGCGGCAGCAGGTACTCCGACTGCACCTCGTCGCCGGCCGACGGCGTGAACTCCAGGCGGAAGTGGCTCAGCCGCTCGTGCCACGGCCCGTCCACGCCGAGCTGCTCCGTGCACGCCGACGGGTCCACGCCCGGCAGCGGGTGCACCGGCACGTCCGACCAGCGCAGGAAGTCGGGGGCGAGCCCGCGCACCTCGGGCCGGTCGGCGCGGGCCACGGACTTGAACCACACGTGCCGCACGGCCGGCTCGTCCCAGCTGGTGAAGGCGCTCACCGAGTACGCGGCGGACGTGATCGCGTCGAAGCTCGCGACGAACGTGTCCCACGGGACCTCCGCCGCGACGTCCTGCCGCACCAGGTACGCCGGGACCGTCCGCAGCTCGACGCGCGTCACGACGCCCAGCGCCCCGAGCGACACGACCGTGCCGGGGAAGACGTCGGGGTCGCTCGCGCGCGTGATGCGCCGCAGCTCGCCGGCCGGCGTCATGATCTCCAGGCCCTCGACCGCGCTCGCGAGGCTCTGGTTCGTGTCGCCGGAGCCGTGCGTGGCCGTGGCGACCGCGCCCGCCACGGAGATGTGCGGCAGGGACGCCAGGTTGCCCAGCGCGCGCCCGGTGGCGTGCAGGGCGCGGGACACCTCGCCGTAGCGCAGGCCCGCGTTCACGGACACGACGTCGCCCTCGGCCCCGTCGTCGGGCGTCAGCGGCTCCACCGCGGGGCGGCCGTCGTCGAGCCCGTCCACCTGGACGTGCACGCCGTCCGTGTCGGCGACGTCGTTGAACGAGTGGCGCGACCCCAGCGCGCGCACCGGTCCGCCGGCGGTGAGCACGTCGGCGAGCTCCTCCAGCGACGCGGGGCGCACGACGGAGCGTGCGGAGTACGTGAGGTTGCCGGCCCAGTTGAGATGCACGGCACCACCCTGCCATCCGGACGGCGCGCGCGGCGGCCCGGTCCAGGTTCAGTCCAGGTACGCGTCGAGGTCCGCGACGGCGGAGTCCAGCGCGGCCCGCTCGGCCGGGGCCGGGTCGCGCAGCCACTGCACGTCGACGCGCTGCCCGACGCCCGCCGGCCAGCGCCAGCGCCCGGCGACGACGCCGTCCACCGCCGCCGAGTGCACGTACGCCCCGGCGCGGTCCTGCGGCGGCAGGGCCGGGTCGAGCACGACGTGCCGGGTCTCGCGGTACGACATCAACAGCTCGTCGTAGGCCTGCAGCAGGTCGGCGACCGGACCGTCCTCGGCCGCCCGGTCGGCCCCCGGGTCGGCCCCCTGGTCGGCCCCCTGGTCGCCCGGGGGCGCCCCGCCGGCCCACCGGGCGGCGGTGGCGGCCGTCGCGACGAGGGTCAGGCCGTCGAGGTCGCCCGTGCCCGCCACCTGGACCACCTCCCCCGCGTCCGTCAGCGCCGCGAGCGCCGGCGCGAGGTCGCGGACGGTGACGTCGGCCCACAGCCGCAGGTCGTTGAGGGTCGCGAAGCCGCGGCCGGGCAGGTAGCGGCGCCACAGCTCGACGACGGCCGCCTCGGCGTCGAACCGCTCGCCCAGCGGGCCGTAGCCGGCGGGCACGCGGTCGTCGAAGGTCGCGTACGACTGGTGCTGCAGCTCCTTGCCGACGGGCGGCGGCCCGCTGATCACGAGGCGCTGCAGCTCCGCGTGCATGAGCATCTGGGTGAACGCGAGGCCGGGCGCGTCGGGGTCGAGCACGCCACGGGCGACCAGCTCGGCCTTGATCTGCGCGCGCGTGCGCGGCCCGTCCGCGACCGCGGCGGCGACCGCGTCCGTACCAGGGCCCAGGTCGCCGAGGTCCCACGACCGCTCGGTCGACGCCATCAGCCTCTCGACGCGCGGCGCGCTGAGCTCGAGCAGCCACCGCGCGTCGCGCGGCCGCACCAGGTGCCAGGTGGGGCGCAGCAGGTGGGTGCGCAGCAGCTCGCCGTCGGCGAGCGCCGCGTTGAGGGCGGCGCGGCCGGGGCGCGCGGACGGCGTCACCCGCCGCGAGAGGCCCCACAGCGCGGGCTGCAGCTCCTGCCCCTGCACCGCGAGGAGCGCGTCCACGACGGCGGGCGCGTCGGGCAGGCGCTGCTCGCGCAGACCGGTGGCGGCGAGGCGCGCGGCCCGGACGGTGCTCTCGTCGACGCCGCTGTCGACCTGGGCGGCCACCCGCTCAGCCGGCCCGGCCGGCGGGCGCCGCCTCCACGAGGGGGATGCGGCCGCCCATGCCGACCATGTCCAGCACCTCCGCGACCGCCTCGGACGGTTGGTACAGGCTCACGGACGTGCCGGTCTCCTGGCCCAGCATGTACACCTGCAGGATGAACGCGACCCCGGACGAGTCGATGAACGTGACGTCCCGGGTGTCCAGCACGATGGGGTGCGCGCTGCCCCGCGCCGCCAGCGCCGCCATGGCGTCGCTCGCCGCCTCGCGCAGCGCCGCGTCGACCTCGCCCCACAGGGTGAGGACCGTCGCCTGGTCGGTGGTACGGGACGCGATCCCCGAGCTCGGGCCCGGATCGCTGCTGCTGTCGATGTCCATGTGGTCGTGATGCTCCCGTGCGTGGGGCCGTGCGGCCTGGGGACGCCGTCTGCGTCCTCTCTGTACAGCGAACGGCCCGCGTCGAGTGTTCCCCCGTCAGGCGGATTCGTCCAGCATCCTTTCAATCCTGGCGGGTCGACGCCGGTCCGGCCGGCGCCGCGCGGGCGGGGCCCGCCGGTCCAGGGTCGTCCAGGTCGGTGACGTCCGCGACCCGGGCGTCGAGGACGTGCACCAGCTCACCGCCGTCGACCGTCGCGGAGACCCCGTGCCCACCGCCCCCGACCGACACCGGCCCCGCCTCCGGGATGCGCGAGTCCGCGACCACCGGCCAGGCCGTGAGCGAGCCGAACGGCGTGATGGTGCCGCGCTCGTACCCGGTGACGTCGCGCGCCACCTCCTTGTCCGGCATCGACAGCCGCGACACCCCGAGCAGCGACCGCAGCCGCGGCCACGCGATGGTGCGGTCGCCCGGCACCAGCACGAACAGGAAGTCGCCGTCCCCGCGGCGCACGACGATCGTCTTCACCACCTGCGCCGGCGTGACGCCGCGCGCGGCCGCGGCCTCCGCGAGCGAGCGCACCGGGCCGTGCCGGACGATGTCGAACGCGATCCCCGACGCCTCCAGCGCCTCGCGCGTCCGCCGCTCTCCGGGGGTCTCGGTGGGCGGCTCGGCGGGCTCCCCGACCGTCACCCGGCGTCCGTCGCGTCCGCGGACTCCTCGGTGTCCTCGGCGTCCGGGTCCTTCGAGGAGCCGTCGACGGTGACCACGAGCGTGACGGTCGAGCCCGTCAGCGCCACCGTCCCCGCGCCCACGGTCTTCGCGACCACGTCGTCGTCCCCGACACCCTCCACGGGGTCGGTGCTCACGTCGAACCCGAGCGCCTCGAGCTCCGCCCGCGCGTCGGCGACCGACTTCCCGGCGACGTCCGGGACGGACTCCGCGTCGCCCCAGGACAGGACGACGGTCGAGCCCTTCGGCACCGCGCTGCCCGCTCCCTTCGTGGCGACCACCAGGTCGCCGTCCTCGACGCCGTCCGCCGGGTCCAGGGCCACCACGAACCCGAGGCCCTTGAGCTTCGCCCGCGCGTCGGCGACGGTCCACCCGGTGACGTTCGGGACCTTCACCGTGGCCGGTGCCGGCGGGCCGCTCGAGACCACGAGAGTGACGGTCGAGCCCTTCGACACCTTCGTGCCCGCGCCCCGCGTCTCGACGACCGTGCCCTCGGGCGCCTTCGGGTCCGGCTTCTCCTTCGTCGTCACCTTGAGCCCGAGCGCCTTGAGCTTCTTCTCGGCCGTGGCGAGCGTCTCGCCGGCGAGGTTCGGCACGCTCACCTTCGCGGGCGTCTCCGACCCGGAGCCCGACCCGCCGTCGCCCTTGCCGGAGCCCTCACCGTCGTCGGACCCCTTGCCCTTGCCCGAGCCCTTCGGGTCGGTGCCGGACGACTTCCCTGGCTCGTCGGCAGCGTTGTCCTTGTCCTTGGACCTGTCCTTGGACGTGTCCTTCGCGTCCTTCGAGCCGCCCGTGGACCCTGCCTTCGAGCCCTTGCCGGACGCGGCGCCCTTGTCCGCGCGCTCGGCGGGGGACGGGCCGCCGCCGGTCGCGACGTCGTCGGACTCCCACGCCCGGTCGGGCACGGGGCCGGCGGCGAAGAACTCGAAGTGCCACGGCTCGGGCTTCGAGCCCGTGAGGCGCGCCCACGACGGGTTGTCCCAGCCGTAGTCCGGGGCGTGCACGCGCATCCACGCGTGCTCGGCGGACGTGAAGGTGGAGATCGGGTAGCCCAGGTCGACGGCGAGGCCCCAGCCGTGGTTCGACGTGCCCGGCGTCGCCGCGAGCCAGCCCTTGGTGGCCTTGACGCGGATCTGGAGCTCCAGCGAGCGGTACGAGTCGGTCATCGGGATGGGCACCCCGAACTCCTTCTCGTACTCCTTGCTGAGCGCGGAGAGCTGCTCGGCGGCGTCGCAGCGCAGCATGTGTCCGGGAGCGAAGTCGAGCGGGCACAGCGCCGACGTCGGGATGCGCCCGTTGGCGTAGCCCGCCGTGCTCCGGCCGTAGCGGTCGACGACCTCGAGCAGGCTCGCCGTCAGCGTGGCGCGCGCGGCGACCGTGCCGTCCGCCCCCGCCGGCAGGATGCCCGCCTCGAGCGTCGTGGTCGCCGGGTCCAGCAGCGTCGCCAGGCGGGTGGCGGCGACGACGAGGTCGTCGAACGTCACCTCGTCGCCGTCGTGCGCGCTCTCGTCGGCCGGCTTCCCGTCCGGCTGCTCGGCGTCCGACTGCTCGGCGTCCGGCTGCTCGGCGTCCGACTGCTCGGCGTCCGGCTGCTCGGCGTCCGGCTGCTCCCCCGTGGCCAGGGGGGAGGGCTCGTCGGCGGGGTCGATCGCGACCTGGCGTGCGACGGCCACCGCCTCCGGCTCGGTCGCGTCCGGCTCGGTCGCGTCCGGCTCGGTCGCGTCCGGCTCGGTGGCTGGGGCCGGGAGCACCGGCGAGGGCGCCTCGACGTCCGCGGCCGCGAACGGGCGGTCGGACGACCTGGCGGCCTGCTGCGCGAGGTACGTGCTGAGCAGCATGCCGAGCTCGGCGGCGGCCTGGTCCACGGCGGGCGTCACCTTCCGGCCCGCGTCCTGGCTGGCGAGCTCCGCACGCTCGAGGACGCCCAGCACCTCCTGGAGCGTCGTCGGGCCGGTCGACGTCGGCGTCCCGACCACACCCACGGAGACGCCCTCGCCCACCGGGCTGCCGGCCCCGACGTCGGGGGTGTGCTGGTCGGCGGCGAGGGTCTGGAGGCGGCCGTCGTTCCACGGGAGGCCGGCCACGGGGGCCGCGAGGAACCCCGTCGCGAGCACGCACGTCGCCGTCGCCGTCGCGAGCAACCTGCCGACACGCACGCCCCGTCCGGTGTCCCTCGGAGACCTCACGACGACGAACCTCCCCCATCGGCACTGCTCAGCGCTCGGATCCTGTCACACCCCGGGGTCGTCGTGTGACACGGGCGACAGGACCGTCCCTTTACTGTGCGTCACGCTCCACGCTCCTGCCACCCCTGCGACAAGAGTTCACGCACCGCTCATCCGCACACCATGACCGGAGCAACCGTCCGGCGCGGTGATACGGCCCCGCCCTAGGAGGTGCCGCGCGGCAGACTGGACGCATGACCACCGTCGATCTCAACAGCGACCTCGGCGAGGGCTTCGGCCGCTGGACCCTGGGCGACGACGAGGCGATGCTCGACGTCGTGTCGTCGGCCAACGTGGCGTGCGGCTTCCACGCCGGCGACCCGGCCACGATCCGGCGCACGGTCGCCCTGGCCGCCGTCCGCGGCGTGGCCGTCGGGGCGCACGTCGGGTACCGCGACCTCGCGGGCTTCGGCCGCCGCGACATCGACGTCCCGTCGGCCGAGCTGCGGGCCGACGTCGTCTACCAGATCGGCGCGCTGCAGGCCCTGGCCGCCGCCGAGGGCACCCGCGTCACCTACGTGAAGCCGCACGGCGCGCTGTACCACCGAGCGGCCGTGGACCGGCGCGTGGCGGACGACGTCGCCGCCGCCGTCGCCGCCGTCGACCCGGCCCTCGTGCTGCTCGGGCTGCCGGGCACGCTCTCCCTCGCCGCGGCCGAGGCCGCGGGCCTGCCCACCGCCGCGGAGGCGTTCGCCGACCGCGCCTACACGCCCGCCGGCACGCTGGTGCCCCGCGGCGAGCCGGGCGCCGTCCTGCACGACCCGGACGTCGTGGCCCGGCGGATGCTGCGGCTCGTCACCGAGGGCGTGGTCGAGGCCGTCGACGGCAGCGTGGTGCGGGTGCCCGCAGACTCCGTGTGCGTGCACGGCGACACCCCGGGCGCGGTCGCGATGGCGCGGCGGGTCCGCGCGGTGTTCGACGACGCGGGCATCACCCTCGCCCCGTTCGCCCCGGCGACGACGGGAGCCTGAGTGGGCGGGCCGGCGCGCGTCCTGCCCGTGCGTGTCCTGCCCGTGCGCGACGACGCCCTGCTCGTCGAGGTGGACGACCTCGCGCACGCGCTCGCGCTGGACGCGTCGCTGCGCGACGACCCCGTCGCCGGCGTCGGGCAGCCCGTGCCCGGCGCGCGCACGCTGCTGGTCCCGTTCGACCCGTGGCGGCTGCCCGCGGCACGCCTCGCGGACGAGCTGCGCGCGCGGGCGTCCGCGGGCGGTCGCACGGCCGGGGACGGGGCCGGGTCGACGGCCGGCGGGCGGCTCGTCGAGATCCCCACGGTGTACGACGGCGAGGACCTGGCCGACGTCGCACGGCTGCTCGGGTGCGCCCCGGAGGAGGTGGTGCGGCGGCACACGGGGGCGTCGTGGGTCGTGGGGTTCGTCGGCTTCGCCCCGGGGTTCGCCTACCTGACCGGTGACGACGCCGGGCTCGTCGTGCCGCGGCGCGAGTCGCCGCGCACCCGGGTGCCCGCCGGCTCCGTGGCGCTCGCCGGCCCGTACTCGGGCGTCTACCCGCGCGCGAGCCCGGGCGGGTGGCAGCTCGTCGGGCGCACGGACATCGTCACCTGGGACCCCGACCGCGACCCGCCCACCCCGTGGGCTCCCGGCGACCGCGTCCGGTTCGTCGCCGTGCGCGAGTCGGTCCGGGGCGCCGGGCCGGTCCAGGGGGGCAGCTCCGGCCCGGCGCGGCGGCCCGGACCGCCGACGCGACCCGGGGCCGCCGCGCCGACGTCGGCCACGGCGCTGGAGGTCGTGACGCCGGGGCTGCTGGCGCTGGTGCAGGACCTCGGCCGCCCGGGGCTGGCGCACCTCGGCGTGTCCGCGTCGGGCGCGGCCGACCCCCGCAGCCTGCGCGCCGCTAACCGCGCGGTGGGCAACCCGGCCGGGGCGTCCGCCGTCGAGGCCGTGGGCGGCGGGCTGCGGCTGCGTGCCCGCGCCGACGTCGTCGTCGCGCTCGCCGGGGCGGACGCGGGCGCCGTCGTGCACCGCGGCGACCACCCGGACGACGCCCGCCGCGCACCCCTGGCGCGGGCGTTCCGCCTGCGCGACGGCGACGAGCTCGCGCTGGGCACCCCCGCCCGCGGTCACCGCACGTACGTCGCCGTCCGCGGCGGGATCGACGCGTGGCCCGTGCTCGGCTCGCGCGCCACCGACACCCTCGCCCACCTGGGCCCCGTCCCCCTCGCCCCGGGCAGCCCTCTGCGCGGTGGGCGCGCCTCCGGCCCGGGTGTCGGTGTCGGGCGGGGCCGGACGCCCGCGCACGGGATCCCGGCGGTGGCGGTGGACGACGTCGGGGCGCCGGAACCGGCGACGCTGCCCGCGCCGGGCGAGGTCACGACGCTCCCCGTCGTGCGGGGCCCGCACGACGACTGGTTCGCGGACCACGCCACGCTGCTCGACCAGGAGTGGCGGGTGACCGACCGCTCGGACCGGGTGGGCCTCCGGCTGGACGGCGCGCCCCTGACCCGGACGGCCGACGCGCGGGCCCGCGAGCTGCCCAGCGAGGGCTGCGTGACGGGCGCGCTGCAGGTGCCGCCGGACGGCCTGCCGGTGCTGTTCGGCGTCGACCACCCGCTCACGGGCGGCTACCCCGTGATCGCGGCCGTGGCGTCGACCCACCTGTGGCTGCTGGGCCAGCTGCCGCCGGGCGCGCTGCTGCGGTTCGTGCCTGCGCGCCCGCGCCGGTGAGGTCCCGCGGCTGCGGGCCTCAGAGCCGCAGGAGGTCCCGGGCGAGCGTCTCGCGGAGCCCGGCGGGCGGGTCGACGTAGCCCTCGTCGCGCAGCTCCTCCGGGAAGCCGCCGGCGGCGAAGGCGGTGTTGAGGTCGTCCACGAACCAGAGGGCCGGCCCCACGCGGCCGTCGACGCCCTCGCCGGGCAGCAGGATCCCGTAGGGGCCGTCACCGCTGATGTTCGCCTTGTGGAGCGCGTCGGGGGCGAAGTCGACCTGGAAGGCCTGCACCGGGTCGGGGTCGGCGCGCCACCGGCTCCACTCCTGCGCGTAGTACCCGCGCGCGCCACCGCCATGGGTGGAGTGCTCCAGCTCGACGACGAGCGGGTCGGCCAGCACGCTCTCGGGCCACCGCGGGTGGTCCCCGACGAGCCACACGTCGCCGACGTGCCGCACCCAGGCCGCGACCGTCATCGGGAACGGCGCGAGCTCCTCCTCCATCCAGGCCGCCAGGGCCTCCGCGTCGGGCCCCGGGGGCACGTGCGCAGGGCGGGGCGTCGCGTCGTCGTCGTTGCAGGCGGCGGCGAACCCGTCCGCCTCCAGCCGCTCCACCAGCACCTCGACGTTGCGTCGCGCGCGCAGCGCCATCTCGCGCGCCACGGCGAGCGCGTCCTCGCGGTGCGGCTCGTCGAAGACCCGGAGGCCCAGGGCCCGCAGGTCGCGCCACACGTCGTCCTGCTCCCCGGCCCGGTACCGCGCCACATGGCTCACCACGGGCGACATCCTGGCAGACCGGCGGAGCGCTCCCGCCTCATCCGTTCGGCTGATCTCCGTCGAGCCCGCCAGGCGATGTGGGCGGCCGGCGGCCGGAACCACGATGGATCCGACGCACCGACCTCCCGGGACGCGCACCACGGCCCCGGCCACGAGAGAAGGACAGCCCCCATGAAGCTCACGAAGTCGACGAAGCCCGCCACGATCGCCCTCTCGGCGCTGATCGCGCTGGGTGCCCTCACCGCCTGCAGCACCGGCGAGGCCGACGCGGCGGGCTCCGGCACCGTCGCGGCGGACGAGGCCGCGACGGCGGACGAGGCGCAGACGCCGTCGGACGTGCTCGCGTCGACCGCGTGGGAGACCACCGGCGCGACCGACGCCGACGGCGAGGACGTCGCCCTCGACGACGAGAACGTCAGCACCTTCGTGGGCTGGGCCTACTTCGACGCCGACGGCACGTTCACGATGTACAACCTGGACGACAGCCCGAAGATGCAGGGCGACTGGACCGTCGACGAGGAGGGCACGACCCGCCACATCGTCGCGAAGGACGACGCCGGCGAGGTGCAGTTCGAGCGCGACTCCGACATCGTCACCCTGACCGACGAGGAGTTCACCTACCGGGTGTTCCCCGAGGAGGGGAACGCGGACGTCTACTACGACATCGTCCACACCCCGACCGACCACGAGGAGCCGGCGGCCTCCTGAACCGCCCCCCGCCGCGCCCGCTGCCCACCAGGGGGGCGGGCGCGGCGTCGTGCTCACGGCCTCCGCGCGAGCAGGCTGAACGCGTTCGGGACGCGGCCGTCCCAGGCGGCGGCGTCGATGCCGTCGGGGCGCCAGAAGGGCTCGGGGTGCTCCTCGAGGTGCTCGATCTCGAACCCCGCGCGGAGGCAGTCCATGACGGTCTCGGCGAGCGTGCGCTGCCGCTCCACCGCGCCGTGGCCGGGGAACGTGTCGTTGACGTGCGACGCCTCGAAGTACCCCCGGTCCGGGCGCACCCGGGCCTCGTCCTCGTCCCATGCCCACAGCGGCACCAGCGGGTGGGCCTCGTACACGAAGAACCACCCGCCCGGCCGCAGCAGCCGGCGCACCTCGGCGAGGAACGCCGGCAGGTCCGCGACCCAGATGAGCGCGCCCTTGCCGGTGTAGACGAGGTCCGCGCACCCGTCGTCGAGCCCGCTGTCGGGGAGCGTCGCGCGCGTGTAGCGGCAGGGCAGGCCCAGCTCGTCGGCCCGGCGCTGCGCGCTCGCCACCGGCGCCGGGCTGTAGTCCAGCCCGTGCACCGACCGCGCCCCGAGGCGCGCGAGGGCCACGTCGTCCAGGCCGTTGCCGCTCATCGGGTGCACGACGTCGGCCCCGGGGACGATCTCCCCCAGCACGGCGACCTCCACGGGCAGCAGCTCGACCGTGCGCGCCAGCTCGAGGTGGTCGTCGTACTCGTCGGTGTACTTGCGCGAGGCGATGGCCCACGCGGCCCGGGTGTCGTCGTCGACGGAGTCCATGCGCGCACCCTGCCACGGCCGACCGGCGCTCGGCCCCGTTTTTCCGCGGCGGCGCCCTCGCCCGTAGGGCTTCCGTCAGGGTGCGCCCGGGCGCCGTATGGATCCCGTGAGGACGGGCCTCAGGCGCCTCCGGCAGGTGTTGCATCGACGTCGGCACCCGGGACGGGCGCCCGGTCCGACCCCCTTCCGGAGGCCGGCCGTCGAACTCGAAGTGGGGACGTGCTGGTGCTTGACGTCGTCTACGTGCTGGGCGTGATCGCCCTGTTCGCGCTGGTGGCCGGGATCGCGAAGGCGGTGGAGAAGCTGTGATCGTCGTCGAGCTCCTCGCCGCGGCGCTCGGCGTGGCCGCGCTGGTCTACCTCGTGGTGGCCCTCGTGAAGCCGGAGAGGTTCTGATGGGCTGGGTCGGGGCGGTCCTCGCGCTCGGGACCGTCGCCCTCGTCCTGGCCGCCGTCCACCGGTCCTTCGGGGACTACATGGCGACCGTGTACACCACCCCCCGCGACTGGCGCGTCGAGCGGGGCCTCTACAGAGTCCTGGGCGTCGACCCGCGGTCCGGCCAGACCTGGCAGGCGTACGCGCGCAGCGTGCTGCCGTTCTCCGTCGTCGGGCTGCTGATCGTCTACGCGCTCCAGCGCACGCAGCAGTGGCTGCCGTACTCGCTGGGGCTGCCGGCGCCGTCCCCGGACCTCTCGTTCAACACGGCCGCGTCGTTCGTGGGGAACACGAACTGGCAGTCGTACTCCCCCGAGCAGACGCTGGGGTACACCGTGCAGCTCGCCGGGCTGGCGGTGCAGAACTTCGTCTCCGCGGCGGTCGGCATGGCCGTGGCCGTGGCGCTGGTGCGCGGGTTCGCCCACCGCCGCACGGGCACGATCGGCAACTTCTGGGTGGACCTGGTCCGAGGCTGCCTGCGCATCCTGCTGCCGATCTCGGTGGTGGGCGCGGTGGTGCTGATCGTCGGCGGCGTCGTGCAGAACTTCGCCGGCTTCACCGACGTGACGACCGTCGCCGGCGGGGCCCAGAGCATCCCGGGCGGCCCGGTCGCCTCCCAGGAGGCCATCAAGCTGCTCGGCACCAACGGCGGCGGGTTCTTCAACGCGAACTCGGCGCACCCGTTCGAGAACCCGACGGCGTGGACGAACCTCGTCGAGGTCCTCCTCATGCTGGCGATCCCGTTCTCGCTGCCCCGCACGTTCGGGCGGATGGTGGGCGACCTCCGGCAGGGGTACGCGATCCTCGCGGCGATGGGCGTGATCTTCGTGGCCTCGTTCGCCGCGCTGACGGCGCTCGAGTCGGCCGGGAACGGCACCGCCCCGCAGCTCGCCGGCGGCGCGATGGAGGGCAAGGAGGCGCGGTTCGGCATCGTCGGGACCACGCTCTTCGCGACGACCAGCACGACGACGTCGACCGGCGCCGTCAACGCGATGCACGACTCGTTCACCGCGCTGGGCGGCATGGTCCCGATGCTCAACATGATGCTCGGCGAGGTCGCGCCCGGCGGCGTCGGGTCGGGGCTCTACGGCATGCTCGTGCTGGCCGTCATCGCGGTCTTCGTGGCGGGGCTGCTGGTGGGCCGCACGCCCGAGTACCTGGGCAAGAAGATCGGGCCCCGCGAGATCAAGCTCGCGAGCCTCTACATCCTCGTCACGCCCACGCTCGTGCTGGCGGGGACCGCGCTGAGCTTCGCGATCCCGCCGCTGCGCGAGAGCGTCACCTCGACGTCGATCTGGAACCCGGGCGTGCACGGCATGTCCGAGGTCCTGTACGCGTTCACCTCGGCCGCCAACAACAACGGCTCGGCCTTCGCCGGCCTGACGGCGAACACGCCGTGGCTGAACACGGCGCTCGGCGTCGCGATCCTGCTCGGGCGCTTCGTGCCGATCGTGCTCGTGCTCGCCCTTGCCGGGTCGCTGGCCCGGCAGGACAAGGTGCCCGCCACCGCGGGGACGCTGCCCACGCACCGCCCGCTGTTCGTCGGGCTGCTCGTCGGGGTCGTCGTCGTCCTCACCGCGCTCACCTACTTCCCCGTTCTCGCGCTGGGTCCCCTGGCGGAAGGGCTCGTCTGACCATGTCCACCCCACTGACCACTCCCCTCACCACCGCGACCGGCTCCCCGTCGTCATCCGATCCCTCGTCCTCGACGACCTCCCGCACGCCGGGCGGGGCCTTCTCCTGGGCCCAGGTGCGGACCGCCCTGCCGGGCGCGTTCCGCAAGCTCGACCCGCGCCAGATGTGGCGCAACCCCGTGATGTTCGTCGTGTGGGTCGGCGCCGCGCTGACCACCGTGCTCGCCGTCGTCGAGCCGTTCCTCGGCGGGCCCGTGGCCTCGGGCGGCACCGTCGTCCCCGGCTCCTTCACCGCGGTGATCGCGCTGTTCCTCTGGCTCACCGTGGTGTTCGCGAACCTCGCCGAGTCGGTCGCGGAGGGCCGCGGCAAGGCCCAGGCGGACACGCTCCGCCAGACCCGGACGGCGACCGTCGCGCACCGCGTCGCCGGGTACGACACCGCCGCCGACCCGGGTGCCCTGCGCGCCGCGCTCGACGACGTGTCGTCGGCCGACCTGGACCTCGGCGACGTCGTCGTGGTCTCCGCGGGCGACCTGGTGCCGGGCGACGGCGAGATCGTGCACGGCATCGCGTCCGTGGACGAGTCCGCCATCACCGGCGAGTCCGCGCCCGTGATCCGCGAGTCCGGCGGCGACCGGTCCGCCGTCACCGGCGGCACGCGGGTGCTGTCCGACCGGATCGTCGTGCGCATCACCTCGAAGCCCGGCGAGACGTTCGTCGACCGGATGATCGCGCTCGTCGAGGGCGCCAGCCGACAGAAGACGCCGAACGAGGTCGCGCTGAGCATCCTGCTCGCGTCGCTGTCGATCGTGTTCGTCGTCGTGGCGCTCACCCTGAACCCCATCGCGTCGTACGCGGCGAGCCCCGTGAGCGTGGCGGTGCTCGTGGCGCTGCTGGTGTGCCTCATCCCGACGACGATCGGCGCGCTGCTGTCCGCCATCGGCATCGCCGGGATGGACCGCCTGGTGCAGCGCAACGTGCTCGCGATGTCCGGCCGCGCCGTCGAGGCCGCCGGCGACGTCACGACCCTGCTCCTCGACAAGACCGGCACCATCACCTACGGCAACCGGCAGGCGAGCGAGTTCCTGCCGCTGGCCGGCGTCGACGCCCGCGACCTGGTGCGCGCCGCCGCCCTCTCGTCCCTCGCGGACCCCACCCCGGAGGGCGCGTCGATCGTCGCGCTCGCCGTCAAGGCCGGGGTGGACGTGGGCAGCGGCCACGAGAGCACCGCGGTGCCCGGCGAGGTCGTGCCGTTCACCGCGCAGACCCGGATGTCCGGCCTCGACGAGCCCGACGGCACGCAGATCCGCAAGGGCGCCGGCAGCGCGGTCATGGCGTGGCTGGCCGACGGCGGCGCTCCCTCCGCGCCGGTCGTCGCGGAGGTGGAGGACGCGGTGGAGCGGGTCGCGCGGTCCGGCGGCACGCCGCTGGTCGTCGCGGTCCGGGCGCCGGGCGGGGCCGGGCGCGTGCTCGGCGTCGTGCACCTCAAGGACGTCGTCAAGGAGGGCATCGCCGACCGCTTCGCCGAGCTGCGCGCGATGGGCATCCGCACCGTGATGGTCACCGGCGACAACCCGCTGACCGCCGCGGCCATCGCGGCCGAGGCCGGCGTGGACGACTACCTCGCCGAGGCGACGCCCGAGGACAAGCTGGAGCTCATCCGGCGCGAGCAGGAGGGCGGCAGCCTCGTCGCGATGACGGGGGACGGCACCAACGACGCCCCCGCGCTCGCGCAGGCCGACGTGGGCGTCGCGATGAACTCGGGCACGTCGGCCGCGAAGGAGGCCGGCAACATGGTCGACCTCGACTCCGACCCCACCAAGCTCATCGACGTGGTCCGGATCGGCAAGCAGCTGCTCATCACCCGCGGCGCGCTGACGACCTTCTCCATCGCGAACGACATCGCCAAGTACTTCGCGATCATCCCCGCGATGTTCATGGGCGTGTTCCCCGGGCTCGAGGCGCTCAACGTCATGGGCCTCAGCTCGCCGTCGTCCGCCGTCGTGTCGGCCATCGTGTTCAACGCGCTCGTCATCGTGCTGCTCATCCCGCTGTCGCTGCGGGGCGTGCGGTACCGGCCCATGGACGCGTCGAAGACCCTCGGGCGCAACCTCCTGGTCTTCGGGCTCGGCGGCATCGTCGCGCCGTTCGTCGGCATCTGGCTCATCGACCTCGTCGTGCGCCTCGTCCCGGGATTCTGAGCAGGACCGAGCAGGAAGAAGAAGAGGCACCCATGAACGCCACCACCCGCAGCACCGGCCGCACCCTCGGGGTCGCGGTCCGGGCGATGATCGCCCTCACGCTGCTGCTCGGCGTCGGCTACACGGCGGCGATCACCGGCGTCGGGCAGCTCGTGCTGCCGGCGCAGGCCGACGGCTCGCTCGTGCGCGACGGCGACGGCACCGTCGTCGGGTCCGCGCTGATCGGCCAGGGCTTCGCCGACGCCGACGGCGAGCCCCTGCCGCAGTACTTCCAGCCACGGCCCTCGGCCGCGGGCGACGGCTGGGACGGCGCCGCGTCGTCCGGGTCGAACCTCGGCCCCGAGAACCCCGACCTGGTCGCCGCGATCGAGGAACGGCGCTCGGCCGTGGCCGCGCTCGAGGGCGTGGACCCGGCCGACGTCCCGGCCGACGCCGTCACCGCGTCCGGGTCCGGGCTGGACCCGCACATCAGCCCGGAGTACGCCGACCTCCAGGTCGCGCGGGTCGCCGCCGCCCGCGACCTGCCGGAAAAGGAGGTCACGGCCCTCGTGGCGAGGCACACTGAGGGTCGCGCCCTGGGATACCTCGGGGAGCCCGTGGTCGACGTGCTGGAGCTCAACGTGGCCCTCGACGAGCGCACGGCCGAGCTCGGGAGGTGAGCATGGCTCGCGGACGGTTGCGCGTCCTCCTCGGCGCGGCGCCGGGCGTGGGCAAGACCTACGCCATGCTCGAGGAGGGCAAGCGGCTGCGCGACGACGGCAGGGACGTCGTGGTCGCGCTCGTGGAGACGCACGGGCGCGCCGCGACGGCCGCGATGGCGCGGGGGCTGGACGTCGTGCCGCGCGCGACGGTCACCCACCGCGGCGTCGAGCTCACCGACCTGGACCTCGACGCCGTCCTCGCGCGGCGGCCGGAGGTCGCGCTGGTCGACGAGCTGGCGCACACCAACGCCCCCGGCCTGCGGCACGCGAAGCGGTGGGAGGACGTCGACGCCCTGCTCGACGCCGGCATCGACGTCCTCTCGACCGTCAACATCCAGCACATCGAGTCGCTCAACGACGTCGTCCAGAAGATCACCGGGGTGGCGCAGCAGGAGACCATCCCCGACGCCGTGCTGCGCGCCGCCGACCAGATCGAGGTCGTGGACCTCGCCCCGCAGGCGCTGCGCGACCGGCTCTCGTCCGGCGTCGTCTACCCGGCCGAGCGGGTGGACGCGGCGCTGTCGAACTACTTCCGCCTCGGCAACCTCACCGCGCTGCGCGAGCTCGCGCTGCTGTGGCTGGCCGACGAGGTCGACGCGGCGCTGCAGCACTACCGCACCGAGCACGGGATCGACTCCACCTGGGAGGCCCGGGAGCGCGTCGTCGTGACGCTCACCGGCGGCCCCGAGGGCGAGACGCTGCTGCGGCGCGGGGCGCGGATCGCGGCGCGGTCGGCCGGCGGCGACCTGCTCGCCGTCCACGTCACGAGCCAGGACGGGCTGCGCGGCGCGACCCCCGGCGCGCTCGCGCGGCAGCGGATGCTGGTCGAGGAGCTCGGTGGCACCTACCACCAGGTGGTGGGCGACGACGTCCCGACGGCGCTCGTGGAGTTCGCGCGCGGCGTCAACGCGACCCAGCTCGTCATCGGCGTCTCCCGCCGCGGCCGGGTCGCCGCGGCGCTGAGCGGGCCCGGCATCGGCGCGACCGTGACGCGCGAGGCCGGCAACATCGACGTCCACATCGTCAACCACGCCGCCGCCGGAGGGCGCGCCCGCCTGCCCCGGATGGGCGGCGCGCTGTCGGCGAAGCGTCGCCTGGCGGGCTTCCTGCTCGCGATCCTCGGCGGGCCGCTGCTGACGTGGGGCCTGGTGACGCTCCGCAGCGCGGAGTCCATCGTCTCGGACGTCCTCGCCTACCAGCTGCTCGTCGTCGTGGTGGCGCTGGTCGGCGGCGCGGGGCCCGCGGTGTACGCCGCGATCCTGTCCGGCATCACGCTCGACTACTTCTTCGTGGAGCCGATCCACACCATCACCGTGGGCGAGCCGCTGCACGTGGTCGCGCTCGTCCTGTACGTCGTCACGGCCGTGCTGGTGAGCGTCGTCGTGGACCGCGCCGCCCGCACGACGCGCGCCGCCCACCGGGCCGCGGCCGAGTCGGAGGTGCTGGCGACGGTCGCCGGCAGCGTGCTGCGCGGGCAGGACGCCGTCCAGGCGCTGGTGAGCCGGGCGCGGGAGGCGTTCGGCCTCGCCGGGGCGCGGCTCGTCGCCGGCGGCACGGTGCTGGCCGCGGACGGCGAGGACGACCCGGCGGGCCCGCGCACCACCATCGACGTCGGCGACCGCGCCGTCCTCGAGCTGTCGGGCGGCGACCTCGCGGCCTCCGAGCGCCGCCTGCTGCACGTCATCGCGGTCCAGCTCCAGGCCGCGCTGGAGCGCAGCGACCTGGCCGAGGTGGCGAGCGAGGTGGACCAGCTCGCCGAGTCCGACCGCGTGCGCAGCGCCCTGCTGTCCGCGCTGAGCCACGACCTGCGCCGCCCGCTCAGCTCCGCGGCCGCCGCCGTGAGCGGGCTGCGCTCCGCCCGCGGCGCCCTGAGCGAGGCGGACCGGGTCGAGCTGCTGGAGACGGCCGACGAGAGCCTGACGGCCCTGGCCACCCTCATCACCGACCTGCTCGACGTGAGCCGCCTGGAGGCGGGCGTCCTCGCCGTCTCGACGGCGCCCGTCGAGACCGCCGACGTGGTGCTGCCCGCGCTCGACGAGCTCGGCGTCGGCCCCGGCGAGGTGGAGCTGGACCTCGACCTCACCGCGCCGAGCGTCGCCGCCGACCCCGTGCTGCTCCAGCGCGTGCTGGTGAACCTGCTGGCCAACGCGCTGCGGCACTCGCCTGCCGGGCGGCGCGTGCGCGTCTCCACCAGCACGTTCGCCGGCACCGTCGAGATCCGGGTGGTCGACCACGGCCCCGGCATCCCCGCCGACCGGCGCGAGGACGTGTTCGTGCCCTTCCAACGGCTCGGCGACACGGACAACACGACCGGCCTGGGGCTCGGCCTCGCGCTGTCCAAGGGGTTCGTCGAGGGCATGGGCGGCACGCTCACCCCGGAGGACACCCCCGGCGGCGGCCTCACCATGGTCGTCGCGCTCCCCGCCGCGGGGACGACGCACCACCCCGAGGACCCCGACCAGCCCGACCAGCCCGACCAGCCGGAGGCGAGCGCCCCGTGAAGATCCTCATCGCCGACGACGACCCCCAGATCCTGCGCGCCCTGCGGATCACGCTCACCGCGCAGGGGTACGAGATCGTCACGGCGACCACCGGGACGCAGGCCATCGCCCGCGCCATCGACCACCGGCCGGACGTCTTCATGATCGACCTGGGCATGCCGGAGCTGGAGGGCATCGACGTCATCCACGCCGTCCGCGGCTGGTCGGACGCCCCGATCCTCGTGGTGTCCGGGCGCACGGGCGCGGCGGACAAGGTCGAGGCGCTCGACGCCGGCGCGGACGACTACGTGACGAAGCCGTTCTCCATCGAGGAGCTCCTGGCCCGGATCCGCGCCCTCACCCGGCGCGTGGCGCACGAGGACTCCGACCCCGTGGTGCGGTTCGGCGACGTCACCGTGGACCTCTCCGCGCACAGCGTCACGCGCGACCGCGAGGGGCGGTCGGAGCACGTGCGCCTCACGCCCACCGAGTGGCAGATGCTCGAGCGCCTGGTGCGCAACCCCGGCAAGCTGGTCACCCGCCAGACCCTCCTCACCGAGATCTGGGGGTCCGAGCACGTGACCGACACCGGCTACCTCCGCCTGTACGTCGCGCAGCTGCGCAAGAAGCTCGAGCCCGACCCCGCCGCGCCGCGCTACCTCGTCACCGAGGCGGGCATGGGGTACCGCTTCGACCCGGACGGCGGACGGTCGTGAGGATCGGCCCCGTCCCCGTATGCGTTCCGTGAGGTCCGGGTCCCGCGGGCCCGAGCCGCAGTAGACCGGAGGCATGAGCCTCACGACGCTGTTCACCACCCTGGTCCACCCCCGGCACGCAGCGCTCGAGGGGTGGCCCGACGGCACCGAGCTCACCGGCGACGACGTGCTCGTCGACCGCACCAGCCTGGCCCGGCTCGCCGAGCACTACCCCACCCCGCGCGTCTACGTCCCGGTGGGCGCGGACGTCACGCGGGTCGACCGCTACTGGGGCGACGCCGCGCCGCGGACGGTCGTGCTGGCGCACGTGGTGGACGCCGTCCCCAGGCTCGGGGACGACGCGCGGCAGGCCTGGCTCGACGCCGACCTCGGCGGGTGCGCCGTCCTGCTCGACCGCGCGCGGCTCGTCGGCCGGTCGTCGCCGGAGCCGCTGCGCCCGTTCACCGTGCACCCGGCCCCGGGCCGCGGCGGGCCGATCGTCCGCCTGCCCCGCGACCTGCGGCGCGGTGACGTGCTCGCGATCCCGTGCGCAGGGCTGGTCGAGGCGGCCGACCTCCTGCGGTAGCCCGTCCCGGGACACGACGGAGGCCCGGCAGGTGTCCCCTGCCGGGCCTCCGTCACGTGCTGCGGGGCGTCAGGCCTTCGCGCCGGCGCCGACCGGCTCGCGGGCGCCGTCCTGCCCGCCGTCCTGCACGCCGTCCTGCACCCCGTCCTGCTCAGCCTCGTCCTCGTCGAACAGGTGCTCCGACGACGCGGCGCGGTACTGCTCGAGGTCGAGGATGCCCTCGCGCTTGGCGACGATGGTCGGGACCAGCGTCTGCCCCGCGACGTTCACCGCGGTGCGGCCCATGTCGAGGATCGGGTCGACGGCCAGCAGCAGGCCCACGCCGGCCAGCGGCAGGCCCAGGGTGGACAGCGTGAGGGTCAGCATGACCATCGCGCCGGTGAGGCCGGCGGTCGCGGCGGAGCCCACCACGGACACGAACGCGATGAGCAGGTAGTCGGTCACCGACAGGTCGATGCCGAAGATCTGCGCCACGAAGATCGCGGAGATCGCCGGGTAGATCGAGGCGCAACCGTCCATCTTCGTCGTCGAGCCCAGCGGCACGGCGAACGACGCGTACTCGCTCGGCACGCCGAGGTTGCGCTCGGTGACGCGCTGCGTCACGGGCATCGTGCCCACCGACGAGCGGGAGACGAACGCGAGCTGGATCGCGGGCCACGCGCCCTTGAACCAGGCGACGACGCCGAGGCCGTTGGCCTTGAGCAGCACCGGGTAGACGACGAACAGCACGAGGGCGAGCCCCACGTAGATCGCCACGGAGAACGAGGCGAGCGAGCGCAGCGACTCCCAGCCGTAGGTGGCGACGGCGTTGCCGATGAGGCCCATCGTGCCCAGCGGCGCCAGGCGGATGATCCACCACAGGACCTTCTGCACGATGGAGAGCGCGGACCTGTTGAACGCGAGGAACGGGTCGGCCTTGGCGCCCGACTTCAGCGCGGCGATGCCGATGACCAGCGCGACGACGAGGATCTGCAGCACGTTGAAGCTGATGCCGGTCTCGGCGCTCAGCGCGCCGTCGGCGCCGGCCTCGACCGACGTCGAGGCACCCAGGCCGAGCACGTTGGTCGGGATGAGGCCGTTGAGGAAGTCCATCCAGGTGCCGGTGCTGGACGGCTCCGCGCCGTCGGCCACCGACAGCGTGGTGTTGTGGCCGGGCTGGAACACGAGGCCCAGGCCGATGCCGATCGCCACGGAGATCGCGGCGGTGATGGCGAACCAGAGCAGCGTCTGACCGGCCAGGCGGGCCGCGTTCGTGACGGTGCGCAGGTTGGCGATCGACGCGACGATCGCCGTGAAGATCAGCGGCGGCACGATCGCCTTGAGCAGGGTGACGAACGACGAGCCGATGGTGTCGAGCGTCGTGGTCAGGCCGTTGGGCGTCTCGCCGTCGGCCTGCGGGCCGAGGGACAGCGCCAGCCAGCCGAGCAGCACGCCGAGCGCGAGGCCCAGCAGGATCTGGACCGAGAACGACGGGAAGCGCAGCCCCTTGCGTTCGCGCGGCTGCGCGCCGGGGACCTTGGTTGCGGAGGACACGGGAGGAACCTTTCGCCTCGGGCGCCGGAGGGCGCCGGGGTGTGGACGGCGGCAGCACGCTGCCGTCCGGGTGATCGGGGGGATGCACGGAGGTGCGGTGACACGCCACGGGCCCGTGACTCTCGGGCGGGTGCGTGTCGCGGGGCGTCGTCGGCGGCGACGACGGTCAGCGCGCGGTCAGCGACGCGGAGGGTTCACCGACACAGCGCACTGGCGACGCGACGGAAGTCGACGTCGAGACGCGCGGTGAGGTCGGTCCTCTCGGGGACGCTGACGGTCACGGGAGCTCCATGCACGATCGAGGAAGGGGAGGATCAGGCGATCGAATGATCGACATGATCGAACGAAGGTATCGAACCTACGAATATCGCACCCTAGCAGCGACCCACCACGAATCACAGGAGATGCCCTGGGTATGTGAGGCACCTCATCGTGGTCGTACGGTCGGCAGGTGACCTCCGTTCCCCTGCCCCACGACCCGCTCTGGCCCCGCGCGGGCGGCTGGCCCGCACCGACGGGCTCGCGCACCGATCTGGCCCTGGTCGGCGTCCCCACCTGGCGCACCTCGGTGTCGACGACGGGCGCGCACGCGACGCCCGCCGCGGTGCGCGACGCGCTGCGCCGCTACAGCCCCGCGCTGATCACCGGGCCGGACGGCATGCCGGTCGACCTCGGCGAGCTCGACGTCGTCGACCACGGCGACGTCGACGAGCCCGACGGCCCGGAGGGCGAGGCCCGCGCGCGGGCCGCGGTGGGGGCAGCGCTGGCGGGCGCCCGCGCCGTCGTCGCGCTGGGCGGGGACAACGCGCTCACCGTGCCGGTGGCCCTCGGCGCGTGGGGCGACGACCTCCCGACGGCCGGGCTGGTCACGTTCGACGCCCACTACGACCTGCGCGACGGCGTCTCCAACGGCTCGCCGGTGCGGCGGCTGGTCGAGGCCGGGCTGGACCCGGCGCGCGTCGTCCAGGTCGGCATCGCGGACTTCGCCAACAGCGCCGCCTACGCGCGCCGGGCGCGCGACCTGGGGATCACGGTCGTGACGCTCGACGACCTGCGCGCCCGCGGCAACGGCGCCGCCGGGCTGGCCGACGTCGTCCGCGAGGCCCTGGACGTCGCCGGCGCCGCGGGCGGGCCGGTGCACCTGGACGTCGACGTGGACGTCTGCGACCGCTCCGTCGCCCCCGGCTGCCCCGCGTCCGTGCCGGGCGGGCTCGCCGCCTGGGAGCTGCGTGCCCTCGTCCGCGCCGCGGCCGCCGACCCGCGCGTCCGCTCCGTCGACCTCGCCGAGGTGGACGCCACCGCCGACGCCCCCGACGGCCGCACCGTCCGCCTCGCCGCCCTCTGCGTGCTGGAGGTCCTCGCCGGCGTCGCCCTCCGCCCGAGGTAGCCCCCTTCCCGCCGAGGTAGTCCAGATCCTCGCGAGGTAGTCAGGTTCTCGCCGAGGTAGTTCGATCCGTGCCGAGGTAGTTCGGACTCAAGGGACAAAACATCCCTTATCCCCCACGAACGGGGCTACCTCGGCGGAAAGGGAGCTACCTCGCGAGGATCTGGACTACCTCGGCACGGAGGGAGCTACCTCGGCGGGTGCACGACCTCCCGGCCGGCGTGCCACACCCCGTGCACCAGCGGGACGCCGGGGCGGTAGGCGAGGTGCGTGCGGCTGGGGGCGTCGAGGACGACGACGTCGGCGCGGGCGCCGGGCGCGAGGTGCCCCACGTCGTCGCGGCGCAGGGCGCGGGCACCGCCGGACGTGGCGGCCCAGACGGCCTCGGCGACGGTCATGCCCATCTCCCGCACCGCGAGCGCCACCATGAGCGGCATCGAGCTCGTGTACGACGAGCCGGGGTTGCAGTCGCTGGCCAGCGCGACGACGGCGCCGGCGTCGAGGAGGCGGCGCGCGTCGGGGTACGGCTGGCGGGTGGAGAACTCGACGCCCGGCAGCAGCGTCGCGACGGTCCCCTGCGCGTCACCGGACCCCGACCACGAGCCCGCGAGCGCCGCGACGTCGTCGTCGGACAGGTACGTGCAGTGGTCGACGGCGGCGGCGCCCAGGTCGACGGCGAGCCGCACGCCCTCCCCCGGGCCGAGCTGGTTCGCGTGCACGCGCACGCCGAGGCCCGCGGCGGCGCCGGCCTCCAGCACGCGACGCGACTGCTCGGGCGTGAAGGCGCCCGTCTCGCAGAACACGTCCACCCAGCGCGCGTGCGGGGCGCAGGCGGCGAGCATGTCCCCGACGACGAGGTCGACGTAGGCGTCGGCCCCTCCGGCGTCGCCGGCGAACTCGGGCGGCACCACGTGCGCGCCGAGGAACGTCACCTCGTCGGTGATCTCCCGCGCGAGGCGCACGCCACGCTCCTCGTCGGCGACGCTCAGCCCGTAGCCGCTCTTGGTCTCGAGGGTCGTGGTGCCCTGCGTCAGCGCCTGGTCGACGTGCCGGCGGAGCCCGGCCCGCAGCGCGTCGTCCGACGCCGCCCGCGTCGCCGCGACCGTGGTGCGGATACCGCCGGCCGCGTACGGGCGGCCGGCCATCCGCGCCTCGAACTCCGCGGACCGGTCGCCGGCGAACACCAGGTGGCTGTGCGAGTCCACGAAGCCGGGGACCACCGCGCGCCCGTCCACCCCGACGACGCGGTCCGGCGCGCGGCCGAGCGCCTGCTCCACGCCGTCGGCGCACGCGCTCTCCGGGCCCGCCCAGGCCACGCGGCCGCCGTCGAGCAGCAGCGCGGCGTCGCGGAGGAGGCCGGTCGGGTCGCCGGCGTCGCCGAGCGACGGGTCGTTGGTCGTCAGCTCGCCGATCCCCAGGATCAGCGTGGCCGGGTGCGACCCGCCCGGGTGCTCCACCTCGCGCATGCCTACGACTCTCGCATCGGCACGCGCAGCCCGCCCCGCGACGCGGCGGCCGCGGCGTCCTCGTACCCGGCATCGACGTGCCGCAGCACGCCCAGCCCCGGGTCGTTGGAGAGCACCCGCGCGAGCTTCTGCGCCGCGAGGTCGGTGCCGTCCGCGACCGACACCTGCCCGGCATGGATCGACCGCCCCATCCCGACGCCTCCGCCGTGGTGCAGCGACACCCACGTGGCCCCCGACGACGCGGCGGTGAGCGCGTTGAGCAGCGGCCAGTCGGCGATGGCGTCGGAGCCGTCGGCCATCCCCTCCGTCTCCCGGTACGGGGAGGCGACGGAGCCGGAGTCGAGGTGGTCGCGCCCGATGACGACGGGCGCGCTCACCTGGCCGGACGCGACGAGGTCGTTGAACGCCAGCCCCGCGCGGTCGCGCTCGCCGTGCCCGAGCCAGCAGATGCGGGCGGGCAGACCCTGGAACGCGACGCGCTCCTGGGCGGCGCGGATCCAGCGGTGCAGGTGGTCGTCGTCCGGGAAGAGGTCGAGCACGGCCCGGTCGGTGGCGGCGATGTCGCGCGGGTCGCCGGACAACGCGGCCCAGCGGAACGGACCCTTGCCCTGCGCGAACAGCGGCCGGATGTAGGCGGGGACGAAGCCCGGGAAGTCGAAGGCCCGGTCGAAGCCGCCGCGGCGCGCCTCGTCGCGGATCGAGTTGCCGTAGTCGAACACCTCCGCGCCCGCGTCGAGGAAGCCGACCATGCCCTCCACGTGCCGCGCCATCGACTCGCGCGCCCGGTCGGTGAACTCCTCCGGCTTGGCGGCCGCGTAGTCGTGCCACTCGTCGACGGGGACGCCGACGGGCAGGTACGACAGCGGGTCGTGCGCCGATGTCTGGTCCGTGACCACGTCCACCGCGACGCCCCGGCGCAGCAGCTCCGGCACGACCTCGGCGCTGTTGCCCTCGACGCCGACGGACAGCGCCCGGCGCTCCGCCTTCGCGGCCTCGACGCGCCGGACGGCGTCGTCCAGGTCGTCCGCGACCTCGTCGAGGTAGCGCTCGCGCACCCGCCGGTCCAGGCGCGACCGGTCGACGTCGACCACCAGGCACACGCCGCCGTTGAGCGTGACGGCCAGCGGCTGCGCGCCGCCCATGCCGCCGCAGCCGCCGGTGAGCGTGAGGGTCCCGGCGAGCGTGCCGCCGAACCGCTTCGCGGCCACCGCGGCGAGCGTCTCGTACGTGCCCTGGAGGATGCCCTGCGCGCCGATGTAGATCCACGACCCGGCCGTCATCTGGCCGTACATCGTCAGGCCCTGCGCCTCGAGCTTCCGGAACTCCGGCCACGTGGCCCAGTCGCCCACGAGGTTGCTGTTCGCGATGAGCACGCGCGGCGCCCACTCGTGCGTGCGCAGCACGCCCACCGGCTTGCCGGACTGCACCAGCAGCGTCTCGTCCTCGCCCAGCGTCGTGAGCGTGCGCACGATGGCGTGGAAGCTCGGCCAGTCGCGCGCCGCGCGACCGGTGCCGCCGTAGACGACCAGGTCGTCGGGGCGCTCCGCCACCTCCGGGTCGAGGTTGTTCATGAGCATCCGCAGCGGCGCCTCGGTCTGCCAGCTGCGGGCGGTGAGCGTCGTGCCGCGCGGCGCACGGACGGGGACGGGGGTCCCCCGGTCGTAGGACATGGCGTGGGACATCGTCGTCTCCTTCGGGAGGTCGTTCGGGGCGGTCAGCGGAGCGGGCCGACGGCGGCGCTCGCGGCGGCGGTGACCTCGCCGTCGGCGACGAGCCGCGTCACGGCGTCGATCTCGGGGGCGAGGAACCGGTCCGGCCCGGGCCCGGGGACGGCGGTGCGCAGCAGCGCGTGCACGGCGCCGGTGCCCGCGGCGGGCGCCAGGCCCGTCTCGGGGGTGCAGCGCAGGTCGAGGGCGCGGGCGGTGGTCATGAGCTCGACGGCGAGCACGCGGCCCAGGCCGTCGACGGCGCGGCGCAGCTTGCGCGCCCCGGCCCAGCCCATGGACACGTGGTCCTCCTGCATCGCCGACGAGGGGATGGAGTCGACGCTCGCCGGCGCGGCCAACCGCTTGAGCTCCGAGACGATCCCGGCGGCCGTGTACTGGGCGATCATCAGGCCCGAGTCGACGCCCGGGTCGTCCGCGAGGAACGCGGGCAGTCCCTCGTTGCGCGCGACGTCGAGGAACCGGTCGGTGCGGCGCTCGCTCATGCTCGCGACGTCGGCCACGGCGATCGCGAGGAAGTCCAGCACGTAGGCGACGGGCGCGCCGTGGAAGTTGCCGTTGGACTCGACCCGGCCGTCCACGGTGACGACGGGGTTGTCGATGGCCGACGCGAGCTCGCGCCCCGCGACCGACGCCGCGTGCTCGACGGTGTCCCGCGCGGCGCCGTGCACCTGCGGCGCGCAGCGCAGCGAGTACGCGTCCTGCACGCGGGTGCACTCGGGGCGGCCGTCGGCGTCGAAGGTGCGGTGGCTCGCGACGACGGGCGACCCGGCGAGCAGCGCCCGCAGGTTCGCGGCCGACGCCGCCTGCCCCGGGTGCGGCCGCATGCCCACCAGGTCCTCGGCGAACGGCGCGTCCGAGCCGAGCAGCGCCTCCACGCTCGACGCCGCGGCGACGTCCGCCGTCGTGAGCAGGCGGTGCAGGTCGTCGAGCGCGAGGCACAGCATGCCGAGCATGCCGTCGGTGCCGTTGATGAGGGCCAGGCCCTCCTTCTCGCGCAGCTCCAGCGGCGCGATCCCCGCCGCCGCGAGCGCCTCGGCGGCGTCGACGCGCTCGCCGTCCGCTCCTCGCACCGGCCCCTCCCCGAGCGCAGCGAGGGCCACGTGCGCCAGCGGCGCGAGGTCGCCGGAGCAGCCGAGCGACCCGTACTCGTGCACGACGGGCGTGATGCCGGCGTTGAGCATCGCCGCGTACGTCTCCGCGACCACCGGGCGGGCTCCCGTCCGGCCGGTCGCGAGGGTGGCCAGCCGCAGCAGCTGCAGCGCACGCACCACCTCGCGCTCCACCTCGGGCCCGCTGCCCGCGGCGTGCGAGCGCACCAGCCCGAGCTGCAGCTGCGCCCGCTTGTCGGTGGGGATGTGGCGGCGCGCGAGGGCGCCGAAGCCGGTGGAGACGCCGTAGTGCGGGCGCGCGTCGTCGGCGAGGTCCTCGACGACGGCGCGGCTCGCGGCCATCCCCGCCAGCGCGCGGTCGGTGAGGTGGACCTGCGCGCCGTGGCGGGCGACCGCGACGACGGCGTCGACGGTCAGGGGGTCGCCGCTCAGCTCGACGACGGCACGGGTGGTGGTGACGGTCATGCGGCCAGCACACACCGTCGATGCCTCGTTGGACACGGGTTCCGGCGAGGTTCAGTCTGAGATCCCAGACGCCTACCGCACCGAGGTAGTTCCGTTCTCGCCGAGGTAGTTCGAGGAGGGGCGCACGATGGCGGACGTCCCCGCGGCGCGCAGCACGCTCCGGGTGCTGACGTACCTGGCCGCACAGGCGGGCCCCGTCCCCGCGGCGGCGGTCGCGCAGCACCTGGCCCTGCCGCGGTCCACCGTCTACCACCTGCTGTCGGTACTGGTGGACGAGGGTTTCGTGACCCACCTGCCGGAGGAGCACCGGTACGGCCTCGGGACGGCGTCGCTGTCGCTCGGCTCGGCGTACGCGCGGCAGGCGCCCCTGGCCCGGCTGGCGCGCCCCGTCGTCGCGCGGCTGGTCGAGACGACGGGCGAGAGCGCGCACCTCGCCGTCCTGCACGGGCGGGAGGTGCTGTACCTCGTGGAGCAGCGCGCCCCGCACCGGCCCAGCCTCGTGACCGACGTCGACGTGCGCCTCCCCAGCCACCTCACGGCCAGCGGGCGCGCGGTGCTGGCGCTGCTGCCCGCCCCGCAGGTGCGGGCGCTGTTCCCGTCGGCCGCGGCGCTCGCCGACCGCACCGGCGTCGGGCCGCGCACCTTGCGCGACCTGCGCGAGGTGCTGCGCGACACCCGCCGCCGCGGCCACGCCACCGAGGACGGCGAGGTCACGACCGGCCTCGCGTCCGTCGCCCACGCGGCGCTCGACCACACCGGCCACCCCGTGGCGGGGGTCGCGCTGACGTTCTGGTCCGACGACGTCGACGCCGCCCGGCGCGACGAGCTCGCCGCCGCGGCCGGCCGTGCCGCCGCCGAGATCAGCCGCCGCCTGGGCGCGCGCTGACCCACCCGAGGAGCATCGAGCGGTTCAGTCCAGCCACTCCTGGGCGGCGGCGACGAGGGTCGCGACGCCGAGGTCGAGGGTCGGCTCGGGCGTGGGGGCGAAGAACGGCGAGTGGTTGGACGCGACGCCCTCGGGGAGCCGGCCGGCCGCCAGGTCGACGCCCGCGAACCGGGCCGGGTCGAAGCCACCCAGGAACCAGTACACGAGGGGCGCCCCGGCGTCGGTGGCCAGCTCGCCGACGTCCTCCGACGCCGCCATCGGCGGCAGGGTGAGGACGACGGGCCGGCCGCCGACGGCCTCGATCAGCGCCCGCTGCCCCTCGAGCGCGGCGGCCAGCACCGGCCGGGTGCGCTCGGCCGCCTCGGGGTCGTTGACCATGGCCGCGAAGGTGGTGATCGTCTCGACGTCGGGCTCCTCCGTGGCGCCCGAGGCGGCGGCCTCGGCCGCCACGATGCGACGGATCGCGCCGAGCACACGCTCGCGCACCGGCTCCGTGAAGGTCCGCACGTTGACCAGCAGCTCGGCCCGGTCCGGGATGATGTTCGGCTGGGTCCCGGCGCGGATCGCGCCGACCGTCACGACCGCCGAGTCGCCCGCCGCGACCTCCCGGGACACGACGCCCTGCAGCCGCTGCACCGTGGCCGCGGCCATGAGCACCGGGTCCACGGTGGTCTCCGGCATCGACCCGTGCCCGCCGCGGCCGTGCAGCGTGATCCGCAGGGAGTCCGTGGCCGACATCGCGACGCCCGGGGTCACGCTCACCACGCCGGCGGGCGTGGGCATGACGTGCTGGCCGAGCACGACGTCGGGTGCGCCGCCGACGGTCGCGTACAGGCCGTCGTCGAGCATGGCCCGCGCGCCGTTGCCCAGCTCCTCCGCCGGCTGGAAGACGAGCAGGAGCGTGCCCGACCACTCGCCCCGGCGCGCGGCGAGCTCGGCCGCGGCACCGAGCAGGCAGGTGACGTGCACGTCGTGGCCGCAGGCGTGCATGACGCCGGTCTCCTGGCCGTCGGCGGCCGTCGTGACCTCGGTCGACGCGTACGGCAGGCCGGTCCTCTCGGTGACCGGCAGCCCGTCCATGTCCGCGCGCAGCAGCACGCGCGGCCCGGCGCCGTTCACCAGGACCCCGGCGACGCCGGTCCCGCCGATGCCCTCGTGCACGTCGTAGCCCCAGCCGCGCAGCCGGTCGGCCACGATCCCGGCCGTGCGGTGCTCGGCGAACCCGAGCTCCGGGTGGGCGTGCAGGTCGGTGTAGAGGTCCGTCAGCTCGGGCGTCGTCAGCGCGGTCATGGCGTCATCCTGCCGCCGCGCGGCGCTGCCGTCCTGGTCAGCCGGGAGGGCCACCTGTGTGCAAGATCTCCACGGCCCTTTAAGGGAATGTTCAGGTTGGCAGGGCAGAATCGTGGCCATGACGTCAGCGACGACGAGCACCACGAAGGGCAAGACGACGACCCGTCTCGCCGCGGCGAGCCTCCTCGCCCTCGCGATGATGCTCGGCGCGTGTTCCGCGCCCGCCGACGTCGAACAGTTCATCGCCGACGCGCAGAGCCAGGCGGAGGCCATCGACTCCGACCTGCAGCGCATCGAGGAGCAGGTGACCGGTATCCCCGACGAGCTCCGCACCGACGTCACGAACGCGATGGCCTCCGCCCAGGCCGCGACCGACGAGGCGCGCGACGCGCTCGCGCGGGCCGAGCAGTCCCAGGACGGCGCCGTGGTCGCGCTCGAGGACGCGCAGGTGGCGCTCGAGGCGGCGTCCGCCGAGGTGAAGCACGTGACCGACGAGGCGCGGGAGAGCGGCTCCGAGAAGGTCGCCGACCTGCTGTCCACGCTGCAGGAGCAGATCGACGCCCTGCGCGGCGAGACGGAGAGCGCCGCAGCCTGACTCCTCGCCGGCTCAGTCCGGGTCGCTCGGGTCGAGGGGCAGGTGGTGGTCGAGGTTGACCGTGCCGCGCCGCCAGTAGCCGGAGACGTGCACCTGCTCGGCGGGCAGCCCCAGCTCGCGCCGGAGGTGGCGGCGCACGGGCACGAGGTCGTCCGCCTCGCCGAGCCCGACGAACAGCTCGTCGGGCTCCAGCCCGCCGAGCGAGCGCACGGCCTCCGCGAGCTGGCCGGGGCCGTCGGCGCGGTAGAGGATCTCGACGTCCGCGCGCCCCAGCTCCCCCTCGACGACGTCCTCCTCGACGTCGTCGCCGATCTCGACGATCGCGGTCACCGGCACGTCGGCCCCGACGGCGGCCACCCAGCGCGCGAGGGCCGGCAGGCCGGTCTCGTCGCCGGCCAGGGTCAGCCGGCCGATCCCGTCCGGCACGCCCACGCTGCCGCGCGGCCCGACGAGCACGACCTCGTCGCCCGCCGCCGCCCGCGCCGCCCAGGCGGACGCCGGCCCCTCGTCGCCGTGCAGCACCCAGTCGACGTCGACCTCGGCCGCGCCGTCGACCGTCCGCACGGCACGCACGGTGAGGTCCCGCGAGATGGAGACGACGCCGGTCGGGCGCTGCAACCCGCCGTCCGCGGCCAGGACCGGCGCGTGCAGCTCCCCGGTGGCGGGGTCGGGCAGGAAGACCTTGACGTGGTCCTCCGGTCCGGGCGCCCGGAGCGCCGCGAGCGACGTCGGCGCGCCGGGGTCCGCGCCGTGGACGTCGCGGAACGTCGTGCGGCGCAGCGTGCCGGTCAGCTCGGTGACGGCGTGCACGCGCACGCGCCGGGGGACCAGGTCGAGCGGGGTGCGGGGTCGCGTGGACACCCGTCGATTCCACCACGACGATCTGCTCGGCAAGGAGTGGATCTGTTCGGCACGTCGCCCTGCCGAACAGATCCATTGCCTGCCGAAGTGACGGTCCGGCCGGCTCAGCCGAAGAACACCCGCAGGTCGGCGACGACGTCGTCGGGCACCTCCAGGGCGGCGTAGTGGCCGCCGCGGGGGAACTCCGACCAGTGCTCGATCCGCGCGTTGTCGCGCTCGGCGAGGGCCCGGATCGTCTGGAAGTCGTCCTTGAAGACGGCGACGCCGATCCGCCCGGTGCTCACGACCGGCTCGGCGCCGGAGCGCTGCTCCGCGTAGTGGTACCGCGCGGCCGTCGCATAGGTGTTGGTCAGCCAGTACAGCGTGGCCTGGGCCAGCACCTGCTCCGGGCGCACGAGCGACGTCCCGTTGCCGAAGCTCTCGAAGAGCTCGTGGTACGCCAGCGTCGCGACCGGCGAGTCGGCCAGGCCGGCCGCCATCGTCTGGGGGCGCGACGCGTTCATGACGTTGTACCCGCCGACCGACTGGAACCACTGGAGGTGGCCGAGGGCCGCGAACTCCTTCTCGCCGAACCCGTCCATCTCCCCCTCCGCGCCGGACGGGAACGAGAAGAGCTGCAGCACGTGCGCCCCGAGGAAGCCCTCGGGGTCGAGGACCGCCAGCTCGCGCGAGACCATCGCCCCGCCGTCGCTGCCGTGGATGCCGTACGCGTCGTAGCCGAGCCCCCGCATGAGCGCGTCGTAGGTGCGCGCGACGCGCGCCATCGTCCAGCCCTCGCCCACCAGCGGCGTCGAGAACCCGAAGCCGGGCATGGACGGCACGACGACGTCGAACGCGTCCTCGGCGCGCCCGCCGTGGGCGACCGGGTCGACGAGCGGGTCGATCATGTCGAGGTGGTCGAGCACCGAGCCGGGGTAGGTGTGGGCGAGCAGCAGCGGCGTGGCGTCCGGGTGCGGCGAGCGCACGTGCAGGAAGTGCAGCGGCTGGCCGTCGATCTCGGTGGTGAACTGCGGGAAGGCGTTGAGCCGGCGCTCGACGGCGCGCCAGTCGAAGGCCTTCCAGCGCTCGACCATGTCGCGCAGGTACGACTCGGGGGTGCCGTACTCCCACGAGTCGCCGGGGGCGGCCGGCGCGAAGCGGGTGCGCTCGAGGCGCTGCTGCAGGTCGTCCAGGTCGGCCTGCGGGACGGCGACGGTGAAGGGGCTGGTCTCGAGGCGGATGGCGTTCATGGCGTTCTCCCGAGGTCGTGAGCGGGGCCCGTGCCCCTGCTCCTGAACCCCACGATAGGAACGGTTCAGGAAGGGTTCTTTCCTCTACTCTGGACGAGTTCCGACGTGTTCTCGGCACGTCCCCGGCGACCCTCCCGGAGGTCACGATGGGCTCCACGTCCGCACGGCTGCTCGCCCTGCTCGGGCTGCTCCAGTCGCGTCCCGACTGGTCGGGCGCCGAGCTCGCCGAGCGCCTCGACGTCACCGGCCGCACGGTGCGCAACGACGTCGCCCGGCTGCGGGAGCTGGGCTACCCCGTCCACGCCGTGCGCGGCCCGGGCGGGCGCTACCGGCTGGGCGCGGGCGCGCGGCTGCCCCCGCTCCTGCTCGACGACGGCGAGGCGGTCGCCGTCGCCGTCGGGCTGCGCGCCGCGACCGGCACCGCGGGCTTCGAGGAGTCCGGGCAGTCCGCGCTCACCAAGCTGGAGCAGGTGCTGCCGGACCGGCTGCGGCGGCAGGTCTCGGCGCTCCGGACGGCGTCGACGGCCGGCCCGGCGAACACCGGCCCGTACACCGACGAGCCCGAGGTCGACCCGGAGGAGCTGACCGCGCTGGCCGCGGCGATCCGCGACCACCAGGGCGTGCGCTGCGACTACCAGGGCGAGCCGCTGGACCTCGAGCCCCACCACCTGGTCGCGTGGCAGCAGCGGTGGTTCCTCGTCGCCCGCGACCCGGCCACCGGTGCCTGGGCGCCCTACCGCGTCGACTGGCTGCGGCTGCGCACCCCCGGCGGGCGACGGTTCGCCCCGGCGCCCTTCCCCGGCGACCTCACCACGTTCGTCGTGCAGGAGGTCGCGCGCACGGGGTGGGCGTTCCACGCGCGCGTCGTGGTCGACGCGCCGGCGCAGGATGTGCTGGCGCGGATCAACCCCGCCGTCGGCACGGTGCAGCCCCTGCCCGACGGGCGGTCCGTGCTCGTCACCGGCGGCGACAGCGCCGAGGTCGTCGCCGTCTGGATCGGCCTGCTCGGCCTCGACTTCCACGTCACCGGACCGCCCGAGCTGGTCGAGCACCTGCGCGTGCTGGCGGCGCGCTACGCCCGCGCCGTCCCGGGCTGACGGCGCCCTCGACCTGCACCCCGCGCTGCGTCAGACTGTGCCGGTGAGCGATCCGTACCAGCCCGGCCAGCCGTACCAGGAGCCGAGCCAGCAGCAGCCCCAGCCCGGCTACGCCGAGCAGCCCTACCCGCAGCAGGCGTACGGGCAGCAGGGCTACCCGGCCGCACCAGGCCAGCACCCCCAGGGCCAGTACCAGGGCCAGTACCCCCAGGCGCCATACCCGGCGTACCCGGCCTACGCCCCGGAGCCTCCGGGCCGCACGATGGGCATCGTCGGCTTCATCCTCGCCTTCGTCATCTCCCCCGCGGGCATCGTCGTGTCCGCGATGGCGCTGTCGGAGTCGAAGAAGGCCGGCGTCGACAACCCGCTCGGCAAGTGGGGCCTGTGGCTGTCGATCATCTTCACGTCGCTCGCGGTGCTCTACGTCGTGTTCGCGATGCTGTTCGTGTTCGGCGGGCTGCTCACCGTCTTCTCCACGGGCACCGCGACCCTCGACAGCGCGGGCATGTCGGTCTGACGCCTACGTCAGCACCCGTACCGGCGCGCCCGCCGCCCAGGCGGCGACGTCCTCCACGGCCTGGCCGTAGAAGGTGCGGTACGTCGCCTCGGTGACGTACCCGAGGTGCGGCGTGAGCACGGTGCGCGGAGCGGAGCGCAGCGGGTGGTCGGCGGGCAGCGGCTCGACGTCGTACACGTCGAGCCCGGCCCCGCCGAGGCGGCCGTCGTGCAGCGCGGCGAGCAGGGCGTCCGTGTCCACGAGCGGGCCTCGCGAGGTGTTGACGAGCACGGCGGTCGGCTTCATCCGGGCCAGGTCGTCGGCGCCCACGATGCCGCGGCTGCGGTCGCTCAGCTTGTAGTGCACGGTGACGACGTCCGACGTCGCGAACAGCTCGTCCTTCGCGACGGCGCGCACCCCCGCCTCCTCGGCCTTCGCCGGGTCGAGGCGTTGGCTCCAGGCGACGACGTCCATCCCGAACGCCCGCCCGACCCGCGCCACGCGCGCGCCGATGCGCCCGAGCCCGACGATGCCCAGCCGTCGACCCTCCAGGTCGCCGCCGACGGTGTGCTGCCACCCGCCCTCGCGCATCGCGCGGTCCTCGGCCGGCACGTGTCGCAGGACGGCGAGGACCAGCGCCCAGGTGAGCTCGGGCGTCGCGTTCGCCGGCGACTCCGTGCCGCACACGACCACGCCGCGCTCGCGTGCCGCGTCGAGGTCGATCGCCGCGTTCTGCCGCCCGGTGGTCACGAGGAGCCGCAGGTCGGGCAGGCGCGCCAGCCGGGCGGCGGTGAACGGCGTCCGCTCCCGCTGGGCGACGACGACGTCGTACCCCGCGAGCGCCGCGGCCAGTGCGTCGTCGTCGGGCAGCGGGCGGTCGAGGAAGTCGACCTCGGCCCCCAGGCTCGCCCAGTCGGCGAAGCGGTGGGCGACCCGCTGGTAGTCGTCCAGGACGGCGACGCGCACGGTGACCTCCTCGTTCGGCCCGGCTCTCGGGCGGTGCCGACGCTACCGGGGAAATGGCGGCGCGCTCGCGGGCGTGCGTGGCTAGCCTCGCCGGATGACCGACGACCGTGCCGACGCCCGTGCCGACGACCTGGTGACCAGGCTGGTCGACCTGTACCGCCGCACGACCATGGTCGGCTGGGACTTCGCCGCCCTCGCGGGCGCGACGACCTCCGACGACCCGCCGTGGGACTTCGAGGCCGACTGCCTCGCCTCGATGCAGCACGCGGGGCGAGGCACCGTCGTGGACCTGGGGACGGGCGGCGGCGAGCGCCTGTCCGTGCTGCTGGACCGGCTGCCGACCGGGTCCGGGGCAACGGTCGTCGCGACGGAGGGCTGGGCGCCGAACGAGCCGGTCGCCCGGGAGCGGCTCGCGCCCTACGGCGTGCCGGTGCTGGCGTACGACGCCGAGGCGGACCCGCGGATGCCGTTCGCCGACGGCTCCGTCGACGTCCTCATGGCGCGGCACGAGGCGTACGACGCCGCCGAGGTGGCGCGCGTCCTGGCCCCGGGCGGCGCGTTCCTCACCCAGCAGGTGGACGGGCGCGACGCGTTCGAGCTGCGCGACGCGTTCGGTGCGGAGCCCCTCTACCCGCACGTCCGCCTCGACCGTGCGCGCCCTGACCTGGAGCGGGCGGGGCTGACCGTCGACGCCGCCGACGAGTGGCGGGGGCGGCTCCGCTTCGCCGACGTCGAGGCGGTGGTCGCCTTTCTCGCCCTCACCCCGTGGACCGTGCCGGGGTTCGACGTCGCGACGCAGGTCGAGCGGCTCGTGGAGCTGCACGGCTCCGGCCCGGTCGACGTCACGCAGGTCCGCTTCCGCTGCACCGCCCGCAAGCCCTGACCTGTGGGCACCGCCGGCTCAGGCCGGCTGCGCCACCGCCAGGTTCGCCTCCCCGACGAGCTCCAGCAGGCGGGCGGCGGTCGGTTCGGCCGTCGGCGCCGCGATCGCGGCGACCACCCACTCGGGCGTCCCGCGCTCGGGCAGCTCCAGCACCGCGAGGCCCGCGGCCTGCGGCTTGGTCGCGACGTGCTGCGGGACGACGGCGATGCCGAGGCCGCGCTGCACGAAGTCGAGCAGCGTGTGCACGTCGTCGACGCTCATCCGCACCCGGCGCTCGAGGTGCCGGGCGCCGAACGCGTCGTCGGCGAGCCGCCGGATGGCCCACTGCTCCCGGAAGTCGACGAAGTCGCGGTCGACGAGGTCCTCCCACGCGACCTCGGGGGCCGAGGCGAGCGGATCGGTCGCGTGCGTGAGCAGCACGATCGGGCGGCGGCCGAGCTCGAGCCGGCGCAGGGAGCCGAGGTGCTCGGTGGCCGCGACGAACGCGACGTCGAGGTCGCCCGCCCGCACCTGCGCGGTGAGCTCGCGCGATCCGGCCTGGGTGAACTGGACGTCCACGAGCGGGTAGCGCAGGCGGAACCGCTCGAGCAGCGGCGCGACGTCGACCACGCCGAGGCACTGCTCGGCGCCGAGCCGCAGCCGGCCCGAGAGCTGGTGGCTCGCCCGCACGACGGCGTCGCGGCCCGCGGCGGCCTGGGCGAGCATCCGCCGCGCGAACGGCAGCAGCGCCCGCCCGGCGTCCGTGAGCGCGACCTGCCGCGTGGTGCGCGCGAACAGGTCGGCCCCGAGCTCGCGCTCGAGGTTGCGGATCGCGGCGGACAGGCCGGACTGCGTGACGCCGCAGAGCGCCGCGGCGTGCGTGAAGTGGCCCTCCTCCGCCACCGCGACGAGGTACTCCATCTGCCGCAGCTCCATTGATCGCTCCCGGTGCTGAAACCCATGACGTCCAGTTGTTGGACTCATCAACAGCCCTCTTCCTATCGTCGGAGGCACCGACGACACAAGGAGAGCCGTGGAAGCTCGCACGATCGGAACCCAGACCGTCAGCGCGATCGGGCTCGGCGGCATGCCGATGTCCATCGAGGGCCGCCCCGACGAGGCACGCTCGGTCGCCACGATCCATGCGGCGCTCGACGCGGGCGTCACCCTGATCGACACCGCCGACGCCTACCACCTGCACGCCGACGAGGTCGGCCACAACGAGGAGCTCATCGCCCGCGCGCTGCGCTCCTGGGGCGGCGACGCGTCCGCCGTCCTGGTCGCCACCAAGGGCGGCCACCTGCGCCCCGGCGACGGGTCGTGGAGCCAGGACGGACGCCCCGAGCACCTCAAGAAGGCCGCCCGGGAGTCCGCGCGACGCCTCGGCGTCGACGCGATCGGGCTCTACCAGCTCCACCGCCCCGACCCCGCCGTGCCCTACGCCGAGTCGATCGGCGCGCTGGTCGAGCTGCTCGACGACGGCGTCATCGTCCAGGCCGGCATCTCGAACGCGAACGTCGCGCAGATCGACGAGGCGAACGAGGTGCTCGGCGGACGGCTCGCGTCCGTGCAGAACCAGTTCTCGCCCGCGTTCCGCTCCAGCCTGGTCGAGCTCGAGCACTGCGCGTCCCTCGGCATCGCCTTCCTGCCCTGGTCGCCGCTCGGCGGGATCCGCCGGGCGGGCGACGTCGGCACCGCACACGCCGCGTTCGGCCGCGTCGCGGAGACCCACGGCGTCAGCCCGCAGCAGGTCACCCTCGCGTGGGAGCTCGCGCTCGCGCCCGTCGTCGTCCCCATCCCGGGGGCGTCACGACCGGCGAGCATCGAGGACTCCGCCCGGGCCGTCGACCTGGTCCTCACCGCCGACGAGCTCGCCGAGCTCTCCGGCTCCTGACCCCACCGCACCCACCGACCCACCTCTCCCCCGATCGAGGAGGATCCATGCGAACCGTCCCCCTGGGCCCCACCGGCCGCCAGGTCCCGAACGTCGTGCTCGGCCTCATGCGCATCCAGCAGCTGGACGACGACGCCGTCCGCGAGCTGGTCCGCACCGGCCGCGACGCCGGCATCGACTTCGTCGACCACGCCGACGTCTACGGCGACGACCTGCACGGCTGCGAGCGCCGCTTCGCCGAGGCCATGCAGCTGACGCCGTCCGAGCGCGAGCAGCTCACCATCCAGTCCAAGGCCGGCATCGTGCGCGAGGGGCCGTACTTCGACTTCTCGTACGAGCACCTCGTCGAGTCCGTCGAGGGCTCCCTCACGGCGCTCGGCACCGACTACCTCGACGTGCTCCTGCTGCACCGCCCCGACGCGCTCGTCGAGCCGGACGAGGTGGCCCGCGCGTTCGACGAGCTGGAGTCGTCCGGCAAGGTGCGCTCCTTCGGCGTCTCCAACCACACGCCCGGCCAGATCGAGCTGCTCAAGCGCTCGGTGCGGCAGCCGATCGTCGCCAACCAGCTCCAGCTCTCGATCACGCACGCGCCGATCGTGGCGCAGGGCGTGGCGGCCAACATGGCCGGCGAGGACCAGTCGCTCACCCTCGACGGCGGCGGCATCCTCGACTACTGCCGCCTGCACGACATCACCGTGCAGGCCTGGTCGCCGTTCCAGGCCGGGTTCTTCACCGGCGTGTTCCTCGGCTCGGACGACTACCCCGAGCTCAACGCGGTGATCGACCGCCTCGCGGCGAAGTACGACGTGCCGCCCATCGCGATCGCGGTCGCGTGGATCACGCGCCACCCGGCGGGGATGCAGGTCGTGCTCGGCACGACGACGCCGGAGCGCGTCGCGGGCGCGGCGCAGGGCTCGGACCTCCCGCTCACGCGGGCCGAGTGGTACGAGCTGTTCCGGGCCGCCGGGTACCGCGTGCCCTGAGCCGCGACCGGCCGGGACCCGTCACCGATCACCGATCGACGGGTTCCGGCCGGTGCACCCCGCGGGGCCGGTAGCCGAGCTCGTCGGACAGACCCGCGAGGTCGGCGAGCAGCCACACGATCGCGAGCCACATCTCCGTGCCCTGGAGGCCGGGCGCCGTCGCGGGGGCGCCGGCGGTGGACGGGTGGGCGGCCTGGAAGGCGAACCCCTCGCCGGCCGACCAGCGCCGCAGCGCGTGCCCGAGGAGCCCTCTCGCCAGCTCGACGACCTCGTCGCCGCGATGGCCGGTGCCCCGGGTGAGCCACAGCGGGTGCGCGACGTCGAGCACGTTGCACGCGTTGTGGCGCTCCGGCCGGAAGAACCGGGGGTCGCGGGCGTGCTCCAGCACCGTGTCGATCACGCGCTCCGGCGAGGGGACGGGCAGCCCGAGCTGCGCGAACGTGCCCCGCGACGCGCGGTAGTAGCCGTTGACGACCTGGAGCAGCCCGTCGGCCCCGCCCGGCTGGCCCCACATGCCCGTGCGCGGGTCCGCCCGGCTGAGCAGCCACCCGAGGAGGGCCTCCTGCGCCCCCGGGGAGCCGGCGACGCCGGCGCGGCGGTTCCAGTGCATCGCGGTGCCGAGGATGTCGACCCAGTGGCCGGCCGACCACGCGCCGGTGCGCCAGTCCTGCCGCTCCAGGCCGGCGATCACCTCGCCCGGGGTCGCGTCCGCCACGACGGCGACCGGGTGCGGGAACGCGCTGCCGAGCAGGTCGAGCGCGTACCCGACGGACAGGACGTGGTAGCCGGCGGCGGGGTCGAACAGGCCCGGCCGCGGGGTCGCGGGCGCGAGGTCGTCACCGTGCTCGCCCACCAGCCCGCCCACCAGCTCGCCCACGAGCCCGGTGACCGGGTCCTGCCAGGACCGCAGCCGCGCGACCTGCTCCTCGGCCGGCAGCTGCGGCGGAGGGCCGCCGAGCAGCAGGTCGGCGATCTCCACGGCGTCGCACTGGGCCCGGACCGTTGGTGTCCTGCCGGGCGCGTCGACGAACAGGCCGGCCGCGGGGTCCCAGCACCGGTCGAGCAGCGCGCGCGCCTCCTCGCGGGCCGTGGCGCCGAGGTCGCGCACCGCCTGCGCGAGGCCGCCGCCGGGCCGCGCCGCGGGTGCCGGCGGCACCCGCCAGCGGATCAGCCGCGCCGGGTTGCCGCCCACGACCGCCCCCGCGGGCACGTCCTTGGTGACGACCGCCCCGGCCGCCAACACCGCCTTGTCCCCCACGGTGACGCCGTCGAGCACGACGACGTGCGAGCCGATCCACACGTCGTCCCCGACGGTGATCCCCGCGGAGGTCAGCGGCTGGCGGTGCACCTCCGGCTCCGGCTCCATCGAGTGGTTGAAGCCGAGCACGGACGTGTGCGAGCCGATGCGGACGGCGTCGCCGAGCCGCACGTCGCCCCGCACCACCGTGTAGGGGTTGAGGCTGCAGTCGCGGCCGGCCCGCAGCGTGCCGCTGACGTAGGCGCCGGCGGCGACGTAGGTGCGGTCGCCCAGCTCGAGGACCTCGTTCGTCACGGACGCCTGCTCCGACACGAAGCACCGCTCGCCGAGGACGTACCCGCGCCCGCGGCCCAGCTCCGCCTGCAGGGCGAGCTGACGCTCCCGCTGCCCGTCGTCGGCGTCGGCCCAGAAACGCCAGGGCGTGAAGTCGAGCGCGCCCCGGTCGAGCTCGGCCGTCACCGGTTCCTGCGTGTGCGTTCGCACGGTCATCTCGACTCCTGTTCGTCGGCCTCCGTCGGCACGGACGTGCCCGAGTCTCGGACAGCGACGAACGGAGAGCTCGCACATCGGCTAGAAATGAACACACTCGAACAGGCAGTTCCGCCGCGCCGAGGAGGCACCCTTGCCACCCACCACGGGGCCCGCGTCCGGCACCGCGCGGCGCGAGCACATCATGCGCGAGCTGCGCACCCGCGGGACCGTCGCGGTCGGCGCGCTCGCCGCCCAGCTCGGCGTGTCCGCGATGACGGTGCGGCGCGACGTGAACGCGCTCGCCGCGAAGGGGCTCCTGGTCCGCGTGCACGGCGGCGCCGCGCTGCCCGAGCCGTCCGCGGGCGTCGCCCCCTCCCCCACGCCCGAGCCCACCGCCCGCGGGTCACGACTGACCGTGGGGCTCGTCGTCCCGCAGCTCGACTACTACTTCCCCCGGGTGGTGGCGGGGGCCCGGGCCGCCGCCGCGCGCGCCGGGGTCAGGCTCGTCATCCGCACCACGGCCTACGACCCCGACGAGGACCGCCTCCAGTGCCGGCGGCTCGCGGAGGCGGGGGTGGACGGGCTCGTCGTGACCCCCACGCTGGACGGGCCGCGGGGTGGCGAGCTCCTCGGCTGGCTCGACCGGCTGCGCACGCCGGTGCTGCTCGCCGACCGCCGGCCACCGGAGATCAGCCCGTTCCGGCGCCTGGAGTGGGTGGTGTCCGACCACGCGTCCGGCGCCGCGACCGCGGTGTGGCACCTGCACGCCCAGGGGCACCGCCGCATCGGGCTGCTGTCGATCGCGGGGACGACGACGTCGCGCGCCGTGGGCCGCGGGTGGCGCGACGCGCTGCGCTCCCTGGGGATCGACCCGGAGGAGCAGGTCGTGGGGCACAGCGACGGCTTCGACCGTCCGGGCCGCGCGGAGCGCCTCGCGTCGACCCTCGACGACCTCCGCCGCACGGGGACCACCGCCCTGCTGCTGCACTCCGACCCGTTCGCGCTGACCTTCGCGCAGTACTGCCAGGACCACGGGGTCCGGGTGCCCGACGACCTCGCGATCGTCGCCTACGACGACGAGGTCGCCGAGCTGGGCGACCCGCCCCTCACCGCCGTCCGCCCCCCGACGTACGACGTCGGCCGGCTCGCCGTGGAGACCATGGTCGCCCGGCTCACGGAGGGCGACCGCCGCCCGACGCACCGCCTGCTGCTCGACCCGACGCTCACGGTCCGCGCGTCGAGCGTGCGCTCCCGGCCGTGACCGGCGGGCTCGCGTTCTGCATACGCTCTCGCAACATGGCGTCGTGTGGGCTGGGGCGATGACCGCCCCCGTGCCGCGCCCGCGGCTCCTGCTGCCCCTGCTGTTCGCGGCGTACCTCGCCCTGGTCGCCTGGACCGTCCTGTGGAAGCTCGACGTGCCGTTCACCGGCGAGGCGGGACAGCGCGTCGTCAAGCTCGTGCCGTTCGCGGCCACCGCCCACGCGGGCGCCAGCGAACCCGTCGAGCTCGTCCTGAACCTCGTGATCTTCCTGCCGTTCGGCGTCTACCTCGGGCTCCTCGCGCCGTCGTGGCCGTGGTGGCGTGCGGCGGCCACGCTCGCGGGAGCGAGCGCGCTCCTCGAGGTCGCGCAGTACGTGCTGGCCGTCGGGAGCTCGGACGTCACCGACGTCGTCGTCAACACCGCGGGCGGCCTCGCCGGGCTCGGCGTCGTCGTCCTCGCGCGCCGCACGCTCCGGGCCCGGACGTCCACGGTCGTGACCCGGTGGTGCGTCGCCGGGACCGTGCTCGCACTGCTCGCGGCGGCGCTCTTCGTCGCCTCGCCCGTACGCCTCACCGGGCCGTCGCCGGGCGACGTCGCGGTCGCCCCGGTGCCCTGACGGTCGCCTACCCGTCCTCGACCTCGTCCCCGTCGTCGAGTTCGCGTGCGCGCAGCACCCTGGACTCGCGCCACAGCAGGTGTGCGCCCGTCCACACGAGCATGGCGGCCACGATGCAGATGCACGGGAACAGCACCACGAAGTCGAGCGCGGTGCCGATCGGCGGCGCGCCGGGCATCGCGGAGCGCAGCGCCGGGAAGGACAGCATCGTGGCGGAGAGCCAGATGACGTTGGCGAACTCGAGCTGCCTCTTGAGGATCGCGCTGCCGATCGTCACGACGGCCATGAGCGTCGTGAGCAGGATCGCCAGGAGGTAGAAGACGACCAGCGTGACGCTGAGGGCGTCCCGGTTGCCGTCGAGCGTCACCGGCAGCACGGAGACCCCGTCCTGCACCTCCGGCTCGCCGACGGTCGCGGCGAGCACCCACGGCCGCGCGGAGTTCTCGATGGTCAGCTCGAACGGCACGTCGGCGCCGGTCTCGTCGTTCTGCACGCTCACCTGGAAGTTCGAGAACGGCCGATCCCACGGGTAGAACGTGTCGCCGCGGTCGAGGGCCAGCGTCACGGTGGTCGGGTCGAGGATCGACTCGCCAGGATAGGTGACGACGGACGTCGTCTGGCCTCCCGACACGATCTCGATGCGCAGGTTCTGCGACATCTCCCCCGCCCGGTCGCCCACGTACTCGCCGTGCGGGACGGGCAGCACGGTGGCCTCGATGTAACGGTTGGTGAGGCTGACGTCCTGCGTCCTCATCTGCAGCGTCAGGTAGTCCTCGCCCGCCATCTCCTGCTGCCCGGTGATCTCCACCCCCGTCGTGCTGTGGAGCGTGCCCGACAGCGCGATCACGACGTAGTAGACGACCAGGAGCCCGATGACCACCGCGAGGATCCGCGGGGCGGGGTTGCGGCGCCTGCGCGGCGGCGGCCGGGTGTCGTCCTCGGCCAGCAGCTCCTCGACCTGATGGGTCATGGTTCCTCCGTGGGTCGGCCGGGTCGCCGCTGGGCGACGGTGGCGGCGAGCGCGTACAGCAGCAGCGTGAGCAGGATCAGGAACGAGCCCGGCTGGTCGGTGATCGCGGCCGCCAGCGCCTGCGTGTCGGTGGGTTCGTCGTCGGCGACGCGCGTCGTGACGGTGGTGCTGGTGGCCAGGGCGGCGGTCGTCGCGGAGACGGCCCCGCCGGGACCCGACCCCGCGCCGGCGGCGTCCCCGACGGCGACGGCGAGCTGCTGGCGCGCCAGCTCGGGCGCCGTGAGCGAGTCGGCGAGCAGCCGGATGGTCACCTGCGCGGAGGCCCCCGGCTCGAACGCGATCGTGCAGGAGAACGTGGAGCGCGCGACGTCGCACGGGGCCTCCGGGTCCACCTGCACCGAGCGGTAGACGAACCCCGGGCCCACCCGCCCGGTGAGGGTCAGCGTGACGGTCTCGTCCGTGGGGTTGGGGCCGAGCGTGGCATCGAAGCGGCCGACCTCGCCGCGGCGGATCTCGCCGGCACGCATCTGGACGTCGAACCCCACGGGCTCGTCCGCCGTCACGGGCGCCGGCGCTTCCGGCGCGGTGACCGGCGGGTCCTCGACGCGCTCGTCCTCCTCGGCGTCGTCGTCCGGCCGCTCGGGCGGGGCCTGCACGTCCGGCTCGTCGGGCGTCGTGCCGGACGGCGGAGCCTGCACGGGGCGCGGGGGGACCGGTGGCGCCGCACCGGGCGGCGCCGGGGCGACCGGATCGGGGCCGGGCGGGGCCGCGGAGGTCGGTGCGGAGGTCGGTACAGGGGCCGGTGGCGACGTCGGCTTGGGTGTCGGCGTCGGGGTGGGCGTCGGCGGCTCCTCGACCGTCACGACGTACTCCGCGCCCGTCGCGGTGTTGCCCAGGTCGTCGGCCGCCGACGGCACGAGCGGGTTGTCGCCGACCACCAGCTCCGGGTCGGGCGTGCAGCTCCAGGCTCCCCCGGCGGGCACCGTCAGCGGCCCGCACACGACGTCGCCCGACGCCGTCCGGACGGTGAGCAGGCTGCCCACCCCGCCGCGCCCGGTCACGGCGGCACCGGGGTCCGTGGTGGTCGCGGGGCCGGTGATGCGCGGTGTCGCGGGCGGCGTCGTGTCGACCGTGTAGGTGGCGGCCCGGCTCGCCGGGTAGTCGTCCCCGGCGACGCCGCTGGACTGGCTCGCAACGAGGTCGTGCGCGCCGTCGGCGAGCGTGGACGCCGTGCAGGTCCAGGTGCCGTCCGCCGCGGCGGTGGTCGTGCAGACGGTCGTGCCGCCGGGGCCGTCGGCCACCGTGACGGTGTTGCCGCCGCCCGCGGTCCCGGTGATGGTGGGGGCCGCCTCGGCCGCGCGGGTGCCGTCCGCGGGCGCGGTGATCACCGGGGCGGGCAGCTCCCACTGCAGCACCAGCATCCCGGCGCCGCCGGCCTGCGGGTCGGCGTGCGTCATCCCGCCGATCCCCACGTTCGCCGCGAACCCGTACGCCGGGTCACCGGTGCCGCCCGGCATCGCGTTGGCCCCGGCGGGCGCGCCGCTCGCGCCCGCCTCGCTCCGCCGGTCCGTGACCTGCGAGGCGATGTACGACGAGCCGCCGGCGCCCGACCCGTTCTGGCCGGTTCCCCCCACCGGCTGGCACGGCCCGCCACCACCGCCGAACCAGCCGCCGCCACCACCACCGCCAGCCTCGAAGCCCGACCCGCCGGCACCGCCGGCGAACTGCGCGCCCGCGGCCGCCTGCGCGGAGCACCCGGGGACCTGGGCCCCCTGCCCGCCAC